>NZ_JBSICB010000021.1:0-79189 GCF_058245615.1 Chryseobacterium sp. UF-290
TTGTCTAATTTAATACTAAATCCTTTTGCAAATCTAAAGGTCTAATTTAATACTAAATCCTTTTGCAAATCTAAAGGTATTCTATGCTCCCGACTCCATGAACCGTAATTTTTTTTATCTTTTGCCGTTGCAAAACGCCTAATCCGGTACTGGAATCAGTGGTTGTTTCGTATTCGACAGCAGCCACTTCCTCATTCTTTACATTAAAAATTTTGGAAAGGAAAAAACCGCTATTTACCAGTTTTGTAACGGTATTTAGATCACTTATAGTTATTTTATTGATATTCAGTTTGTCAAAAAGATAAGTATTTCCTTTTGTATCGGTAATGGTGAAAGACTTTATTTTCCCTTCTGATGTATCTTTGGTAATGGTTATTTTATCATTTGACGGAGACACATGTACTGCTGTCAGCACTTGGGAAACATTATCATTGGTTATAAAAAATTTTCCGCCTCCACCGGGATAGCTATAATTAAAAACATCAGATTCTACCCTGCCGTTACTCCGTTTAAGGTAATCCTCTGCCTTGCGGGTTTTGTTTCTTACAATACTGCCTACACCAGACAGATTCCATCCCTGTCCTACATCACTGATAAGACTAAATGCTGCTAAGCTTTCTGTAGTATAGCTTATCGATAAATTGATGTCTACTCCTGTTGTAGGAATATCAAGACCGAACAATGGAAGGGATATATTAGGGATTCCCTGGTATATATTGGCATCTCCGTTGGTTACATAATCATATTTCTGAAGTCCTATTCTCTCCTGCCCGGAAATACTAATGTTTCCTGATAAAGCAGTCAGTAAAAAAGAACCCAATAGTATTTTTTTCATGATTGTCAGTTTTTATTTTTTTATCAGTTTGGCGTTCGCTGTTTTATTGGTATCAGTCTTTATCGTAACCAGATAAGCTCCCTGTACCAGAGACTGGGTATTAATCTTAGTCACTTTATTCTTCGTCTTCAGATTCTGAAGCTGTCTTCCACTCATATCATACAGCATAATATCTGCTTCCTTGAAATCATAGCCGATTTCTACATAAGCATAATCAGACACCGGATTCGGATAGATCTTGATATCATATTTCTCGATCAGCTGGTCCACCTGCTTATCTCCCAGTTTTACGATCTTCCAGTTCTCCTTTCCTAATTCCGTTGCACTGGTACCAGCCAGAACAATAGATCCATCCCTGTTTAGCTTTAAATCTGAAAGCCTTTCTTCTCTTTGTCTTGATTCTCCTGTTACATGCTTCCTCCACTGCTCATTTCCCTTTCCATCCAGATATAGCATCCAAAATGTCTCATCTTCCTTCTCGATTCTTCCCTCAGCATGGGTATAACCCCCTAAAAGAATTCCTTTTGTTAGGTCTTGACTCTTAGCTCTGGTATCTTGACTCTGAATGGTACTCATACTCATCAGAATATCACGGTTGCCAAAGTTGTAGGATTTCTGCCACTGCTCTTCTCCTTTTTCATTCAAAGCGATCACCCAAAGATCTGTACCTTCTTCTATGCTTACAGTTTTATTGCCGGATCTTTCGGATCTGGATTCTCCGCCTATAACATATCCGTTTGAAGTTAAAGCCAAAGTTCTGATATGATCATCTCCTTTCCCTCCATAGTTCTTTTCCCATTCTACTTTTCCGTTCTTATCCAGCTTTACGATCCAGTAGTCGCCTTCACCGAAATTGCTGCTGGCTTTTGGCAACTGGCTAATAGCTGTAGAGGTTGCAGATGATAAGTTTCGGTTGGCAGATTGACCGGTCGGAAGTTTGGTCTCTGGATTTCTTACTCCTGAACCCGAATCACGAACCTCGGAACTCCTGGAATAAATACCAAGGAGCGCTCCGCCGTCTTTCGTTGGTATCATTTTTTCGACTTCATCCAGTCCTTTTCCTCCTAAGATAAGTTGGGATAATTCCTTTCCGTCTTTATCCAGCCTGATGATCCAGGCATCTTTGGAACCATAGCCTTTGGATGAATTTTGTACATTGCCGGCTACAAAGAATCCCAGATCTGTGGTTTGGATCACTGCTCTGGCCTCTTCATCAGAAGATGTTCCCAAGGTTTTCTGCCATAATTCATCTCCGAATTCATTAAGACGGATCAGCCAAATGTCAGAACCTCCTTTGGAATCATCTTTTTTATCCAGACCCTTATTAGAATATGAGGTACCCGAAACTAAAAATCCACCGTCCTGTGTGGTAACTGTTGCAGACAGATAATCATGATTCTGGCCGGAGAAATACTTTTCCCAGACTTCTTCGCCCTGTTGATTCAGTTTTACCAGATGAAAATCATAACCGTTGTTCTGCTGCTGGCTGTTAGCAGCTGGCGACTGGCCTTTGGTCTGAATAGAACTTCCCGTAATAAGGTATTGCTGATCGATCGTTGTAGTAACCTGACTTAGAAAATCCTGAGTAGAGGATTTGATGTCTTTCTGCCAGACAACTTCCTGGGCGTATAAGCCCAAAGTAGTGCATAAGAATAGTGCGCTTAAGTAATTTTTCTTCATTAATTGTAATTTTTGCGTGAATATAAAAAATTTCAAAAATTCCCACAACAGGGAAAATCCCATTTTTAACATGGGGGATTTTACGGTAAATGAATCTACCCTGATAAATACAATGTTTTCATAAAAATAGGGTTTTAAAGTTTGTACTTAGGTTAACTAATACAAAGCTATCAAGCCGTGGCGACAGAACCTGTCGCATTTTATGATAACTTTTATAAAATCAATAAAAAACAGGATAAAATAATAGAAGCAGGGAACTTTATTATAATAGAAATAGGCGTGAAGCCATGTCTACTGTCTTGGAGGTACTGGTATACCCGAGAAACAAATAAACAAACCCACGCCAAACGTGAGCACTGCATATTCTTGTTTCTCTTAAAATTACCAGTTTTACCAAGACAAGAAAGCTAATGCTTTATATTTTTTCCGTTAAAATCTTACTGCGAAGATATAAATATTTTTTAAATCGTTTTAGAGCCTTTTTAAATTTGCATTAAAATATTATTTCTCGCTGATTTTGCAAATCCCGCTGATTTGATTTACGAATAATGATCTGCTGAATCGGCAAAATCAGTAGGAAAATAAAAAAATAAAGCGTTAAATTAATTAGACAGAATTACTGGCAATTAAATTTAAAGACCATGTAGAAAGAAATTAAAAAATCAGTAAATACCGGGTATTTTTAAAATAATTCATTCAACACTTTAAAACGATAATCAAAGATATATTCCAGTTTCTTTCTGACAAAAAGAGAGTGGGCTATTTCTCCCAGAAATCCCATCGGAAGCTCATAGTCTATGGTGTCTTTCATAAGCACTCCGTTTTCATTCGGGATAAACTCATGATGATGATTCCATAGCTTGTAAGGACCTTTTTTCTGGAAGTCAATGAAGCTTTTCCGGAAATCTACATGGGTGATTTCAGTCTGCCATTTCATTTTAATTCCAAATAACGGGGATACATAATAATCGATAAGCATACCTTCATAGATTTCATCACGATCCATTTTTGTCAGCACAATAAACCCCATATCTTTGGGGGTAATCTCTGAAAGATTATTAGCGGATGAAAAGAATTTCCAGGCGGTTTCTATATCACAGCTGAGCTGTTGTTCTCTGACAAGTTTATGTTTCATCTTACTTATTTTTAATGATAGATCCACATCAGGACCGGTTGGTTTGAGCTCCGGATCATCGGATCAATTTCCCTCATGGCATTATTGGAAACGGTAGGACATCCCCAGCCTTCCGGTGAGCCTTTTGGAAATACTTCCTCATCGCTCATCTGATCCCAGGAATGAAAGACAATAAATCTTTTCAAAGCGTTGCTGTTTGTTTCTTCCAGGCCATGCATAAGATATTTTACATTGATTCCCCAATCACTGTGACCTCTTCCCTGCAGTTTATATTTCCCGAGGGAGGAGAGATGGCTTCCATCTTCATTGCTGAACCCGGGATTGTTTTTAGAGTCATCTTTACTCCATGAATTCAATCCGCAGCCGTGTCCTACCAGATATTTCCCGGATACAGACTTATTTTTAAAGTCCCAGATAAAGAAACGGTGGACACCGGAATGCAGGCTCATATCGATCAGAATACAGAAGTCAGTGTTAAAATTCTTTGAAGTACAGAATTGCAATGCTTCTTCCGCTTTAATTTTCATTTTGGAAAGATCTGCTTCAGGTTTCTCTTCAATAGGTACGGCGACAAGGATATCTTTGTCAGCTTTGTTCTCTTTTTTATCCTGAGCACAGGAAACTGCAAAGAGTAAAATACAGAAAAGGAAAATACGGATCATTCTTATTTATATTTATAATGCTGAAAGATTCCAAAATCTGAAGGGGTCCAAAGTGCGGCTCTCTGTCCTGCAGCTTTCAAAGCGTCGTTGGACCAGGTATTGCAGGTATAAAGAAAACTGTATGTTCCTTTCGCATCATAAAAAACGTCATTATCTCCATAAACAGCGTCAGTAGGAATCAATATGAAATTTCCGTTCTGATCTCTGTCGAATTTAGCTTCTACAAATTTAACAAGGTTTTCATACTGTTCCCGGCTGATCATGATCATTTTACAATCATCTCCTTCTTTCATTGTTTGATAATAGGTGCAATGCATTGCTGAATCGCTTAGCCAGAATGCGGCTTTCACAGCAGTTGAAAATTTCAGGTCGGCCCAGGTCGGTGTATCAAGGTAAAAGCCTTTATCACCCCATCCTATTCCGATATAATTATAATCTGTTCTTTTCGATCTTGTATCAGCAAAAGGAATTTTCAGGCTCCAGTCCTGAAGGTCATTTTTTACCGGCATTACAATATCCGTATGAACACCATTTGTATAAATATAAATAGGAATTTCCTTCTTTTGCCCATCTTCTTTAGCAGAAACGGGAATGTATGGGATCAGCAATCCCAGGATAACATAAATCACTACGATTCCCAGAATAATTCCTACGATTTTCAGAATATAGATCAATACAGCTTTCAGAGTCATGTTTTTTAATAAAATTTAATCTTTAATTTTTAGTAAAAGTATTTGTTTTAATCGAAAAATTGACTATATTTAGTTACGAAATATTCACAAATATGCGTAAAAATACCAAATCCCAAAAAAGATTTAAAATAAGAGTAAAAACGGCTCCAAAAAGAATACAAAAAAAACGTTGATTTTCGGTGAGATCTGATCTCCTGAAAGTCAATTTTTCTTTTTAGGAAAGGGCTTTTTAAGAAACTTATTCAATTAAATCTTAACCTCCTTAAGAATGAAAACTTAAGGAATGGTCGATTGTCAGCTTTAATTTGGAACTTCAAAAAATTCCAGACAAGGGATTGTCACCAAAAGCCTGAGCTAAAATGAATCTGAAGATTTCTGTAAAAATTCAATATTTCTCTTCAGACCGGCAAATTTGGTTCTCTTCACAGGGGATTTTCTGAAGATCTCAGAGAAGATTTCCTGGGTAATTTCCTTCCATTCCCCTTTTGTAAAGTTTTTCAAAGCTTCATTCGGTTTGAAGCGGCTTTGTTGATGGGGTGCAGAAAAACGGTTCCATGGGCATACATCCTGGCAGATATCACAACCAAACATCCAGTCTTCCATTTTACCTTTAAAATGATCCGGAATTTCATCCTTAAGTTCAATCGTAGCATAGGAAATACAGCGGCTTCCGTCAATGATCTTTTCAGAAACGATAGCGTTTGTAGGACAGGCATCGATACATTTTCTGCAGGTTCCGCAATGATCTGTTGTTTCATGATCAGGAATCAGTTCAAGATCACAGATAATTTCCGCCAGAAAATAAAAAGAGCCGTTCTGCCTGGTAATAAGGTTCGCATTCTTTCCCACCCAGCCTATGCCTGATTTTCTGGCCCAGCTTCTTTCCAGAACCGGTGCTGAATCCACAAAAACCCTGAACCCAAACTCTCCTATCTCTTCCTGAAGTTCAGCAACCATCTCACGGAGAATTTCTTTAATTACCTCATGATAGTCTTCTGCATACGCGTATTTTGAGATCTTGTAATTCTCCAGTACCGGGATTTTTTCCTCGGGAAAATAATTGTAAGAAAGTGAGATCACAGATTTGGAGCCTTCTACCAAAAGCCTGGGATCAAGCCTTTTATCGAAATGATTTTCCATGTACTTCATTTCGCCATTAAAGTTATTCTTCAGCCACTGTTCAAGACGTGGTGCATCTTCTTCCAGAAAATCAGCTTTGGAAATACCACAGTTCTGGAATCCAAAACGTTTTGCCTTGGCTTTGATCAGTTGGGAATATTTTTCAGCGGACGCATTCATAATTTCACACTGCAAAACTAAGATTATTTTATCAATCTTTCATTTTTCGCCAGTCTCTATCTCCTGCTTCTTTTCTGAAAAATTATATTTTAATTAGGATTTTTTTCAAAAAAAAATTACGTAATTTCGTTCATAATTTAATGTTTAAAACAAACAACTATGTCTTTAATAGAAGTAATACAATCCGGAAACTATGAATTAATCGACGTTCGTGAGCCAATGGAGCTTGAAATGGACGGAAATATAGAAGGTGCTAAGAATATTCCTCTTGGTGAAGTAGAAGACAGACAGGAAGAAATCCTATCTATTGAAAAGCCGGTGATCTTATTCTGCAGAAGCGGAAACAGAAGCGGAAAAGCGTTGGAATACCTTACTACCCAAGGATTGAAAGATGGCTATAACGGTGGCGGCTGGGCCGATCTGAAAGCTAATCTTGAAGCGAACAGAGGAACTTTTTAAAAGTTCCTTTTTTTATATCTTATCACCATGAATCTGAAGGATCAGTTTTTACGGCTTTGTTTACCTTTTACTGAGGATCAGCAACTCATTAACCGTCTTTGGCAGGAAATTGAAATAAAATATACTGAAAAAGGCAGGCATTATCATGATCTTCTTCATCTTGAAAATATGTTCCTGGAACTTGAAGGAGTGAAAGGTGATATTTCAAATTTTACATTGGTTTCTTTTGCTGTATTTTACCATGATATCATCTATGATGCCACCTCAAAATCCAATGAGGGAAAAAGTGCGGCAACAGCGGAAAAAAGACTTGCTGAATTAGGACTAAACAAAGAGGAAACTACGGATGTTTCCATTCAGATTCTCAGTACAAAATCTCATCAGAAATCTGAAAATAAAGATATCAATTATCTTTTGGATGCTGATCTTTCCATTCTTGGAAAAGGTTGGGAAACATACTCAGATTACACACAAAAGATACGAAAAGAGTATTCCATTTACCCGGATTTCCTTTATAAGCCCGGCCGGAAAAAGGCACTCAGACATTTCCTTGAACTTGAAAGCATCTTTAAAACCGGATATTTTAAAGAGAAATATGAAGCTCAGGCAAAAGAAAATATTGAGAAAGAGCTTCAATTACTGTAATTGAAAAAAGAAATGCTCTTCAACATCTCTTTCTTCATTACTGTACTGATTTCAGCAGATCAATTTCAATGACATTGTTGTCTTTTTTTATTCTTTCCCTGGCAAGCTGCTCAACTTCCCGGACAATTTCAGCGCCTGTCCGGAAATTGCCGGAAGTATCCCGCTGATCAGGGATTCTGCCTTCCATATATAATTGTCTTGTTTCTGCAGCAGGATTTTCTCTATATTTTTTATACAAATCAATAAATTTCTCCCGGGTTAAAACCAATTCATTTGATCTTGTTCTTAACTCAGGAAATAGGGTTTCACCAATAGTATTTCTGATACCCACTAATTCATAGCGGTGATTTTTAGCTGCATCTTCAATTTTTATAATGAGTCCCGGAAGTCCGTTGAACTTATAAGGACCATCCTGAATAGGAATATCTGCTGTAAACCAGGCGATCCATGTTCTGCCACCAAAGCTTACAGTCGCTTTTTGAGCAATGTATTCTCCTATCTTTTGTTTTTCAGGTAAAACATTCCAGTTCATTTTCCGATCATCCTCTACTTTTATTTTTCCTAAACCATAGTCATTTGTTTTAAAAAATACCTTTCCATCTTTTTTTTCTATTCTGTATAAAATATCAGCTTTTGGAATATAGAATTTCTTTTTTTCAGATTCTGCAATCGATGTAGAGTCTTCAGTAAATTTATAACGGCTGTAAAATAGAGACCTGCCATTGGAAATATCCAAAAACATAAGATCTTTAACAATATTAGCTCTGTTTGTTGAGTCAGGAATAAAACTATATTCATAGATGAATCTTTTATTTTGAGCTGAGATCATCTGATACATTAAACAAAAAAGCAAAATCATTTTTTTCATAACTAATAGATTAGGATCATAAAAAATACAGCTGATGCCAGCTGTACCCCATTAAAAGATCAATATTTCAGACCTCTACAAGATGTGAACCTGTTGAGCATCCTACAGTTCCTGACTCTTCTAAGCTAACAGTTGTTATTGTACTACACTTTGCAGGCTCTACATTAGAGCAGCACATGTAACTGCATCCTGTATCTCCGTTTGGTTTGGAAGGACCTCCACCTTTTAAGCTCTTCAGGTTTTCTCTCGAAATTTTTTTAAAATTTTTCATAACATTTAGTTTTAATGATTCTGTGTCATTATTGACATTCTAAATGTAAAACTTCATTATATCACATATTTGTGATTATTATTGCATATTTTTTGCTATTTTATTGTACGAAAACATCTGCTGAAAAGACAAAACTGAAAATTAGAGAGAAAAAGAATGATAAAATTATTTAAACATTTTGTTCAAAATGGAGAAAATAATTTCCAGGTAAAAAAGTTTCCAGAAATATTGGACTTTACATAAACAGGGCTCATTAAAAATCCGGAAACAGGCCAACAGCGCTCTAAAAAATAGCTTTAGTTTTATTGCATGCAATATGTACAAATTCCGGTCTTCAATAATAAAATTCATAGTAAAAAATACTCCGGAGAGAAAGTATGATAAACTTAGATAATGGCTTTCCTGTATGATCTTTTTTACCTACTTTTACTTCATTATATAAAATGATATATGAGAAAAATCGTATTTGCGGGAATGGCTGTTTTAGGAGGGTTTCTGACAGTAAACGCACAGTGCAAAACCGTATCCACACTTACAGAAAATTTTGATACCTGGAAAGATATTGACAAATGCTGGACTGCTCAGCCAGGAAAAGCAATGCTTTACGCCAGTGATAAAAGAATTATATTTTATTCCATGACCAGCCCTGGAGAAAATATGTATCTGGTAACTCCAAAAATTAAAGCCGGGACCTATACACTTTCCCTTGATGCTTCTGATAACGGAGGAGAAACGACGCTGGAAGTTTTCTCAATCAACAATACTTCCGATGCAAAGTCATATGTTTCAATAGCTAAACCTTCAAAGATAACGGGAGATAAAAAGGTATTCAACATTTCTTTAAAAAAAGATTCAAATTTAGGCTTGAAAGTGCTGCTGAATGGAGTACATCAGGCAGTTTATCTGGATAACTTTTCTCTAAAGCCAAAAAAATAAGGAGCAAGACTGACTTATTAAGCATATACTAATGCATGAATATGAAGGATTCGTGCATTATTGACTAAAAAAGCTATCTCACTTTCGAGATAGCTTTTTGTTTATTTTTTGTCTGACCTATTTCCGTGTTAAGAATTTTCACTGATAAAACCTGCTGCTTTTTCTAACACCAGCTCAGGAACCTCTTTGTGTGGAGTATGCCCAATCCCCGGAATGATATATTTTTCAGCGCTTCCGCTAACCTGGCTAACCGTTTTTTCAACCTGATCCAGTGTTCCATACTCATCCGCTTCTCCCTGGATAAACAACAATGAGCAGGTAATGTCTTTCAAAAGATATTCAATATTCCAGTTTCTGTAGTCATCACGGGTCCAGGTTTCCGTCCAGGCTTTGAAGAGGGTCTCCACTTTATCACCATGGTATTTCTGCAGCCGTTCGGCAAGATTGGTAGTCCTGTAAGCTTCCCAGGCATCATAAACACCTTTTAACGTTACTTCTTCTACAAAAATATGTCCGGCTTCACAGATCACAGCTTTTACTCTTTCCGGGTATTTTGCCGCGGTGATCAATGCAATAGTTCCTCCGTCACTGTGTCCGAACAGAATGGCATTATCTATATTAAGTTCTGTCAGCAGATCATTCAATATATCAGCCTCAAGTTCCATATAGTTGACCGGTCTTTCATGAGCAGGCATCGGATATGATCTTCCATATCCCAAACGGTCGTAAGCAAGAACATTGCATTGTACAGCATCAGACAGTTGAACAGGAAGATCCCTCCAAAGCTGTACTGAACCCAGTGAATCATGCAGAAAAACAATAGTGGGCCTGTTTTCGAATGAATTATTATATTCTATGTATAATTTTTTATCCTTTACCTCAATTATTCGTCCTTCCATCAAGTAAAATTATATTAAAAACCGGGCATTTTCGTATCTTCAAATTCCTGTAACAGGTGACTGAAAACCGTTTCCACCGGAAGAACTTCATCGATCAGGGCAGAAACCTGCCCTATTTCCAGCTCACCGTCTTCCATATCTCCTTCAAACATTCCTTTCTTGGCTCTGGCTCTTCCCAATGATGCGGTCAAAGCTTCTTTATTTCTTCCGCTCTGGTAAATATCTTCCAGCTCGTTGAAGAAATTATTTTTAACCATCCTTACAGGAGCTAATTCTTTTAAGGTAAGATGAGTATCTCCCTCCTGCAGCTCGGTAATTTTCTTTTTCCAGTTCTCATGAGCGCTGGCCTCTGTAGTAGCAGCAAAACGGGAACCTATCTGTACACCGTCTGCCCCCAAGATCATAGCAGCTTTCATCTGCGAACCTAAAGCAATTCCTCCTGCTGCAATTAACGGCCTGGAAATATGCTTTCTCACATTAGGAATAAGGCAAAACGTTGTCGTTTCATCTCTTCCGTTGTGGCCTCCGGCTTCAAAGCCTTCAGCTACGATTGCATCTACCCCCGCATCTTCACATTTTACTGCAAATTTGGTAGAAGAAACTACATGAGCAACCTTTATACCTTCTTTCTGAAGGGTCTCTGTATATGTTTTAGGGTTACCTGCTGACGTAAACACAATCTTCACTTCTTCTTCCAGGATGATATTGATAATTTCCTCAAGATTCGGGTATAGCATCGGAACATTCACTCCAAAAGGCTTATCGGTTGCCTGCTTACATTTTTGAATATTTTCCCTTAAAATATCGGGGTACATACTTCCCGCACCAATCAGCCCCAATCCGCCACAGTTGGAAACGGCTGAAGCAAGCCTCCATCCTGAATGCCAGATCATTCCTGCCTGAATAATGGGATATTTGATATTAAAAAGCTGTGAAATTCTGTTTTGGTTAGCCTGCATATGATGAAGTTTTTTTGCCGAGTTGAAATCTATAAAATTGCTCATGCGTAAAAATACTAAAAACAACGGTTTCCGGGAATATATACTCAATTTTTCAATACAAAAATCTCTGATTTTTTCAAAAAACAGAAACTCAGGAAATTACTTCCGGAGAATCAACAGCCTATCCGGAAAAAGCAGAATATTGAAAAATTACCCTTTCCGCTGAATATTACAATTGAAAGACTGACAATTCTCCCTTTCCGGAGGGAATCAGATCTTCGATGTGACGGGGATGGTTAATTTTAAAACAAAAAAACCTTCAGAAATTCTGAAGGTTTTACTATTATTTTTTGATGGATTCTTTCTTCCAGTTGGATTTGAAGCTACAGCTATCGTAACGTCCGTCTATGGAAATGAAAGTGGTTGGTAACTTAGAGTTGACAAACTTTTCAACCATCTCGTTCTTCTTTTTATTGAGCGCCATCTGCTTGATCCGGCTAAAGTCTGTTTCCAGCGTGATCTGATGGGCAGGAATTACATCTTCCACTTTAATGATCTTAACCGCCTGCCTTCTGTTTTCCTCATCTTCAAAAGCGGTAGTAATATCTCCTTTATTCAATCCGGCCAACTCATAACTGATCGTTCCGGGAATACTTTCTCTTTCGATCTTGTCAGAACCATCCGCTCCGGGAATGATCCCCGCGTTGAATTTTGTTCTTTTATCATCTGAGAATTTGAAAGCTGCATCTTTAAACGTTATTTTTCCGTCCAAGATAAGACCTCTGATACTGTCTAATTTTGCTTTTGCCGTTTTAAGCTCATCCTCCGTAGGGGTTCCCTTTAGCAGGATGTGTCTTGCATCATATACTTTACCGGATCTCTTCAATAGCTGGATGATATGAAATCCGAATTCAGATTCGATAGGGTCTGAAATCTCATTCTCCTGCAGGTTTAAGGCAGCCGCTTCAAACGGCTTCACCATCTGTCCTTTATTGATGTTCTTGTATAAACCTCCATTGGCTGCAGATCCTTCATCTTCTGAATAGATCCTTGCCTGGCTTTCAAAGCTTTCCCCTCCAAGAATATCCTGCTTGATCTTTTTCAGCCTGTTGATCAGGTCCTGCTTATGAGCATCCGTCAATGAAGGATAGATCATGATCTGAGCTAAAGTAACCTCATCTTTTACCTGTGGCAGCTGCATTTTATACATATTATAGAAGTCAGTCACCTCATTAGGGGTTACGTCAGCTTTATCGGTAACTCTCTGGTATTTTGCCTGTCCATAGTATTGGTCCGTATCGATCTTTTCGATAGCGTTCTTCATTTCATAAGCGTTTCTGAACTTATAAGCGGCAAGCAATGTTTTTTCATCCGGAAATTGAGAAAGCAACTGACGGTATTTTGCATTAGCCTGCTCTTTGATCGCTGCAGAACGGTTTTCAATCAATGTATCTTTTTTAGCTTCATATACAAGAAGCTTATTGCTGATAAGGTTTTCAAGGAACTCACATTTGTCTGTATCACCAGCTCCCTGCTGTTTCCCATAATTCATCTGCTCGATTACATCTGACTCCAACACGATCTCATTTCCGATAACAGCAGCAATACCATCCACCAAATCTCCTTGTTTTAGCTGGGCATTCATCATATCCGAAGAAAATATCATCATGAAAATCCCAAGAAGAAAAGTGATTTTTAGTTTATTTGTCATTTTACTATTTTAACAAGTTGCAAATTTAGAATTCTTAACGAATTTCACTCAATTTTTTATTATAAATATTTCTTAAAAAGACTTATTTACTGCAGTTCAACATCAAATGTCGTCAATTCTTTAAATTGTCTCAATCTGCTGAACATATCAGACTCATTCACTTCCTGAATTCTTTCTGTACCAAATTTTTCCACGGTAAATGAAGCCATTGCGGATCCTACAATAAGAGCGGATTTCATCGTATCAAAATCAAACTTTCCTTTTTTGGCAAGATAAGCCGCAAAACCTCCTGCAAAAGTGTCTCCGGCTCCTGTAGGATCGAAAACATCTTCCAGCGGAAGTGCCGGGATAGCAAATACTTTATTGTCGTGGAAAAGAAGCGCTCCGTGCTCTCCTTTTTTGATGATTACATATTCAGGACCCATAGTGTGGATCTTTTTAGCTGCTTTCACTAAAGAATATTCTCCCGAAAGCTGTCTTGCTTCTTCATCATTGATGGTAATCACATCTGTTTTGGCGATCATATCCATCAGAATATCCAATGCGCTGTCCATCCAGAAATTCATGGTATCAAGGATAACAAGCTTAGGGCGGCTGTTCATTTTTTCCAATACGGATAGCTGAACTCCAGGGTGTAGGTTTCCAAGCAATAAAATTTCAGCATCCTGCATTGAATCCGGGATTTTCGGATCAAAATTCTCCAGTACGTTTACTTCTGTAGCTAAGGTATCTCTTGTATTCAGATCGTTATGGTATCTACCCGCCCAGAAGAAAGTCTTTCCTTCTTTTACGATCTCAATTCCTTCGATATTTATCTCCCTGTTTGTAAACATATCAAGGTGTTCCTGTGGAAAGTCTCCTCCTACTACAGAAACAATACCGGATTGAACGCCTAAAATAGATGAAGTAATCCCAATATAAGTGGCAGCACCTCCTAAAATTTTGTCCGTTTTACCAAATGGTGTTTCAATTGCATCAAATGCAACACTTCCTACAACTAAAAGTTTCATATATTTTTCAATGTATATTAAAAGTAATTATTTTTTCCACTCAAAAGAGTCCAGCAGGTGTTTCATATCGTTTTTGATATAGTTGACTGCAGGAGCCAGAGAATCCGGCTTTGGTCTCGTATTAAAGTATAGATAGGCAGTTACAAAATGTTTCGTACTGTCTGTAATGTAAAACTGAAGATTAGAAGCACTCTGCCCTTTCAGCTCATAGAAATTCCCGTATACTTTCTTTTCAGGATATTCAAAGGATTTCGTATCAATAGAACTTGCTTTTATGGTATGCTCATACACCATTTTTTCAGTTTCCCTGATATGTTCTGCAAAGTCATTCTGTATCGGATAATAGGTAACGAAAATCTTTGCTTTCATTTGAGGATAATTCAGATAAAACCAGCAAGGTTTCTTTGCCGGTGTGATCGAAGCAAAATCCGAATATTCAAAGGTGTAGGCACAGCCGTTTTCAAACTTTTGGTATTTCGGGGCCGGATATTCCAGACGCAGTTCTCCATAAGGTTTCGGAACCGGGTCTTTTCCGCATGAAATTAAAAGCAGTGATACAAAAATAAAAATGACTTTTTTTATCATTTTGCAAAAGTACAAATTAGATTTCAGATTTCGGAAGACAAATTTCAGTCTTTCAGAGAGTTTTGAATGTAATTTTCCAAAGGCTTTGGAAAGGATTTTTCATGAGAAGCTTCCACGTTTGTGATCAGGTATTGATTTTCAGAGATAAAATCATTCCATATCTTTTCTGAAGTCACCGTCACATTAAATATTTCAATGCTTAAATTCTTGTGGGTCAGCTTATGGGTAACTGTTTTTGAACTGGTAATGAATGGCTGCATATCAGCGGGGATAGCTGAAGGAAATTCAAATAATTTTTTCCAGATAAAGTCATCACCTCTCTGGCGGATCAGAAATTGTCCGTTTCTGTGAACAAAATAATAGGTCAAAGCAAGGTCTTCTGCCTTTACTTTTTTAGTTTTTACCGGATAATCTGAGATCTTTTGGGTAGAAAATGCCAGACAGTCCTCATTGACGGGACATTCTCCGCAAAGAGGATTTTTAGGCTTGCAGATTTCAGAACCGATATCCATCATTGCCTGGTTGAAATCACCTACATTTTCCGGCATCACCAGGGTAGCGAGCTGAGAAAAATAGGCAAATGCTTTTGAATTCGAAATGTCAAAATCATCAGCAAAAAGGCGGCTCAAAACACGATAGAAGTTTCCGTCCACCGCAGGAATTTTCCCGCCGAAACATATGCTGGAAACTGCTGCAGCCGTATACTTCCCTACTCCTTTCAGCTTTAAAATTTCTTCATACTGATCGGGAAATACTCCCTGATAATCATTCATGATCTGCCGAGCAGCCTTATGAATATTGATCGCTCTGGAATAATAGCCCAGACCTTTCCAGTACAGCAAAACTTCATTTTCGTCAGCTTCTGCCAACGTTTTTATATCCGGAAACCTTTCAATGAAATTATTGTAGTGATTAAGCCCCTGATTGATCCTCGTCTGCTGAAATACGATCTCACAGATCCAGATCTTATACGGGTCTTTTGTCTGTCTGAAGGGCAGATCTCGTGCATTATTTTTATACCATTCCAAAATTCTGTTTCCTACGTGAAGAAACCCTGGGGCTGTTCTATTTTTTTCCAAAAACCAATCTGTTTTAAATCATTGAAGAGATGGCAACCCCTCCATTCCTGAGCATTATTTTGATGCTGCAAAGATAGGTTTATTTATTTTTTCTTCACAGAATATACAGGAGCTGCTTTTAGCCACTGATATTTGAGGTTCCGGTCTTTGGCAATCAAACGGTATCCTTCAAGTTTTTTCAGGTAAACATACATGGAATCACTGTTTTTTATATTCAATTTATAGGGAGACAAAAACAGCATCGGCATTTCCACGGTAGAATCCCTCACTGTTTTTAAAACTTTTCCGGATCCTACTTTATAAAGGAAAAATGATTTTCCACGGCCTTTTGAGCTATCTGCGAGCTTTACGCTTGAACTTGCAAGAACCAGCTCACTGCCATCAAAACATTCATCCTCATTCATGATATAAGCTTTTCCTTCCTGGCGTTCGTCTGCGAAAAGATCATTTTCATAACGGCCGGGACTCTGGTATTTTTTTTCACAGCTTACCAGGAGCACCATCAGCAAGGCAGGAAGCCCCATGATCAGCTTTTTATTCATATTCAAATTCATAGATATTGGTAGAAAAAAACCGATGTAAAAATTGCATCGGTTTTTGATATTTAAAATACGTTTTTTTATTCCTGAGTGTATTCTGCATCCCATTCGTTACCATCATCTCCTTTGTGTCCGTCAAGTTTAATAACGAAACTCTTTGTAGGGAAATAAGGTGTCATACGGATATCAAGCCATACTCTGTCTTTATTTACTCTATCCTGCTCGAAACGTACGATCTTGAATTTTTCGATCAGTTTGTCCGGTCCTTTGATATTATCCAGGAACGTTACGATCTGTCTTCTCAAATCGTCTTCGTTTTTAGCATTCCAGTTTTCGAAAGCTCTTCTGTTCAGGAAGTCTAGTAATACTTTCGTTACATAGTCGAATACACGAACTACTGAATAGGTCTGAAGACCGATGTTGTCTCCTGTAAACAATGTCTTTGCAGAGAAAGCCATAATTTTTCCATATTCATTGACCATGGGTACAAGGCCCATTTTTTCCAACTGAGAAATTTCACTTTTCTTCAGTTCAAATTTTACGGCATCCACTTCATTGATGTTACCGTGCTTTTTACCTGCTGCTACCTGAGACATCAGTGTTTTGTGGATTTTACCGGCCAATGAAGTGGAAGGTGGAAGCTCTAC
This sequence comes from Chryseobacterium sp. UF-290, assembly GCF_058245615.1. Taxonomy (NCBI): domain Bacteria; kingdom Pseudomonadati; phylum Bacteroidota; class Flavobacteriia; order Flavobacteriales; family Weeksellaceae; genus Chryseobacterium; species Chryseobacterium sp. UF-290. Next base: position 16,894 of record NZ_JBSICB010000021.1, read on the forward strand.
GTTCTCTTCTTCTCCTACTTCTTCAGCTTTTCCACGTCCTACCAGCCAGTTACACGTCATGATAACGTTACTTCTGTGAAGCTCACCTCCTGTAAGGTTCGCAGAGTGGAACAGATCTACCACATCGTCCGGTTTATCAAGGTTAGCGAAGTCTGTAACCATCATGACTTTATTTTCGTTACAGATCTTTGCCCATTTCTCAATCACCTTATTCGACCCTAAATATCCTGGTATTGCAAGGATTGAATAGTTATCTCTAAGGTCTAAACGGTCGTAATAATTTTTGAATTCTTCAGAAATGGCATCGATGAACAAAGGGTTATCCAAATCGGAAACCTGATCAAGGCTTGCATTTACTATACTTACGTTATCCACTTTGTCCAATTCTGTGTTTTTGTAGAATTGGGCTACAGTTCTGTAGTTGGTTTCCAACAGACGAACGGCATCCAGTGTATTCTTTAAGTTCTTCTTTAAATTCTGATCGGCCTGCTGTGCTTTGTTTTTACACGTTTCAGCCATTTTATCTGCAGATTCGTTTCCTTCCAGAAGGCTCACCCAAAGGTTAATCTTCTGAAGAAGTTCTTTTCTTTCGTCTGCTTTATTTCCATCGTTAAGGAAAATTTCTTTCCTTGCCTTTCTTGTCGGGTTCATATTGGCGATACCGTCTACAACGGATTCAACAAAGCCAAAACCTCCCATTTTATTGAGCTCTGCAAGTGGGTTGCCCTTCGGCTGACCCGAGTGCTGCTGCTGTCCCTGCTGCTGGCTTTCCTGCGCCTGTAATTTGCTATCCATGATTTAATGTAAGTCTTTAATTATTTTTCAAGTTCCTGTGCTACTTCTTTCAATACTTCCACAAACGCTGCTCTTGTCTGATCGTTCTCCAGCATATTGCGTAGAATTTTATTGGTTTTCAGCTGACGTACAATCTTATTGTACTGCTCCTGTTCCATGCTCAGCTGCTGCAGATAGTCTGACTTCTGAGTAAGGCTTTTAGGAGTAAAGTCGCCAAGATTTTGAAAGCGAAATTCTTCATCAACGACTCCTCCATCCTCTGTTTCATGCTGTACCGACACAGAAGGCTGGAAATGTTTGAAAACGTCTTCCACTGTTTTTAATCCTGTTACAATTTCAGGGGTATAAGATTCTTCTGTTGTAAGCTGACTTACTATCAGTGATTTATTTTCCTGTATTTCCTGAATAGCTTCATTAGCGTCTACTTTTACCTCGTTTCCGCCAACACCATAATTAAACATTGCCATATTATTATTATTTTGAGATTTACTATTTTGATTTGGATCTGTCTTTGAGTAATTTACAGACGAATCAAATAAATTACCAATCCAATGTTTAAATTTAAAAAAAAACTGTAACATACAAAATTTTGTCAAGATTTTTCTTGACTTAATTAAATTTACCTATACTTATTCAACATAAAATCATAATCTTATGATGTCACTAAGCTATGAAAAATAAATAAAATCATTCAAGAAAAAATAAAATAAAATCTTTGTCCGCTTTCGTCTTATACAAAAGCATCAAATGAATGTTAAAATAACCTGAGTTCGGGATAAGGCACTTTACCTGAAAATAAGATTTGGAAGCTGGAGGCTGGAAGTTATTGAGGTTTGAAAACAGCTGAAAATCAATTTCATTCATATTTTAAGAAGTACTTCATCAAATTTTACGATAACTACCAGAAATTATTTGTCCAATATTAACTTCCAGCTTCCCTCTTCCTGACTTAAACCTTTGTTTCTTATCCCGAACTGAGGCTAAAATAAGAATTCCTCAGGCGTTACAAAAAATATTCTTTATATTTAAACAAAGTGAACAGTGTCATGAAAGATGTAAAGATAGCGTTTAGAAAACCAATATTTCCAGTTTCAGAAGCATTACAGCAATATTTGGAAAAATATAACAGAACGACCAAGATCAAGTTTCTGTATGAAGACCTCCTAAGGTTTAGCGACAGTGTGAATATTCTGGATAAAGAAGGCAAAGATACTTTGTGGCTTGGGGTATTGTACTCTGAATATGAGTTTAAAGAAATAGAGGCTAATTTAAATAAGATTTATACCCTCCTCCATTCTGACGGAGATACCGCTACTTTACCTTATCTGAAAGTGGATACGATCGACTTCTGTACCTTCGGGAACTCTAAGCCTTTTCGGGTTCGGGTACGAAATATACTTAACGATAATTATACTAATTTCTATATTAAGCAGGCCGATGCTTCCCGAATATACGGACTGGAACTTGAAGATTTGCTTTCTCCCAACCGCATTAACTTTCTGGTCTACAAAAACACTTTGATAGAAGAGCATATTTTAGGAATTCCCGGAGATGTTTTTATTCAGAAACATATGTCCAACTGTACAGAATTGGAAAAGGCACAGATTTCCAAGGAATTTGTGAAATTCAATGAGCGTTGCCTCATCGGGCTCCTTGGTGACATGCGCTCTTATAATTACGTTGTTATTCCGATACACGATTTCGACCAGGTTATTTACAGAATCCGTCCCATCGATTTTGATCAGCAAACTTATGAAGGGAATCTGAAAGTCTATCTTCCACAGTATTTCAAGGAAAACAGCCAAATGGTAAATATGGTGCTGGAAAAACTGAAGCCAAGCTCTATAGAACAATACCGTAAGGAAGTACGTTCACAAATCGTAAAAAGAGTGACCAGCAGCAAAAGCAGATTCGATGAGCTCATTTCTATTATGAAAAAAGACAATATCGCTCCGGAAGCCAATGTGATAGAACTAAGGACGGCTTTACAAAAGCTCACCTACGATGTCAATTTCAAGTATTGTAAAAGCATGGGAGACATTATAGAAACCGGAATAAAGTTTGTTCTCCGGAATTATAAGAAAGAATATTAAAAAGAGAATCCAGCTCACGTTGAGCCGGATTCCTTCTTTTCTAACAATTGTTGGTAAAACTACCAGATTTTTATTCTGTCCTGAGGAGCTTTATACATTTTATCGCCAGGTTTGATATCAAAAGCCTGGATAAACGAATCCTGATTCACCAGCGGTCCGAATGCTCTGAACATTCCCGGAGAGTGCGGATCTGTTTTTACCTGGTTGATCATATACTGATCGGTAGCTTTGGTTCTCCAAACCGTTGCCCAGCTCATAAAGAATCTCTGATCCTGAGTAAATCCACTGATCTTGCCAGGGTTGCCTTTGTCTTTAAGATACATCTGAAGGGCGTCATATGCCACCGCTACTCCACCAAGGTCTCCGATATTTTCACCACTTGTAAACTTACCGTTAACAAAGCTTCCCTTTACAGGCTCATAAGCGCTATACTGAGCCGCCAATTGCCCTACTTTTGCATCAAAGTTCTTACGGTCAGCATCTGTCCACCAATTGTTAAGATTTCCATCTCCATCGAAGCGTGAGCCACTATCATCAAATCCGTGAGAGATTTCGTGTCCGATAACAGCCCCGATACCTCCGAAATTCACGGCTGCATCTGCTTTAGGATTGTAGAAAGGAGGCTGAAGGATAGCTGCCGGGAATACAATTTCGTTGTTTGATCCGCTGTAATATGCATTTACAGTCTGCGGAGACATTCCCCATTCTGTTTTGTCAACAGGCTTCCCTACTTTATCCAGACTTCTCTGATACTGCCATGCTGCCACATTCTGAAGATTGGAGTATAATGTTGCTCCCTGTTTCGGAGACTCTACTTTCAATTGGGTATAATCTTTCCATTTATCAGGATAAGCGATCTTCACTGAAAACTTAGACAGTTTTTCCTGAGCTTTTATTTTGGTTTCAGGAGACATCCAGTCTATATTGGCGATATGGGTTTTGAATGATTTTAAAAGGTAATCGATGTAGGTTTCCATCTGCTGTTTAGCTTCAGATGTAAAGTATTTATCAACATACAGCTTACCGAAAGCTTCTCCTAAAACACCATTGACAAGGGTAAGCCCTCTTTTGTTCATAGGACGCTGCTCTTTCTGTCCCTGTAGATATTTAGCATAAAAATCAAATCTGATCTGCTCTAAACTGTCATCAAGGTTGCTTGCATTCCCGTTAATGATGTGATATTTCAGGTAATCTTTTAGTAAAGGAAGGTTTTTCTGCGTTACGAACTGATCCATATTCTGGTAATATTTCAGCTCTCCGATGATCACTCTGTCCGTATTTACTCCTGCGTCCTTCAGATATTTCGCAAGATCAACATTTTTCACGATACCGGATAGTTCTGATACATTTTTAGGGTTGTATCTTAAATTGGCATCCCTGTTTTGCTCAAGAGTCAATAGATAATTGGCCAGTTGCTTTTCAAAATCAACAACATTCTGAGCTGCCTGAGCTGAATTCTTATATCCCAGAACTCCGAACAGTTTGCCGACATATGCCTGATATTCTGCCAAAGTCTTGGTATTGGCATCGTTTACTTTCTGGTAATAGTCTCTTCCCAAGCCAAGGTCCGGACCACCTAAGTAAACCGCGTTCATTTTGGAGTTCTTCATATCAGCGCCTACTCTCCATCCGTAGAAAGAATTGTCACCTAATTTTGTAGCCTCCAAAAGGTATTTCTGGAAATCATTAAGGTTTTTAATCGCATCTACTTTTGCCAGATCAGCTTTAATTGGCGTCAAGCCTTCAGCATTTCTTTTAGCAGTATCCATAAAAGAAGCATAAAGATTCTGGATCTTCTGTCCTTCTGATCCTTCCGGATAAGTTTCCGTAAGAATTTTATTTAATATATCCAGCGAAGCATCATCCACATTTTCTCTCAATGCATTGAAAGATCCCCAGTTCGCTTTATCGGAAGGGATCTGAGTAGTTTTCACCCAATTTCCGTTCACATAGCTAAAAAAGTCATCCTGTGGGCGTACACTTGTATCCATATAAGATAAATTGATCCCCTCCTCTTTCACTTCTTCTTTTACCGGCTCTGCAACGGCTGCCGTAGCTTCAGTTTTTTTCTCTGTCCCTGCAGTCTTTGCCGCACCACACGAATTGAGAAATACAACACCCGCAAGGGCAAGTATTCCAATATTTAGCTTTTTCATTAAAGATAATTTTTGATTTTACACAAACTTATCAAATATACGAACTTTAATGATAAGTGATGAAGGATAATTGATAATTGATGAAGGGACGTCCGGGTTTAAAGTTTAAAGTTCAAGATTTGATGTATATGCCTTTTAAAAATTATTGATAAGTGAAAGAGAGATTTTAGGTTTGGCTAAAGACGGATTATATTTTAAGCGGACTCAATGCCTCTGCTATTGATTCAGTTTTGATGAAAAAATTTATTTAACCACAGATTTACTCAGATTTTCACAGATGTTTATATACAAGTGTTATTAATACCTGTGGTTGATACCCCCCTTCGAATCTTCTATTTGACACCTATCCGGAGGAGAAGAATAAAATAAGCCCATCATTACAAATCAGGGCTGCCACGCCCAACTTCTAACTTCTAACTTCTAACTTCTAACAAAAAAACCGCCCATTGCTGAGCGGTTTATATTGTTACCAGATTTTGATTCTGTCTTCCGGAGCTTTGTATAATTTATCTCCTTTTTTAACGTCAAATGCTTTGTAGAAGGCATCAACGTTGATCAACGGACCGAAGCTTCTGAAATATCCCGGAGAATGCGGGTCAGTTTTCACCTGATTGATCATATATTTTTCGCTGGATAATGTTCTCCAAACGGTTGCCCAGCTTAAGAAGAATCTCTGATCCTGAGTGAATCCGCTGATTTTTCCAGGGTTTCCTTTATCTTTTAAATACATCTGAAGGGCATCGTAAGCGATATTTACTCCTCCTAAGTCTGCGATGTTTTCACCATTGGTGAAAGTACCGTTTACAAACGTTCCTTTTACCGGCTCGTATTTATCATACTGGGCAGCCAGGGCTTTGGTAGCTTTTTCAAAGTTTGCTTTATCTTCCGGAGTCCACCAGTCTACCAGGTTTCCTTCTGCATCGAACTGTGCTCCTGAATCATCAAATCCGTGACTCATTTCGTGACCGATAACGGCACCGATTCCTCCGAAGTTTACGGCCGCATCAGCCTGAGGATTGAAGAATGGCGGTTGAAGGATCGCTGCAGGGAATACGATTTCGTTATATACAGGATTGTAATAAGCGTTTACAGTCTGTGGCGTCATACCCCATTCTGTTTTATCAACCGGTTTTCCGATTTTAGCCAAGTCTTTATTATATTGCCACTCACCGATATTCTGAAGGTTTTTGTATAGTGTACCTCCTTTAGATTCAGGAATGATCTCTAATTTTGAATAGTCTTTCCATTTATCCGGATAAGCCACCTTCACCGTAAACTTATTCAGCTTCTGCATCGCTTTCTCCTTAGTGGTAGATGACATCCAGGCTAGGTTATTGATGTGAACAGCGAAGCTTTTCTTTAAATAATCGATCAGCTCCACCATCTGAGCCTTAGCTTCTGCCGGGAAATATTTATCAACGTATAATTTACCGAAAGCTTCTCCCAGGTTTCTGTTGATCAGCTCAAATCCTCTTTTGTTAAGAGCTCTTTGTTCCTGCTGACCTCTTAAGTATTTACCAAAGAAATCAAATTTCATGTCCCCTAACTTTTCACTAAGGTATGAAGCGCTTCCATTGATCATGTGGAATTTCAGATAATCCTTAATTACAGGAAGATTCTGAGCATTGACCAATTGATCAAAGTTTTTATAATATTCCAGTTCTCCGATGATGATTTTATCGGTGTTTACCCCTACTTTTTTAAGGTAAGCAGGAAGGTCTACTCCTTTTACCAAAGCTGAAAGCTCAGCCATTGTCTGAGGATTATACTGAAGAGTATTATCACGGCTTTGCTCATTGGTCAGATAAGTCTGCGCAATCCTTTTCTCATAATTAACGATACCTTTTGCAGCTTCATCAGCATTTTTATATCCTAATTCTTTCAGCATAGAAGCTACATATTTCTGATATTCAGCAATAGCTTCTGTATTTTTTTCGTTTACTTTCTGATAGTAGTCTCTTCCTAAACCAAGAGCAGCTTCACCTAAGTAAACGGCATTCATATTAGAATTCTTCAGATCAGCATATACTCCCCATCCGTAGAAGATATTTTCACCTTCTTTCGTTACGGAAGCCAGATAGTTCTGAAGGTCAGCCATATTTTTTATAGCATCGATCTTAGTCAGGTGCTCCTGAATAGGTTTGATCCCGTCAGCATTTCTTTTCTGCATGTTCATATAGGAAGCATACAGATCCTGGATTTTTTTTCCTTCACTTCCATCAGCAAACTTATCTTTCAAAAGAGAGTTCAGGATCGTCATGGAATTGTTATCCGTGTCTTCCCCAAGTTTATTAAAACTTCCCCAGGTTGGCTTATCGGATGGAATTTTAGCCGTTTTCATCCAGGTTCCGCTCACATAATTATAAAAATCATCCTGTGGGCGTACTGAAGTATCCATCAGGCTAAGGTCTAAACCTTTGTCTGTATTATTAACTGCTGTTTTAACAGCTTTAGCTTGTGCGCTCATTGTATTTTGAGTGCAGATCCCTGCTATTAGAAACAGAGAAAGCGTTAGTTTTTTCATTATGATAACAATTTATACAATATGTATGATTTATTTATTATTTGTTACTTTTTCGTAAAACAAATTTAAACAAAAAGTAAGATGCTGCTCATTCTTTTACATTTCATGTTCTCTACATTCCTCTAAAGATAAAATACGACGTCCTGCTGCACGCTTTTTCAGATTTTGCTGTTGTAAGAAAGATCTGCCAAAGCTCTGATTTTTTTAACCGGTTATCAGAAGTCCCACCAGATCCTGGATCACCTTCTGGGAAACGAAATCCATAAAATCTACTCTTTCCAGATGCGGCATATATAATTTTGATGTCACCTCCTTATTACCGATTCTTATTGAATAATAAACTGTTCCTACCTCTTTACCATCTTCTCCTTTTTCTGGCCCTGCAACTCCAGTGGTGGAAAGAGATATATCGGTATCAAACAATTCCTGACAGCCTTTTGCCATTTCCTGTGCCACCTGCTCGCTGACTACGGTAAACTGATCTACGGTTTCTTTTGAAACGTTTAATATCCTTATCTTTTTCTCTGTAGCATATGCCACTATTCCTCCAAGATAATATTTTGAGCTTCCGGAAACTGAAGTGATCATTTTGGCAAGTTCTCCTCCTGTACAGCTTTCTGCTGTAGAAATGGTGAGTTTTCTTTCGGTAAGTATTTCTGCCAGGATATTCTCAATCTTATCTTCAGAAACGGCAATTACATGATCTCCCAGTAAAGGAAGCAGTTTCTGAATTTCATCTTCCGTCTGTTGCTGTAAAGCATTTTCATTGTCTCCGGATACAGTCAGCCTGAGCTTTACACGGGTTCCGACAGGAAGATAGGACAATGCCATATTTTCGGGAAGCGCCAATTCCCAGTCTTCTATCGTGTCTGCGAGAATGCTTTCTGGAATTCCGACTACAGAAACAATCCTGGTGTGGATATAGTGAAGTCTGAATCTTTCCTGCAAATAAGGAACGATCTGGTCTTTGATCAATGGTTTTACTTCATAGGGAACTCCCGGAAGACTATAGCATAGCTTTCCATCCAGCTCCATCATCATACAGGGTGCCGTTCCGTAATGATTTTGAAAAACTATTGATTTCGTAGGCACGAAAGCCTGTTCTTTATTTCTTTCGAGAATATCCAGACGTCCCCTTTTTTCCATATAACCTTTAAGATGATTAAAGGTTACTTCATCCAGGGCAATTTCATCATTGAAAAATTCTGCGAGCGCTTTTTTGGTCTTATCATCCCGGGTTGGACCAAGCCCTCCTGTTGTGATAACCAGGTCTCCTAGTTCAAAGGCACTGTTCAGTGCATTTTTAATGGTTTCCACCTCATCTGAAATAGTGAAGATCTGTGAAACTTTTATACCGATATTCTTTAGTTCAGAGGCAATAAAATTAGAATTGGTGTCTATTGTATTTCCGGAAAGGATTTCATCTCCTATAGTAATCAGAACAGCTTTTTCCATGTTTTGTTTTCGAAAAAATTCTGGTACAAATGACGGAAAATTCCCGTTGCCCGGCAATATAAATTGATTTTTTCTATTTTTGACGGAAATTTGTACAACTATAATTAAACATTATGTCTAAATATGATGATGCTTCATGGCATTATGGTGGTGATTTCCCTGAAGGACTTCCTGAGAAAAACGGAGCAACACATACAGGAATGTTCCTGAACTGGTGTATCAATAATGATCTTATTTCTGATGAATTGAAAGAAGACGGAGCAGAGGAAATTGAACAATTGAAACGAAGAGAAATGACAGGAGCAGAATTTGTCATGAACTGCTGTGACGGAAAATTCTCTGAGTATGATCTGAATGACCTTGGAAACAGCTTTGCCAAAGATTATTATGCAGACGATACCGACTTCGGAAACAAATACAGCTCATTTGCTGATGATTACGTCAATCTTTTTGATGCTAAAGCTGAGGAAAATGACTACGAATACGAAACGTTTTACCACATTGAAGATACCTATGAAAACTATGACCTGATGAAGCAGGTTATTGATCACCGCTTTGAAGAGTGGAAGGAGTATGTTGGGAGCTAAGAGGCAAAATTGCAAAAAGGCGAAAAGGCAAAGAATACTGATAGGATGATAGCCGAATAAGTTAATTAAAGTAAAATCGCAGAAAGATAAAAAATTGTTAAACGAATATTTGTTAGCCTTTTTTATCCTTTTGCTATTTCACCTTTTTACCCTATTATTGATTATGCTTCACCCAGATCAGCTCATCGGTATTATAGCCGATTTTTTTTGCTTTTTCCAGGAAACGCTGCCGTATGCTTTCCGGAATGCTGGTCGTACGGGATAAGATCCACAGATATTTTAAGCTGCTTCCAGCCACCAGGGCATATTGATAGTCCTCATCAATATCAATGACATTATAACCCGCCCAGATGGGTTTGAAAAATGACACTTTCAGCCGGGCTTCGGTTTTATCTTTTACAAATTGGGCCTCCCCGATAGATTCATTCCATACTTTTTTGAGATAATCATAGCCTTTATTTCTGACCTGAATGCTACCATCCTGATTTTCCGAATATTCCGCGGTAACATTATCCATATTTTTCTCAAACCTGTAGTCAAAACGGGCGATCTCGTACCATCTTCCGAGGTATTTTCCGGCATCAAAATTCTTTACTGCAACTGCTCCTCTGGGAATTCTTACAGAACACGAGTTGAAAATGATCAGTCCCAACGCCCCCAGCGAGACAGGGAGTATAATTTTGTGAAGGGTCTTCATAACAGAGATATTTTGTGTGATTAAAAACGTCAAAAATAGTGCCTTTAGGCTGTTAAGAAACAATAAATTCTATGAAAAAACTTTCAGGAAGTTGTCTTTAAAGCTGCCTGAAACCTCAATTTCCGTATTGTCAGCAAGCATTACAGTTCCGCTTTTATGATAGGATTTTACAAATCCGGTATTGATGATATGGGAGCGGTGAACCCTTACAAAAGGATTTTCCAGCAGATCATCAAAATGCTTCAGAAACCGGCAGACCATTTTCTTTGAGCCATCGGTAAGATACACCTGTGTAAAGTTCCCATCCGCCTGAAGCCTGAGAATATCTTCTGTTTTTACCACGTCAAACCCCTGTAAAGTTGGAAGTATAAGCTGTTGTTTTTCAGGTTTTAACTTTAAGTTTTCCAGTAAAATTTTATTCCGGTTGAGTTCTTCTTTTTTTTCCAGGCTTTCAGCCACCTTATTCACGGCCAATATCAGTTCCTGAATGTCTATCGGCTTTAAAATATAATAGCTCGCAGATCTATTCAAGGCCTGCAGCGAATATTGTGAAAAGGCAGTAATGAAAATAGTTTCATACGAAAATTCCTTGGTGGCCTCCAATACATCAAAAGCATTTCCAAAAGGCATTTCCACATCCAGGAAGACCAATTGTGGCTGCTTTTCAGTAATCAGGGGCACCGCTTCTCTGATATTTTCAGCCTCGCCCAGAATTTCCACCTGTGGGCAATATTTGGTAAGATAGCTTCTCAGGACTTCTCTTGCTATGGTCTCATCGTCTATGATTACGGCTTTTATTTTCATTCGGTCGGATGCTAGGTGATTATAGGCTATAGGTTACTGACTGCAAATTAGGAATATTTACCCATTCATACAATCTTAAACCTATTGGGAAATCGGTCTAAACCTTTTTCCATTTCCAGGCATATCTTACGATCAGGATGGTAATAACACACTCCGGAATCGCCAGAAAAGTATAAGACGGATTGCAAATGAAAATTTGCCCTGTTCTAGGACATATTAATCTTAATCGTCACCAGAACCCCGCTGTTGTTTTCTTTGTCAGTTACTGAGCAGGTAATATCTTTTTTGTACAGATCATTCAGCAGCTGGATTCTTTCCATGGTATTTTTCATACCCCGCCCTTCTCTGGTTTTTTGATGCCGGGTTTTCTGCTTTTTACTTTCTTCAATGCCTATACCGTTGTCATCAATCATGACCTTCAGGTATTGATCATTTTTTTCAAAGCTTAGCTTTAAAAATCCTTTATCGGCTCTATATCTCAATCCATGCCAGATCGCATTTTCCAGAAATGGCTGCACAAGCATTCCGGGAACCTGCAGGCTTTGAAGATTCAGGTTTTCATCTGCTTCAATTTCATAATCAAACTTATCTGCAAAACGTGTTTTTTCCAGAGCAAGGTAATTGTGAAGAAGATCAAGCTCCTGTTGAAAAGGGATAAAGTCTTCTGTAGAATTTTCCATCACCCCACGCATCAGTTTGGAGAATTTCGTCAGGTACTGGTTCGCTTCCAGTTCGTTATTGGTCGCAATAAAATGATTGACACTATTCAGACTGTTAAAGATAAAATGCGGATTCATCTCTCTTCTCAGCGACTGAAGAGCAATTTTTTTGTTTTTAATCTGCACTTTTTTCAGGGTTCTGAAAATAAAAAAGATCAAACCGGTCAAAAGGATCAAAGCCCCTATCAGACCATAATTGAAAGCATTTTTCTTACGGATGAGCTCATCTTTCAGTTCCTTTTCTTTTTCCAGCTGTGAAATTCTCTGTTCGGTATCTTCCAGTATCTTATTGTCAACGAGACTTCTGTCTTTGGAAACCAGATCAGGAAGCTTTCCCAGAAAATCCCTGTACAGATGTACGGAAGCATCGGTATTTCCGGCTATAGCGTACAGGCTGTCCAACTTTTTTACGCTTTTCTGAGCTTCCAGGGTATGTCCTTTTTCTAAAGCGATTCCGTAAGCATTCTTCAATAAGCTTACCGCTTCTGCCGGATCGTTCTTCTTTATATAAATATCAGCCAGCTCCTGAATCTGATTCACTTTTTCCTGTGAATTATCTTTTACAAAATCTTCTTTCAGCACTTTCTTTTTAGCTTCGATCGCTTTATCAAAGTTTTTATTTTCAATATAAAAATCAGCCAGTTTCTGGTTGATGGCCAATGCCTGTTGGGGAGCATCTTTTTTTGAAATGCTATAAGCGGCATTAAGATTTTCTTCTGCTCTGGAAACATCTTTCTGCCGCATATTCACCTCCGCCAGCTGGCTGTAGCTGTCTGCCAGCTCTCCCTGCTCACTCTCCTTTTTGCTCAGATTGATATTATTCTGAATCGCTTCAGCCCTTAGCTCCGGCGTAGGAGAAGAAAGCCTTGTCACATCATTGGTATTGACAGCCTTGCTCTTTTCACTGTAGCTCATTTGAGCTGCCATGCTGTAATTGCTGATGGCAGGCGTTATTTTATTCTGTTTTTCCTGAGCCTGCGCCAGCTTACGGATAGTAGACTCAAGATTTTTCTTATCATTGAGATTCTGATAAATATTTCTTGCCTTGATCAGATATTCTTCACTTTTGGCAAAATTCCCCTGATTGTAATAGTCATTAGCCATCCCCACATAAGTATCCGCAACACCTTTATTATCGTTCTTATCCACTGCTTTTTTCAGTTTCGAAGCCGATTTGAGCGCTTTGGAAACCCTTGCAGTATCCTGTGCAATGAGAGAATTCCCCAATGCAAACATGATCATAAACAATATTCTAAAAACTAATTTCACGGATTTCAGATCTTTACTGCAAAGTAAGTAAAACTTTATTTATAGTCTTCTATCCTTTACCAAGTCAAAACCTTATTTCACCAAGTTGCAATTGTGAAGCAGCCTGAAGCTCTCCAACCGCAAAAGACCCAAAAGCTTAATTTCTTTAAAGGAGATACAACAACTCACCAAGTGAAAGCTCCATTTCACCAAGTCTCCCGGCTTCCGGGTTTCAGAACTGCCTAATTTTACTCCAGAATTTAAAATTAAAAACAGGAAATTATGAAATTGAAACATTTTTTATTGATCGGAATTTTAACATTAGGAAGTTTTGTCAATGCACAGGAAGTAAAGAAGAATGCCATTGAAGTAACGGGAGTGGCAGAAATGGAAATAGAACCGGATGAGATCATCTTCAGTATCGGAATAAAGGCGGATAATAAAAATGATCTGGCAGATAATGAAAAGAAATTATTTGAAACTTTAAAAAGTGCCGGAGTAAAGAATGAAGACATCAAATTCAAATCGATGTACCAGAATATCTATTCCAAGACAGCAAAGTTCACCAAGAATTATCAGTTTAAGGCCAGCACAACATCAAATATCAGCAAAATCTTTGAGGACCTGAATCAAAAGTGGGTAAGCAGCCTGAACATCGCAGAAGTAAAGAATACCAAAATTGCAGATTTCAGAAAAGCCGTAAAGATCAACGCCTTAAAAGCCGCTAAGGAAAAGGCAGATTATCTGTTGGAAAGCATGGGTAAAAAGACGGGAAATGCGATTGAAATTGTTGAAATAGAAGATTACACCAGCGATACTGTACTCCCTGTCGCTTACAAAACCCGAATGAGCAATGTACAGTTAGAAATAGCGGATGCTTCAGCAGATTATTCTTTTGATAATATTGAAAATATTAAGCTGAAGTACAGCATCAAGACAAGATATGAAATCCTTTAAAATAACAGATTTAAGAGACAGTCCGAAAGATATGCAGGTAAGATATTATAACAGATAACCTATAAAAAATAATAATATGACAACTTTAAAAATTTTAGCACTCGCAGCGGGAACAGCTTTTTTAAGCTCCGGTACCGTTACAGACACCCGCTGTTCAAAAAGTAATGTACATAACGGCAGCCTGTCTGTACAAAATGCATCCGTAATTCCGGTCAGTACGACAACAAAGGATAATAAAATTCAGGTAGCCCTTTTACTTGATACTTCCAACAGTATGGACGGGCTGATCGACCAGGCCAAATCAAGACTCTGGAATATTGTCAATACTTTGACCACATTAAAGTATAACGGCCAGGCACCACAGATCGAAATTGCTCTTTATGAGTATGGAAACGACGGAATCCGCGATGAGAACTACATTCGTCAGGTTACTCCTCTTACCCAGGATCTTGATCTGGTTTCGGAAAAACTATTTGCTTTAAGAACCAATGGCGGAAGTGAATATTGCGGAGCTGTTATCCGTGACGCTTCTACCAACCTCAACTGGGATGGTAACGAGAAAAGCATGAAACTGATCTATATCGCAGGGAATGAACCCTTTAATCAGGGAAGAATAGGCTATAAAGAAGTCATCTCAAAAGCAAAGGATAAGAATATCTACACCAATACTATTTTCTGCGGAAGCCGGGAAGAAGGTATTCAGAGTTTCTGGCAAAACGGAGCCACCATAGGCGGCGGAAAATATTTCAATATTGACAGTGACAGAAAAGTGATCTACATTGAAACGCCTTATGATACCAGAATTTCGGAATGCAATGCCAAACTGAATGACACCTACATCTATTACGGAAACCGCGGTTCTGAATACAAGCTCAAACAAATTGCCCAGGATAAGAATGCAGAAATACAGTCTGTATCCAACCTTGTGGAAAGAACGGTTTCCAAATCCAAAAAGAATGCTTACAAAAATGAACATTGGGATCTGGTAGATAAGGCTGAAAAAGATGCCGGGTTTATTGCTGCTGTAAAAGAAAGCGAGCTTCCTGATGAACTGAAGGGTAAAAGTAAGGAAGAAATTAAAAAGGCAATCGCTTCAAAATCGGCGGAACGTAATAAAATTCAAAGCGAGATCGAGGAGCTTTCCAAAAAACGTCAGGCCTATATCGATGGAGAAATGAAAAAAAGAGGGAATGATGATTCTGATGATCTTGGAAAAGCGATTGAAAGCTCTATCCTGGAACTGGCTAAGAAAAATGGATATAGCCTGTAAAATAAATCAGGTGCCAAAGTTTTTACGCTGCAGGCTATTGTATTGACCACTAATGCACGAATTTTTTATTCGTGCATTAGTGGCTATAATAATTTTATGAAAAATAAAGACCTCACATCTAAAGCAGATGGATCAAGTATTCATAATCCCCCTGTAAAAGAATAAGCCTTTTGTGACTTTTGCGGTTAAAATATCTTTTACCTTCCAAATTTAAAATACCTGGATAGCGGGTGCTTTTTATTCTTCATAAATAAAGAAGCCATCTCCATTCCCGTGACCGAAAAGGTAATTCCATTTCCTCCGAAGCCAAGGACAAAATAAGAGTTCCTGAACTTTTCATGTTCCCCGATATAAGGAAGACCGTCATCAGTTTCCCCAAAGGTTCCCGCCCATACAAAGTCTGAATAGAAATGATAGTCAGGCTTTATCTTCTTTAGCTCCTTTACAATTTCCTTTTCCTTTTTATCCAATAGGGCATCCCGTTTTTCCGCATTATAAAAATCTTCATCCCCACCTCCTATCAAAAGCCTTCCGTCATCGGTCGTCCGCATATAGAGATAAGGATCATTAGTATTCCACACCAGTGTATTATTGATATTTTTGAATGTATCCTGATCTATTTCGGAAACTACAGCATAGGTACTTTTCAGATTAACAAAGTTTTCTTTCAGCAGCTCTTTGCTTTCGAACCCGATGCAGTAGATGATCTTCTTAGCCCGGATCTGAAATCCACTTTCCGTAACGGCTATATTAAATCCTTTATGATATTCCACTTTTACCATCTCGGTTTTGTCAAATATTTTCAGCCCTTTCTTTACATTATACATGCATAATTCGTGAGCAAATTGAAAGGCATCAATACTTGCTCCCTGTTTTGACAGGATCCCACCATAAGTATTTTCAAACCCGAACTGCTCCAAAATCTGTGCTTCTGACAACCATTTCACCTCAAATCCCGATTCTTTTCTGGCTTCGTATTCTTTTTTCAACCATTCAGCATCTTTCTTTTTTGAAGCATAGTACAATGACTTTTTACGTTTGAAACCTGCACCGGACCTTATCTGTTTTGAAATCTTTTCAATGGTATCAATAGCATCACTGCAGGCTTTATAGCCAGATACTGCTCCTTTCTCCCCTATCATTTCTATCAACTCATAAAGAGGAACATCTATTTCATATTGCAGCATTGATGTTGTAGCAGAAGTACTCCCGTTACAGAGCTCTCTTTTGTCAATAAGGATTGTATCATATCCGTCTTCCATCATCTGATGAGCAATAAGACTGCCCGTAATGCCGCCACCCACAATGAGAACATCACATTGCTGATCTGCCTTTAATGATGGATATGAAGCCATCAGCCCGTTCTTTAAAAGCCAAAAAGGTTCGTTTGATTTAAGATCCATATTTATATTTTTATATTAATCGTAACAATTTTTATACCTATTTTAACAGTTTTTCACCAAATTGTGGTGTAATTATTGTTGTTTCTATAAATTAAACCACCATAAAATATTCATTATGATAACAATTATTCCAGAAGCTCCGGAAAATGTCGCGGCATTCAATGCAACCGGAGAAGTAACAAAAGAGGATTTTGAAAAACTGGTAATTCCGCGGGTAAAGGAGAAGGTTGATCAGTTCGGTGAATTGAACTACTTACTGTATTTGGATACTGATCTGGGTAATTTTACCATGGGAGCATGGCTTGAAGATGTTCTTTTAGGTTTAAAAAATCTTGCCAACTGGAACCGTGCAGCAATTGTTACGGATAAGGAAGGCATACAAAACTTTACGAGTATATTCAGCGTCCTGACGCCGGGAGAATTTAAATCTTTCCCCAAAGAAAATTTATATAACGCCCTCTATTGGTGCAAAAACGGTGATGAAGTAGAAGCCTAAACCTATTTATTATATATAAGCAGCCTGTTTCTCTCTTTGAAACAGGCTGTTTGTATTTTATAATTTTCTCTCCCAGATGCGGGTGATTTCTCCTATTTTTTCCACAATTATCTGCTCAACCCTCAAAATTAGCGAGAGATCAAATACCTTCAGCATAATAAATAAGTTTTATTTTGCTCGCAGATTAACGAGATCATGCAGATTATTTTTACTTGTCACATGAAACGCATTCTGCAGTTTTTTCTTCTTCATCTGTTCCTGCGCCGTACAGATACATATATCTTACACTTACAACAACACCAATGAAGGTCATCCCTACTCCTACCAGCGAGGGATAATTGAAAGGCAACCCGTATTCTAAAGGTATTCCTCCCAGAAAAGCTCCCATTGCATTCGCAATATTGAAGCCTGCCTGCATAAAAGCGGCGGCCATCATTTCACTTCCTGGAGCGGCCTTCATCATCATAATATTGATGGGTGCCGCAATAGACATGGATAAGGCTCCGCACATAAAGGTCAGCACAAGAGCAGTATTCTGATGTTCGGAAAGGAAGAATACTCCCCCCAAAGAGATCATCATCAGGAAGATCAGCAAAACACAGGTTTTTTCAGGACCTAATTTGTCAGAAATAACCCCTCCGGCCAGGTTTCCAACGACCATACCTGCTCCTGCAAGCACCATTACATAGGCCATCTGACTGCTCTTTATTCCTGCCACTACAGTCATCAGCGGTGTAATATAGCTCAACCAGGTGAAAAGTCCTCCAAATCCAATTGCCGTGATGGTAAGCACCAGCCAGGACTGTTTGTTTTTAAGGAATTTCAATTCTTCCAGGAAGTGGGTGTTTTGATTGGATGGCATATTAGGAAGCCATAATTTCAAAAATAACAGGGCAAAAACACCAATTACGGCTACAACGGCAAAGTATAGCCTCCAGTGATATATATGTCCGATATAGGTCACCAATGGCACCATCGCCAGATTGGCGACGGTAAGTCCCGTAAACATCATCGATATATACAATGCTTCTTTTCCTTTTCCTGCCATTTTAGAAGCCACCACAGTACCTACTCCAAAGAATGCTCCGTGAGGAAGCCCTGACATAAATCTTATAATCAGCATGGTCGTATAATTGGGAGCTACAGCAGAAAGCCCGTTGAATAAGGTAAACAATAGCATAAAGGCTATTAAAACTTTTTTAGGCGGAAATTTCACGGAATATCCGATAAGTATTGGTGCACCGATCACCACTCCCATTGCATAGGCAGAAATTAAATGCCCGGCTTGCGGAATTGAGATCTGCAATGTTTTGGCAATATCAGGAAGCAGTCCCATAACAGTAAATTCTGTAGTTCCTATTCCCAAACCGCCTATGGCCAGCGGTATTATTCTTTTATCAATCTTCATTATCTCTAAATTCTTTTTACTGAATTAATTTTAAAATTCTAAAAATGGTTTTGCTTTCTCTATGATGAAAGTGCAAAAGTCGTAAGAAAGATTCAAATTCACTTCTCTTTGAATGATAAAAATTTGCTCCATATTAACCTTTTTATTTAATTTTAGATTCAGAAACAATCAAAACAGGGCAAGATGAAAATTCAGAAAGAGAACATAACATTTGAAAAAGGAAAATCATTCAAGCTTTTTTCTCCTTCCTTAAAAAACTGTTTTTTCTGGCATTACCATCCTGAAATAGAGCTGGTCTATGTAGAAGCAACCAATGGGATCAGACATGTAGGAAAGGATATTTCCGGATTTACAAACAGTGAGCTTCTGCTGATCGGGGCCAACGTTCCTCACCTTAATTTTGACTATGGTATCCAGACAGAATGCAGACAGATGGTAGTACAGATGCAGGAAAGCTTTTTTCAGGATATCATTCTGCCTGTTCCTGAATTTGAAAGCATAAAAAACCTGTTGGAGAAGTCTTATCTTGGACTGTCTTTCTTTGGAGAAACTAAAAATACGGTCGTTGGAAAGCTTCAGATCATCAAGGATAAAAATGCTTTTGAATCTCTGATAGGACTGATCGAAATTCTGCAGATCCTCGCAGATTCCACCGAAGTGAGAGAGCTTAATAAGGAAGATACCAGAATCAAGTGGTTTTTGAATGACAAGATCAGAATGGGAACCATTTACGATTATATCCATGAAAATTATGATAAAAAGCCCAATGTCAACGCTATTGCAAAAATAGTGGGACTAAGCACGCCTGCTTTCTGCCGCTATTTTAAGAAGCAAACCAATATGACATTTACTGATTTTGTAAACAACTACAGAATCAACCAGGCCAAGATCTTTCTTCTGAAAGATTATTCTGTAACTGAAGTTTGCTTTCAGGTAGGCTTTGAAAGTCTTTCTTATTTCAATAAACTTTTTAAGCAACATACGGGCGAAACGCCATCTGAGTTTAAGAAAAAGCATTTCAGACCTATTGAAATCAACGGACGGATTGGTGGGATTACCAAAGAGTCTGCCTGTAATAAATAAAAACGGATAGATTTATTTGTCTCTCAGACTTTAAGGATAGCAGATGTGTTTATATTTTGGATAAAGCCATGTGTAGGTTGGTTTATATTTAAGCGAGTGCTATTGATTCAATAAAATTTATTTAACCACAGATTTACTCAGATTTTCACAGATGTTTATACATGACTATTATTAATTCTGGTACTCTACTAATCATCCCGTCAAATCTTCGATTTGCCACTCTAATGAGGACATCCATTACAAATCAAAGTAACCACGCCCAACTTCTAACTTCTAACTTCTAACTAACTCTCCACCTGCCACCTAAAAAACAAAAACCGCTCATCTCTGAACGGTCTGTATTTTAATGTATATGTTTCTCTGCGTGGTAAGAACTTCTTACAAGAGGTGAGCTTTCAACATGTCTGAAGCCTAAGCTTCTGGCAAAGTCTCCAAATTCATCAAATTCTTCCGGGGTAATGAATTTCTTTACAGGAAGATGCTTTTTGGTTGGCTGCAGGTATTGTCCAAGGGTAATAACATCTACATTGGCATTTCTGATATCTTCAATAGTCTGGAAAACTTCATCTTTGGTTTCTCCCAAACCAAGCATTACCCCTGTTTTTGTTCTTCTCTGACCCGCTTCTTTTAAATATCTTAATACCTCAAGGCTTCTTTCATATTTGGCCTGAATTCTCACTTCTCTGGTCAGACGTTTTACGGTTTCCATATTGTGAGAGATCACTTCCGGAGCTACTTCTACCAATCTGTCAAGGTGTTTTGTAATTCCCTGAAAATCCGGAATCAGCGTTTCCATTGTGGTTCCCGGAGAAATTCTTCTCACGGCGTTTACGGTTTCACCCCAAAGAATAGATCCCATATCTTTCAGATCATCACGGTCTACTGAAGTCAAAACGGCATGTTTGATCTTCATTAATTTGATCGAACGGGCTACTTTTTCAGGTTCATCCCAGTTTACATCAAGAGGTTTTCCTGTTTTTACGCCACAGAATCCACAGCTTCTTGTACAGATATTTCCAAGAATCATGAAAGTTGCCGTACCTTCTCCCCAGCATTCTCCCATATTCGGGCAGCTTCCGCTTTGGCAAATGGTATTTAATTTATATTTATCAACCAAGGTTCTCAGCTCTCTGTAATTCTTTCCGGTAGGAAGTTTTACGCGGATCCATTTTGGTTTTTGAACGGTAGTGTCTTGAACTGAATTTTCCATTTCTAAAATTGAAGTTCAAAGTTAAGGATTTTTTAATGGAAACCATCAACCGGAAAAATTGATGAAACTTATAATTCTAAATATCATTGGACATTCGGATTTATAAAGTACCTATTGTTTGTTGGTAGACGCAAGGAAGCAAGTTACTTTGCAGGCCAGATGCGGCAGTAAGGAGCAAAGATTTTATCTGTGATAAAATTTGTTTTCTAACTGCCACTAACGCACAAATAAAATCATTCCTGCATAGTAGCAAAACAAATATATAGATATATAAAATCGGCCTGAAAATATTGATTTCCTGAGTCTTAAAAGAATATATTGTTAAATTTCTTTGTGTTGTCCAAAAAATCCGGTATCCATAATTAATTGTCTTCGAAATCGTTATTTTTCAAGAGTTCGGCAAGAACTTTTTTCGCCCGCATTACCCTTACTTTGGTATTGGCAACCGAGATTCCCAGTTCTTCTGCAATTTCTTTGATACTTTTTTCTTCAAAAAATCTCAGTTTGATAATGTCCTGATAATTGGCATCCAAAGATTCTATGGTTTTAATGATCTTTTTTTGCTCTTCTTCAGAGATCAGAAGTTCTTCGGGAGATTTCGCGTACTGATTTTTAACTTCATCCAGATTTTCGATGGAGTCTTCATTTTCACGGCTCTTTTTCCGCCAGAAATCAATGACCGTATTCTGGGCAATGGTCAGTATCCAGGTTTTAAACTGAAAATGCGGATCGAACATATCCAGCTTCGACAATACTTTAGAGAAAACATTTACGGTGATTTCATCTGCATCGTTCTCATCTCTTACTTTTTTCATCACAAAAGAGAAAACATCCACCCAAAAAACATTGATGAGTTTAGTCTGGGCCTTCTGATCTTTATCTTTGGCCTTCTGGATGAGCAGAAATAGCTGTTCGTCGTTCATTATTAACAAATATAGATTATTTGGGGCAAAAAGGCAAATTTGTGAAAAGGTAAAAAGGCTAAGAAAGCTAAGAGGGCTGAGAAGGCTGAGAAAATAAAGAAAAGGACGATGGTAAGATGGATGGCTGAGGAGAACACAGATAAATAAAGTAAGTGAAATTATCAAACAGTCAATAAGATCGATATTTTTTAATTGGCATTCATCTGTCAAATAAAATTTGTCATTAACAAGAAATAGAATTACCGGCTATTCCTGAATATTACAATTATAAAACACCTTTGCCTATCTCTGCTCTCTTCACCCTTTTACCATTTTGCTTTTCCTCCTTTTGCCTTTCATACTTCTGAAATTACTATCTTTGCACCGTAAAATTTTAAAGTAAAAATCAATGAATTCCTTTATAGAAGAACTGAAATGGCGTGGTCTGTTTGCCGATATGATGCCAGGAACCGATGAACAACTGAATAAAGAGGTAACTACTGCATATATTGGTTTTGATCCAACAGCCGATTCTTTACATATCGGAAGTCTTATCCAGATTAAAATTTTAGCTCACTTCCAGCAGCACGGTCACAAGCCGATTGCTTTGGTTGGAGGGGCTACAGGAATGATCGGAGATCCATCCGGAAAATCTGCAGAAAGAAACCTTCTGGATGAGGAAACTCTTTTACATTATGTTGACTGTCTGAAGAATCAGCTTTCAAAATTTTTAAATTTTGAGGGTAATGAGCCTAACAAGGCTGAGCTGGTGAACAATTATGACTGGATGAAGAATATTTCTTTCCTTGATTTTGCCAAAAATATCGGAAAGAATATCACCGTTAACTATATGATGGCAAAAGATTCTGTGAAGAAAAGATTCTCAGGAGAAGGTGGCGCAGATGGAATGAGCTTTACAGAATTTACATATCAGCTAATTCAGGGATATGATTTTCTTCACCTGTATCAGAACAATAATGTAAAGCTACAGATGGGAGGATCTGACCAGTGGGGAAATATCACTACCGGAACAGAATTGATCCGCAGAAAAGCTCAGGGAGAAGCTTTTGCATTGACCGTTCCATTGATCACAAAGGCTGATGGTTCTAAATTCGGAAAGTCTGAAAGCGGAGAAAACTACTGGCTGGACAAAAAGAAAACATCTCCTTATAAATTCTACCAGTTCTGGCTGAATGCTACGGACGAAGATGCTGAAAGATTCATCAAATTCTATACATTCTTAGGAAAAGAGGAAATTGAAGCGTTAATAGAAGAGCACAAAACAGCGGCACATGAAAGAAAGCTTCAGAAGAAGCTTGCTGAAGAAGTGACGGTTTGGGTACATGGCAGAGAAGAATATGAAAAGGCTCTGAAAGCTTCTGAAATTCTTTTTGGACGTTCTACTGCTGAAGACCTGATAAGCCTTGATGAAGAAACGTTCCTTGAAGTTTTTGACGGTGTTCCTCAAAAGGAAATTGCAAAGACAGAGGTATTGGGAGTAAGCATTGTAGATCTTCTTTCTGAAAAATCAGGATTCCTGAAGTCTAAAAGCGAAGCCCAGAGAGAGATCAAAGGAAATGCAATTTCTGTGAACAAACAAAAGGTAAATGATACTTTTACAGCGAATGAAAGTGATCTTATTGACGGTAAGTTTTTACTGCTTCAGAAAGGAAAAAAAAGCTATTTTATTGTGAAAGTAGTTTAAAAATAAAAACAGTTGGGCGGGTTCTTCGAACCCGCCCAACTTTCATTATAATCATAAAAGACTAAAGCCTGATCTCTTTCAATTCTCCATCTCTCCTGATCTCTACAAATTTGCTTTCCACCTTTGTTTCGTTATAATTGTAGTAGTAGCTCTGATAAACGGGTGAAGAACCTGTATAATTCCCGAAACCGTTATAATAATCCGTTCTTCCTACCTGCTGTGAGCCTACACCTTTTCCCACATACCCGAAAACCGTCTCAATATAGTATTTTCCCGGTTTCATTTTTTCAAAGACAAACCTTCCGTTTTTATCGGTTTTGGTTTCAATTCTGTACTTAAAAGCCTGCTGGGAAAGAACAGCCATATATTTTTTACTTTTTTTGTATTTGCTTCTTAATCTGTAGTATTCCTCAAAATAGCTTGTTACAGGAAACAAAACAACAACAGTTCCTTCAGGTGCAATATGCTTGATTCCGAAAGCGTTCACTCCTAAAAGGTTATTCCAACGATTGGCATTCGTATATTCTCTCGCTATGGCAATTCCTTCTATTGTTGAATTACCATAAGCCAGCATATCTTTTGTAAGATTTTCATCAAAAGGTACCTGTGGCATCACTTCCTGTCTCTGGGCATTTATCAGCAGGAAAGCACTGATAAAAACAATGGTTAAAACATTTTTCATTTTTACAATTTTAGTGTTGGGTGAAAAGACTTTATAAAACAACAAAAACCGCCAATGCGGTTTTCATTATCATTTTATCAAATATTAAAATGTATGACTTGCAGAAGCTGATAAATACTGTCCGCTGGAAGTACCTTCTTTTTTCAGTTCACCATCTACCCAGATCTGAACCTTTAAAGTAGAAGAAGCATCAGCTCCTATAGCATTTACAGCTACGTTCGCATTATAGGCACCAGCTTCTGATGTGACCTCAGGACTTGACCATGTTGTACCGCTAAGGCTAGATGCCGTTGTCGGATTACCATCAATTCCATATACAGCGATTTCAATATTACTTCCTGCAGAAGCTATTGCTTTAAAAACTACTTTATGGCTTTTCCCTGCACCATTCACATTGTTGTTGTCATCGTCATCATTGCTGCAAGAGCTTACAAAACCAATCAACACCATTGCCAGCACTGCAACAAACGCTCCTCTCAACAGTTGATTCATTCTCATTTTTTTCATAATCTTTTTGTTTAAATTTTAATTACTTTATTTAATATTCTATGATCAGTGATTTGATATCTGCAAAGCTATTAGAGTCGGCAAACTTTATCAATACTGAGAAACGTGTATTTTTTTCTACCGGAATTCAGGTATTTTTTTTGCTAAATTTTTTAATTAAATTGAACGTTTTAAAAAAATATATTCTACAGAACCGTCCCTAATGAAGAGATTACTGATCCTGCTAAGCATATTGCTGTCCTTTGGTATACGATCACAGCAAATTATTCCGCTGAATGAGAAGCCTTATTTGGATAGTTTACAAAACATCATAAAGAACACATCCTCCCCTGTATCAAAGGCAAATGCATCTTTTCTTCTGTCAAATTATTACAGAAATATTGATTCTCTTTTGAGTAAAAAGTACCTGGAAAACGGGAAAACATTTATTAAAGACGATCTTTTTCTTTCAGCAAAGTATGAATATTATAAAGCACAGTATAACCTGGACAGAGACAAAGAAAAAGCGGCTCTGTCTTATCAGCAGGCCATTAAAGCATTATCAAAGTTCAAAAATGAAGAGTCTGATCTTCTTCAGGCTTCAGCATGGTACAGCTATGGGGTAACCCTGAAAGATAAGGAAGGCTATCCTTTTTTAGTAAAGACAATCCTTGAAAAAAGCGTTCCACTGGCTAAAAAATATAAGAATAGCAGGAGCTTAGGATTTCTATATACTCAACTTGCTGTTGTTCTCATGTATAATGCTGAATTTAAAAAGGCGGAAAATTATAATAATAGGGCCCTGGAAATTCTTGAAAAAAACTATCCGGAGTCTGCTGAACTATTTTTCACATACCTTAATTCTGCCAATAATTTCTGCTATCAAACCAAGGGAGATGAAGCCAGGAAAAACCTGGATAAAGCTGAAAAGCTGATCGCTCCATATCCTGAATCTTCTGTCAATGCTTTCTATTATTATGGTAAAACACTGTATTGTATTACCAAACAAAAAAATGCAGAAGCACTAGCTTTTATTGAAAAAGGAATCTTTTATACAAAAGAGTTCAATCAGAATCTGCTGGCGCAAATGTTTTATTTCAACAAATATGACATTCTAAAGAAATTAAAAAAGTATAATGAGGCTAAAAATGTTTTGGAAGACATTTTAACGGAAAAATCACTTGCTCTTGACCTCAACAACAGGAAGACCATCTATAAGCAGCTTTCTATACTCAGTGAAGAGATGGGAAATACAAAGGAGGCCCTGGTATGGGAAAAAAGATATTCCAAACTTAATGACAGCCTGAATACTGAAAATATAAAGCTGGAAATCAACAAAATAGAAACCAAATTCAATACTGCTGAAAAGGAAAGAAAAATAGCGATTCTCAATGCTGAGAAAAACCAGAAAGATCTGGAAGTAAATAAGAAGAACTCTTATTTATGGGGATTGAGCCTCATCCTGTTATTGGTTGTAAGCCTTTTAATTTTCCTGTTTATCATTTTCAGAAAAAATAAAAAAATATCTGAGCAGAAAATAAACGACATTAAGCAGAAGGAAGAGCTATCGCTTACCAGAGCGATCCTTGATGGTGAGGAACGGGAAAGGGAGCGGATTGCCAGAGACCTTCACGACGGTTTGGGCGGAATGCTTGCCGGGGTTAAAATTAATTTTTCTACGTGGTCAGCCAATAATTTAAACCCGGAAAAGGATCAGGAATTTTATAAGATATTAGGTCAGCTGGACAGCTCTGTAGGGGAACTTCGCCACATTGCAAGAAATTTAATGCCTGAATCGCTTCTTAATTTCGGTTTGGAAACGGCTTTAAATGATCTTTGTGAATTTTATTCCAGAAAGGATCTGGATATCGATTTCCAGGCCATTGACATTGAAAAAGATCTGCCTTTAAATATACAGCTCAATATTTACAGAATTGTACAGGAATTATTAGCAAATGCCATAAAGCATGCCGAAGCTGACAATATTCTGCTGCAATGCTCTCAATCCGGAGAAAGCTTCCTGATCACCATTGAAGATGATGGGAAAGGTTTTAATAAAGATATTGAAAATACGACCCAAAGCATGGGACTCCGCAATCTGAAAAACCGGGTCAGCTATCTGAAAGGAAAAATGGAAGTAAATTCCGACAGTCAAGGTACAACGATTAATATAGAACTCAATATAGATGGAGAATGAAAAAATAAATATTGTTATCGTAGATGATCACCCGATTGTCATTGAAGGATTGAGAATGATGCTGAACAGCCAGCCGTTTTTCAATGTTACGGGAAGCTTCACATCCGGTTCGGAAATCATCAGTTGTATCCGGTCTCACAAGGTCGATATTATTCTTCTGGATATCACATTACCTGATGCCAATGGTACGGAGCTCTGCAGGGAAATTAAAAAGATATCACCGGATACCTCTGTAATCATGTTCAGCAACCGGTCTGAAAGAAGCATCATCATGCAGTCTATTCAAAACGGAGCGAGTGGCTATCTTCTCAAAAACACCTCTATTGATGAACTGGTCATATGCATTAAGGGAGCGCTTTCCGGAGATATCGTCTTCTGTAATGAGACGAAGCAGATCATCAGCCGGCCTTCCCAGAACGACCTGCCTATTCCCAGACTTACCAAAAGAGAAAAGCAGATCCTTCAGATGGTGGCCCAGGGAAAAACAAGCAATATGATCGCTGAAGAGCTGTTTTTAAGTCCTCTTACTGTAGATACTCACCGTAAAAACTTACTGCAGAAATTTCAGGCAAAAAATTCAACGGAGCTTATCAACATAGCTGTACAGCAGCATATGATCGAAGAATAAAAAAAACCGCTGTAAAAGCGGTTTAATTTTTATATCAGTATTAGAATATTTTACGGTTCCAAGAAGCTGTAATCGATAGAAGCAACTAATTCTCCTTTTCCTTTTTTCGTAACGGTTCTGGCAACCTCTCCATCGATCCAAAGGTTGATGGTCAGTTCCGAATTATCTTCTGGCAGGATTGCATTAGCATCCAGATTCAACTGTGCCTGGCTGGAGTTTACAAAGAATTCTCCACTCGTCCAGGGCGAAGTTAAAGGAGTTTGTGGAGTATTGAATATTGTATTCTGAGTAGTACCTACTTGTGTTACAACACTTTTAATTTCTCCTCCTGCGGTAGTTTTCACTTCAAACTGAACCACATGATCCTGAAAATCATCGTCGTCATCTTTTTTACAGGAACTTACAACGGTAATCACAGAAAATAATAAAACGAATAAAAAAGAAAGTCTCAGTAAACTTTTTGAATTGTAAAATTGCTTCATTTCTCCAAATAGATTTTTTAATGTTCCAAATATAAGTTTTTTATTAATATAAAAATAACTTTTATGAAAATTTTCCAACAAAGATTTACAAACAATATCAAATCAGCAAAAAATAAAAACACTCTGTAAAATACAATAATACGCTTCAAAACAATCAATCATTGAACATACAGCACTCTCCCCTCAAAGTTCTTTGTATGGATAATAAAAGTGATTTTCAATATGATTTATTAGCTATATTTGCTGTATGAATTTAGATTATCTAGTAAGAGAGCCGGAAAATATTACCCCCAGCACCCCTGTTCTTTTTATGCTTCACGGCTACGGCAGCAATGAACAGGATCTTTTCAGTTTCAGAGAAACTCTTCCCGCCGACTGGCTTATCATCAGCTTCAGAGCTCCGAGAGATACCCAATTCGAGGGATATTCATGGTATGATATCAATTTTAATGATCCTGAAAACTTTATTGATGTACCTCAGGCTAAAGAGTCTTTAAATGCCGTATTGGAAAGCATCATGAAGATCATCAATCATTATGGTCTGACGGAAGGCAAGACCCACTTATGCGGATTCAGCCAGGGTGGAATATTGTGTTACGCATTGGCTTTAAAATATCCTGAGCTTTTTAGCTATGTTGCCTGTCTCAGCGCTTATCCCGAAGATAAAATCCTGGACGGTATCGTAAAGGATAAAAAGAAACTTGAAAAATTAAGGTTTTTCGTCTCACATGGTACTGATGATGCTGTTATCCCTCTTGAATGGGGAAGAAAAGCGGCTGATCTTCTTTATGACCTGAGTTGCTACTTTACATTCAGAGAATATATGAGCGGACATGGGGTGAATCAGAAAAACTATATGGATCTGATGGAATTTTTCTCCAAATAAGACAGATCCCGTTTTAAAATAAATTCAACATTTCCTATTCATTTATTGTCGTTTATATAAACATTCCTGCATTTGGAATGTTTTTTTATTACAATATCGATAAATTCACTAAATTCAGTAAATGAAATTTAAGTTTCTTTTACTGGGATTTTTTTTTAGCATTTTTGTAAATGCCCAGAACTCTTTTGAGCTGATCAACACCCAAAAAGCAGTCATCCCTTTTAAGTTTATCAACAACCTCATCTTTATTCCCATCAATGTCAACGGTGCCGAACTTACCTTCCTTCTCGATACCGGAGTTGCAGAAACCATTCTTTTCAGTCTTGAGAATAAGGAACTCAAACTTGGATATGTTGAAAAGATGAAATTTTCCGGACTGGGTGGAAGCTTAAGTATTGATGGCTTAAAATCCGACCGTAATACGGGCAGGATTGGTGATGTTCTTGTGAATACCTCCATGGCCCTTTATGTAATCCTGGATGAAGAGTTTAATATTTCATCTCATGTCGGAATTCCGGTAAATGGTGTTATCGGGTTCCACTTCTTCAAAGACCATCCTGTTTTTATTGATTATGTATCAAAAAAAATAACGGTATACGAAAATTCCGCTCTTTTACAAAAGAAGATCAGGAGGTTTGAAGAATTCCCCATTACGATAGAACAAAGTAAGCCTTATCTTTCTGCCGATGTGGAAATGACCCGCGAAAAGAAAAGCTCAAAGCTGCTCATCGATCTGGGAAACAGTGATGCCATATGGCTCTTCCCTACCCTGATTAAGAATTTTGTCTATAACAGGCCTAATATTGATGATTTCCTCGGCCGTGGATTCAATGGAGACATTTATGGTAAAAGAAGCAGGATTCATAATTTTTACCTGGGAAATTTTAAATTTGAAAAACCGCTTACCGCTATGCCGGATGAATTTTCTATCCAGCATGTCAATTTAGTGGAAGACAGAAAAGGCTCTGTAGGAGGAGAAATTATGCGCCGGTTTACTGTGGTTTTTGATTATCCCAATAATAAGCTATATTTGAAAAAGAATAAAAATTTCAACGATCCTTTTAACTTCAATATGAGCGGCCTGGATTTTAAACAGGACGGATTGGAATGGGAGCAGGACAGGGTAAAAATTGAAACCCAGAAATCCACAGGTGTAACGAATGAGGTTTACAGAGATTCTTTTCAATATAAATTCAGCTTAAAACCCATATTCTCCATTTCAGGAGTCAGAAAGGATTCCCCTGCCTATAAAGCCGGATTGCAAAGAGAAGACAGGGTGATCAGCATCAATGGAAACAGAACTGCAGATATGACCCTGGAAAAAATTGTAGAACTGATGAAGTCTTATGAAGGGCGAAACATTACCATGGTCGTTCAAAGAAAAAATGAACAGCTTACCTTACGTTTCACCCTGGAAGATCCGATACCTTATCAAGAATAGAATATGAAAACCGAAGAAACCACCTTAGACAGAATAAGAACAAGACCCAGATTCAAAATGTTTACGCATCTTACCAAAGAGGAATATGCTGAGAATCTGAAAAAATACCTCACAGAGCATAAAGAAGAGTTTGCCGGCAATATCAACAAGGAAGTGGCAACGATCTGGGTAGAAACAGAATATGACAATTACTGGAAACCCCGCCTTGCCTTAAGGGTGGAAATGGAAGACGAGCATACTGTCATACGGGGAGTATTTGGTCCCAGCTCTGCTGTCTGGACATTCTTTATGTTTCTTTATTTCTCCTTTTCCATACTCTGGATGACCTTTTTCACCATGTACTACGTGGAGAAACAGATCAAAAGCGCTGAATACCCGTGGGCACTGAGCGCTTCTTTTGTCATGTTATTTTTTATTCTCCTCACTTATGTAGCCGCAAGATTCGGGCAGCACAAAGGAAAAGATGAAATGCTTAAGCTGAGACGGTTTGCTGAGGAATCTACCTTACAGTTTGAAAAGAAAATTAATTAGACAGAGAGTCCCCTATTCTCTCATTTTGAACGGGAGCAGCCATTGCTTTTGCTGTTTTGATAGAATCAGCAACTTTTTCTCTGTTAGCCTGTTCCTTCAACATTTTCGGAACATCCGGTTCCAGAAGTTTGGTAAGTTCTTCAACAGATATATTATTGGCATTCGGATCATCAAGAAGCTTTTTCCATGGTCTTCTTCCTCCCCAGTTATAATCCCCAAATACCATTACAGCTGTTCCTCTGGCTTTTGTTGTCGCACCTCCGGGATTCAGGATCCAGGTATCTGCATAGGAATACAGCCATTGGGCATCTTTTCTCAACAGTCTTAAGCAAGAGTGTGAAGCCGGATATCCCGGAAGGGTATATTCATGCCATCCGATACCGCCTATATTGTGGATATTAAAGTTGTAAGGAAGCTTCCATTCGCTGCTGACGGTAGATATTGCCAGTTTCTTTTTCCAGTTCGCAAAAGTAAGACCTCTTGTCGTCTGAGCACTCTTTTTCCCCATACTTGTTGGGCCCCACTTTACAAGGCTCCCGTTGGAATATACCGCATAAGCCTGAATAGGGTAAGAAAAGATGACAAACTTCTTCACCCCGCTCAATACATCCAGCTGCATGGGGAATGGTGAATAGGCCATCAGTGTAGTATCTATTTTCGCCGGAACTACCAATGTATCGGCATTCCACTTACTTTTAGAATCAAGTCTGTTTAAGGCTAAAATAGCCGTACGCTCTTCTACACTATATTTCTTGCTGAACTCCGCATATACAGAATCTCTCATTTTTTTATCTTTCGGAATAACGAAAGCATTATAAAAGCCGTTCTCCTGCATTACCGGCGGTACAGATTCTTTTTTTACCACAGGCACAGAATCTTTCTTTACCGAATCTTTTTCAGCTTCCGGCATATCAGAAGCGGAAACGGTATCCTTAAAAGTATCGCTTATTTTTTCTATTTCTTTTTTACAGGAAACAAGGAATAAAGCGCATAAACATGCATATAGAAATGATTTTTTCACAGATATGTTCTTCATAAATAAAATTGGTCATTTAGTTTGGCTACCCAGTACAAATATCAGACCTAAATTTGAATCCTAAAAGACATTATTGAAAATACCGTAAAAAAACGGTATTTTTTATATGTTAAATAATGAGCAATATAATACATCCATGAATTTCAAAGAGATGATAAGCTTTTACAGAAGCGCTATTCTTCAGGATCCTTTTTCGTTGCCACCCATTTTAACGTCCCGTTTGCATCAAACCGATAGGTATCCTGATGCCATCTTGCCCCACCCCGGCATGCCGTTTTCAGAAGTTTCTTATCTTTTTCCACAGACACATCGCAAAGACAGGAACAGGCTGACCGGGAATAATCAGGTTCTTTAAGCTTTTCAAAACGTTTCCTCTCCGGATTATACAGGTAAATAGAAAATATCCTGTATACCCCCATTCCATCATCCGGAACGGAAAATGAAATGTCATCATAGCCATCAAAATTGTAATCACTTATAACACTTTGTCTTGCATAAGAAGGTCTATCCGGAGCGGGAAGCTCTATATTCATCTTTTTTCCGTCAGGATAACCGATCAGAAAATGATTATTGTAGTAATGATTGAAAGAAAGCATTACACCATGCAGCAAATAGCGGTCACTGCCATCATACTGATCATCATCTATCATTTCGAGCCTAAAATATCTGTTATCTTTTTTCCTTGTATAGCTGATATTTAAGGCTTGATGATTCATTAAGGTGAACTCGTACACACCATTTACTTTCCCGTCTATTATTTCGTTCCAGGTATAATAATAGATATCGGGCTGACCTTCATCTCTTCCGCTCTTATCAACCCTATAGTTTTTTATTTGCAAGGGAATAATTCCTTTCTGACCTGAGTATTGTACAAAAGCTCCTTTTCCTTCAGTCCCATAATAAAGGGTAAGCCTGAATTCTTTTGCTTCTCCTGCAGATCTCAGGGTAAACGGCTGGGCGTCAATAACGGCAGATATCAGCACAATACACCATAAAAACAGCTTTTTTATCATATCATATTTATTTACAGTACAACAGATCTCCGATAGTCATTCCAGCGAATATTGGATATGCATATTCCTTTGGCACAATATAGAGATATGCTTTGCTATGAAGCTCTTTTTGCCGCCCCTTATTTATCCGTTTTCCATATCCATCTCTACTTTCAGATTAAGATAATACGTCCACCACAAACCTCACTATCCATAATAAAGCGAGAAAAGCCAATATTGAAAACTGAACTTTATTCACAATCTTATTCCCAAATTTCCAGACGAGGATCCGGTCTGTCACTACAACCAGCAAAACAGGAATTAAGCCCAACAGAAGATACATCCCGAATAAAGCATCGGGAGCAGAAGCTCCGGTCATCAAAATAATGGAAACGGCCAGCCCGGTCATAATGGCTGCAATTCCCAAAATAAAAAATAGGGTCCAGTTCTTAAATTGTGTTTTCATGGATTATCAGGTAATATCAGTCATTATTTATATGAAAGCGCGTATTCTGTCTGTAATAAAAGAACAGCCAGATGACCAGCCAGGGCAGATTCATGATCAGAAAAAGGATAATTTCCTCGCTATCTATCTTCCCATCTGTAATAAGAAAAAAAGAACAAACGGAAGCTATTACAGGTAACAGGAACCAGCATAACATTGTTTTTATTTTTCCCTGAAGCTGCTGTAAAAGAGAAAACAGACTGCTGAAAGAAAGTACACTCAAGAATAATATCCAGAAAACGGTAAAGCCATATGCCAGGCCACTCATATCACACCTTCCCGGATATTCTCTTACTTCTCTGACAGCATTTAAAAACAGGATCAAAAGAATAACTGAAACCACTGTGGAGATAAGCCAGGTTTTACATATCGAAAACAAAATAAATTTTCTTCTGGACATCTAATCTATGTTTACTAGCTAAAATACTAATATCCGTTCAATATACAAAATCGAACCACCGGCAAACCTCTCCTGTAAAGCTGATATTCTTTTTTGAATTGATATTTAATGATTTGTTAAAGATCCCGTGCCCATATTATCTATAATTTTGACAAAATATCAGTTATCATGTTATACATCATTATGGTAGTTGTACTACAGGCACTTATAACCCTTACTTTATTGCTATACCTCATCAAAAACAGGGAATCTGTATTGAATATGTTGCTATTGTATATCGGAGTGGTGGCTCTGGATATGGGATATGAATATTTTATCATTCAAAAATTCGGGTACGAATCTGTTTTATATGAAATTCCGGGAAGTCTCCGGGTTTTTAAAGGGCTGATCTTCCTATACATTACGACCTGTCTGATTCATGCAAAATGGAGAGACAGGCTCAAATATCTGGTCATTCCATTAACGTTGGTCGTTATCCATCATGCCATCGCCCTTTGTGCAAAGATATTTGGACTGTCCTGGGCTGATATGGCGATCAGATCCTATCAGTCTTATTTCACTTATTATAGTTATTATTGGGTTACCTGTCTTGGTCTATGCATTTTCTTCCTGACAAAATACCGGAAAAACATTACGCATCCGGTAGCCGGTAATTTCCGTTACCTGGTTGGCTATGTACTGATAGGCGTACTGGTTTTCTGGACCGTTTACCAATTAGGCTGGGATACTTTGATCTACCAGAAAATTTACAGTCTCCTATTCCTGTTCCAGTTCGGATGGATCCTGTACGTTTATATTTTAACGTACCAGCATAAGCTGCAGGAGCAGCAAAGTACCTCAGCTATTTCTGTACCCAAAGAGACCTACCAATATAAAGATCTTTCAAAAATAGATTTTGATGCTGTGCAAAATGCCATTATCTCTTTCTATCAGGAGAGCCATATTTATCTGGATGAGGAATTTACTTTAGACCAGCTTGCCAGCCATCTGAAAATAAGCAAAGCGGATTTAAGCATTACCTTTAATAAACATCTTCATTCCAACTTTCATGAATATACCAACAGAAACCGCATACAGCACTTCAAACAGATCTTATCAGAAGACCCTTCTGCCAGTGTAACGGATCTTGCTTTTCAATGTGGTTTTAAATCCAAATCTACTTTTTATAAATATTTTAAAAAGGAATTTGACTGTCTTCCTTCCCAGCTCGTCCATTAGTTACAATTATTTGACATTAGCAACTCACTGATTTACAATACAGTTCACTTCGAACTCAGGAGTAGTAGTTGTATGAAATTTAAATGAACCAAGAATTTTGAATGAGCTGACATCTTTGCATCAAATTTTATAAGGATGTTACGAGAAAGACTTTTTTTAACGAAAGCAGCATTTTTTCTTCTTGGGCCTCTGGCCTTTGCACAAACCACCGTTCACGGTACCGTAGTGGACAATCAGGGGAACCTTCCCAATGCCCTCGTCTATATTGAAAACAGCGGACAGAAGGTGACTTCAGATACCGACGGTTCCTTTGTTCTTAATAATGTTTATGATGGCAGTTATAAGCTTGTTGTAGAATATAAAGGATATGACAGTGTTTATATCCCGTTCACCGTTACGGATAAAAAGGAAGTAGATCTTGGGCTGATTAGGTTTGGAACCCAGCTTAAAGAGAACAATATTCAGGAAGTAGTCGTTACCAGTGTTTACAAAGCATCGCAGGCCAGAGCGATCACGATGAAGAAAAACTCCAACACGATCACAGAGGTACTCTCTGCCGACGCTATCGGGAAACTTCCGGATCGTATGCGGCTGATGCCGTACAACGTATGCAGGGGGTATCTATCGAACGGGATATGGGGGAAGGACGTTTTGTAGCGGTAAGAGGAACTCCTGTACAATGGACCTCCTCCACCCTGAACGGTAACAGAATGCCAAGTGCCAGCGGTGACAATGCTAACCGGGGTGTGCAGATGGATATCTTTCCTTCAGAGCTTATTCAGAATGTACGTCTGTCCAAAGCCCTGACTCCGGATCTGGACGGTGACGCGATTGGCGGAAATGTGGATTTTATCACCAAGACCTCTCCCAATAAGGAAACCTTAGCGATAAGCATGGCTACAGGCTACGTCAATATGTCGAAATCCCCTACTTACAATACTTCAATCGTCTATGGAAATAAGATCACCGATAGGCTGAAATTTATAACCTCAGCAGTGATCTGGGAACGTTCTACAGCCATAGATCAGATGAGAAATATTTTCAACTATGGACTACAAGACAAAACAGCTTCCTACTCGATCAACCAGCTTCAGCTTCGTGATTATCTGGCCAACCGTAGAACATTGGGATTTAACCTGGGACTGGATTATGAGATAGACAGCAGGAACAAATTATATTTTAAAGGCTTATACAGCCAATATAAAGACGGCCAGTCAGTAAGGGAAACCTATTTTAATTTTGATAATAAAAATGTAATGCTTCAGGCCCGCCATGCAGATTATCTTACTGATCTGTATTCCATGCAGCTGGGTGGAATTCATCAGGTAGGGCAGCGCATGGAAGTGAACTGGTCAGCATCCAAAGCACGTTCAGAATTCAGGTTCAACTCTCCGGATAACCTTGCCCCCTACGAAAGAGGCTACCCTATGGTCAACTTTATACAATCTATGGCCTATGGAAACCTGTCTGCAGACGGAAGAAAATATATGGCAATGGATGCTCCTGACGGCATTGGTGACACCGGAACTTATACTCTACCTTATAATCAGCAGCCAATAGCAGCCAATCAGCTGAAACTCAATCAGATTATCCTCAGCCAGAACCGCAATAGTGAAACAGATCTCAGAGGACAGGTTGATATAAAATATAAAGCAGCAGACAACTTTGAACTTAAGTTCGGTACAAAGTATAACAATAAGAATAAAATAGTCAACAGTTCTCTGCTTGTCTGGATGCCTAAATCGTCTTTGGGAATTCCCGGAGCTCCTGTGACCTATATGAATCAGCTTGAGCGTGAGGGTTTCCCTTATAAAGGAGGTTTTATGAATCCTCTTGGTAATCCTTATAACGGAGTCATCATTGATCAGATCACCAACGGACAGATCGACCAGATGTATAATCCCGGTACACAAAACAGCTTAGGTCTGATGCAGGTAAGCGGTAAGGACAGCAATTCAAATATTACGAGTTCGTACCGGGGAACCGAAAACGTATGGGCAGCTTACCTTATGGGGACCTGGAAAGTTACTGATCAGCTTCAGGTATTGGGAGGTTTCAGAAATGAATATAATGACATCACCTTTTGGGGCAAAAAAGTAATATCTGATCAAGACAGCAGAACGGAAGACATTAAAGACAGTAAAACCTACAACGTACTGCTTCCTATGGTCAATATGAAATGGAATATCAGCAATGACCGTATCCTGAGAATTGCTTATACCCGTTCCTTTGCAAGACCTGATTTCAATGACCTGAACCCCGGAACGATCGTCAATGATATTACCAATACCATCACTCAGGGAAATACCAAGCTGGATCCCACATTTTCCAACAATTTCGACATTATGTTCGAAAATTACTTTGGGAAGCTGGATCTGATCACAGCCGGAGTCTTCTATAAAGATATCACCAATCTTATCTATAAAGATCAATCGGTAGTAGATGTCGCGGGAAGATCTTATACTTTTACAGCCCCTAAAAACCTGGAAGGAGCCCAGCTCTTCGGTTTTGAATTCGGGATATCCAAACGTTTTGAAAATCTGCCGGGCTTTCTGAAGAACATCGGTTTCGAAGGGAACTATACCTATATCTCTTCTAAAATGAATATGCCGGTATATGAAAACGGTCAACAGACGGGAACCATGTCTACAACGATTCCTAATCAGGCAAAACACATTTTCAACACAATCCTTTTCTATGAAACCAGTAAGCTGATGCTCCGTCTTGCAGGGAATTATAAAGGAAATTATGTAAGTGAGATCAGGGCCGCGGCAGGAGCGGATCATTATCAGTATTTCGATAAAAACTTCACGGTTGACCTTTCCACTTCTTACAGCATTACAAAGAAAATCCGCCTGTTTATAGAGCTTAACAATATCCTTAATGAGCCTAACCGCTATTATATGGGAACAAAAGACCGTGTAGAAAATATTTCTTATTCCGGCATGCGTGGACAGCTGGGATTCAACTTCAATTTTTAATCAAAAATTTTATTCATATGAAAAAGTATATATATGGAGCTGCATTGTGTATGACAGCATTATTACAGGCGCAGGACCAATGCCGGAATCCAAGGATCAATCAACTTCAGATCGTAGGAACCCACAACTCCTATGCACAGCCGGTAGACCCAAAAGTACTGGACCTGGTGTCCCCTATCATCAGTGGAATGATGCAGAAATACAGCAGCATGATGTCTGAAGAGCAAAAAGAAAAATTCAAGGAATATCATCCTAACGGAATGGATCTGAAGGAGGGTTTGAATTATAATCATCCGGATTTTACAGAGCAGCTCAATGCCAATCTCCGCGGTCTGGAAATCGATGTTTACTATGATCCGGAAGGAAACAGGTTCAGTCATCCTGCAAGTTATCAGGTATTACAGGAAAAAGGGGTAACTGATCTGGCGTCTTTTAATACGGAAGGCCTGGATAAGCCGGGATTCAAAGTACTGCATATGGCTGATATAGATTTCAGAACCCATTATCCGACTTTAAAAGACGCGCTTACAGCCCTTCGTAACTGGTCTGACCAACATCCCGGACACACTCCTGTCTTTATGATGATCGAAGCAAAAGATTCAGGGTTCCCGGTTCTTGAAAACAGCACAAAAGTGCTTCCTTTTAATCAGAAAGCTTATGATGATCTGGATGAGGAAATTATAAAATATCTTGGAAAAAACAAGATCATCACTCCAAAAGAGGTCCAGGGTAAATACAATACCCTAAGGGAGGCGGTAACTCACAATAACTGGCCGACACTCAGCGAAAGCAAAGGAAAATTCATTTTTATGCTGCTACCCGGAAGTGCAGGAACCCTATCTTCCAAGAACAATCCTTATCTGATCAATGGTTCATTAAAGGAAAGGCTAATGTTCCTGAACAGTGAGCCTGACGATTCCTTTGCAGCATTTATACTGCGGGATAACGCCATAGTAAGACAGAAAGAAATACAGGATCTCGTGAAAAAGGGATTTATGGTAAGAACAAGATCAGATATTGAAACCTATGAAGCTAAAGTCAATGATCTTACAAGATCTAAAGCCGCTTTCAGCAGTGGTGCCCAGGTTATCTCCACCGACTTCTTCCGCCCGGGTAACACCTACGGCACTCCTTATTTTGTACAGCCTCCTCAGGGAAAAGACTATCTTAACAATCCTTTAAATTCTTCGTGCCAATAAATATCAAAGCCGGTTCTGCTTGGAACCGGTTTTTTGATTTAATAGATCTTCTATGAGAAGTTAAAACTATCTTTTCCCAGGCTTACGCCTTATTCTTTTGTTATATTAACCCTTCCAATTGCTGGAAAACAGGAATAAATAATTTTCCTTTTTCAGTAAGCTTATATTCTATGTGTAAAGGTTTCTGCTTTATAACAACCCTTTCTAATAAATCCATTTTTTCCAATTCTTTCAGAGCTATTGATAATGATTGTTTATTAGAGCCTTCTATATCACGCAGCAAACTGCTGAAGCGTAAAGTTGATTTGAATGCAAGGCTTAATATTTCCGGCTTTAACTTGCCTGAAAGTGCTTTTAAAAGCTTCTGTGCAGGGCATATTTCTGCTACGTCAGCAGGATTGTTATCAGTCAGATTTTTTTGACTCATTGTGTGTTTTTTTTAATATCGTAACTTTGCAAACATAGTGGTTATTAATAAATTAATACAATGTTATCCACGTATTTAACAAAAAAACATTACAAAAAGCACAAAAAACTCAGTAGAAATTTCTCATTAAAAAACATATGTCTTTGTGATATTTTATCCTGATTTGTTCTGATTGTAAGTTTGCATAAGTGTATAATTGATTATCAATTATTTTTTATAAAAACTAAAAGCCTAAAACACAAATATGAAAAAAAAGATTTTTATCCTCAATTCGGGCTGTAATATCTTCTATTATACTGCCCTAAACTCATTCACAGCACAACCGCAACACAAGCCGGCAGACCTGAAATAATTATATTGGAAGACTGCAATACCAGTAGGTCCGGATTATACTATTGTAGCTGCGTAATAGAAAAGGGACGATTGCAATAAAATAAACAGTCGGTTTCACCAATCTGCTACGGCCGGTAATACGTAATTCTTGAGCACTTGTTATTTTGCAAAAAAGTACACTTACTTTGTTGTATTTCCTTCCTATTATATTGATTATAAGCCATAAAATCCGAATAATCGTTATTCAATCTAATAACCTAAAAAACATGCGTATGAGAAAAAATCAATGCTATCAACCTGGGCTGTATTCTGCTCAATTGCCTCCCTCTATGCTTCTTCATGAGGCGATACAGACCGACACCCCCACAATGACCATATTATACTAATTATCAAATAATTACTAAAATAAAAAATTAATAATGAAAAAAAAACTACTAAAGATTTTTATCTTTTTATTTTTTACGTCATGGTGTACAGGCTTTGCACAGAGCAATACCTGTTTCAACCGTTTACATGGTGGTTTTGCAGAAATTATGATTCCTGTCAACCAATGGAATGGAAATACCGTAACCTTAAAAGCTTATGGTACTGCCGGAGGGCAAGCTTTAATTCCTATTACATTCAATACAGTAGATTTACCAAAGGTTACCTCCTCAAATGGAACACAATACTACTATATTAAACGTACTGCTGTAAACCCTACTGAAGATCTTGTCTTTGAGGTGAGCAGTCCATCAGATACTGCAATATCCTACACTTTACCCGCATTGCCACAGAATCAGTGGAATACTGCAGGTACTGCTGATGCATGCGGAGTCGCTAAGGCTGATGTCTGCTTCAACCGTTTGCAT
The DNA here is from genome assembly GCF_058245615.1 of Chryseobacterium sp. UF-290. Classification (NCBI taxonomy): domain Bacteria; kingdom Pseudomonadati; phylum Bacteroidota; class Flavobacteriia; order Flavobacteriales; family Weeksellaceae; genus Chryseobacterium; species Chryseobacterium sp. UF-290. The sequence goes on from NZ_JBSICB010000021.1 coordinate 57,681, forward strand.
GGTGGTTTTGCAGAAATTATGGTTCCTGTCAACCAATGGAACGGAAATACCGTAACCTTAAAAGCTTATGGTTTTGCAAGAGGGCAAGCTTTAGTTCCTATTACATTCAATACAGCAGATCTGCCAAAGGTTACCTCCTCAAATGGAACACAATACTACTATATTAAACGTACTGCTGTACACCCTACTGAAGATCTTATTTTTGAGGTGAGCAGCCAATCAGATGCTGCCGTATCATATACTTTACCTGCTTTGCCACAGAATCAGTGGAATACTGCAGGTACTGCTGATGCATGCGGAGTCGCTAAGGCTGATGTCTGCTTCAACCGTTTACATGGTGGTTTTGCAGAAATTATGGTTCCTGTCAACCAATGGAATGCAAATACTGTAACCTTAAAAGCTTATGGTTTTGCAGGAGGGCAAGCTTTAGTTCCTATTACATTCAATACAGCAGATCTGCCAAAGGTTACCTCCTCAAATGGAACACAGTACTACTATATTAAACGTACTGCTGCATACCCTACTGAAGATCTTATTTTTGAGGTGAGCAGTCAGTCAGACGCTGCCGTATCATATACTTTACCCGCTTTGCAACAAAACCAATGGAATGATTTTACCCTTCAAAATGCCTGCATAAATAAAGCAAGCGGAGTATGTATAAACCGTAATGGACAAAGCTATACCCTATATATTCCTAAAAATAACTGGAATGGAACTGATGCCCGGATTAAATTATACCATACAAATGGTGGACTACTGTATAATCAAGCATTTACTAATCCTGCTACTGAAATTTATAATGGTATATTGTCCTATAAACTAAGTGTAAGCTATGCTTCTTTTACTAATGAGAGCATAATTGTTGAGGTTTCCAGCTTAAACAATGGAGCAGTACATATGTTATTAGATCCTGTACAGCAGTTATGTAACGGTGGAACCTGTACAAATCCGGCCACTCCTACTTTTACGCAGATCCCTGCTATTTACCCTGGCGGAACATTTAATCTTCCTGCGACCTCAAATGAAGGAATCACAGGTACATGGGCACCAGACATCAATAATCAGACAACTACAACCTATACATTTACCCCAGCTGCCGGACAGTGCGCAGGAAATACAACACTAACGGTAGAAGTGAAATCACTGGACTGGACAAAAGCTCCCAATAGTTACATTTTTACCGGTAAAGATAAGAATGGCAATATTGTAGACGGGCTATATATTCCTGTAAAAAAAGCTTACGAAATGTGGCGAAGCGGGAATTATATGAGAGGGATCAACGTTCCTTCCGGAGTAATTACTGCGGATGTACTGTGGGAAGATAATATGGGATTGGTAAAATCCAAAGAAAATTACACGCTGGATATTATGGGTTCCGGTGAAGAAGCAAAAATAAAAGTACCTGTAGATAAGGTAAAAAAAGGAAATGCTGTCATCGCTTATAAAGTAGGCGGAGAAGTTTTCTGGTCGTGGCACGTTTGGGTAACAGATGACCCAACCAACGGTTCTACGTATAAAAGCTATGATGATGTAAAAAGACAGTTAAATGATGGTACTGTAGAAACGATTCCTAATTCTGAATGGGGCTGGATGGACAGAAATCTTGGAGCTATCGGTAATTCTTTTATCAGTGCCGGCTGGAACAGAAGCGGAGGGCTCTTATACCAATGGGGAAGAAAAGATCCTTTTCCATCACTGACAAATAATGATGCCAGCTTCTATCAAATAACAGGTAGCTTGGGGAAAATTGTTTATGACGATGCTATACCTAGACTAAAATTTACCAACAGTCCTTTTAATGATTATAAAAACTTTAATGATCTGAGACTGTTCGTAAATAAATCAACTGCCAATATAACAGATAATATCAGAGCATCAGTAAAAAATCCTTTGAGTCTGATCTATGTAAATGATGATGGTACTGTTAATCCTTCTACGTATGGTACGATTAGTGGTGTTCCTTACTATTATAACTGGTTTGGGCAAGTACCGGGATTACAAACTAATGAGTTAAGTAAAGTTAATTTATGGTCAGATAACTCCCAGGGAGTACAGGCAACGGATATTTCTGTTCCACAGCCGTATAGAAATAAGTCTTCTTACGACCCTTGTCCTAACGGATGGAGATTACCTTCAGTCTTAGTGGCATCGGCAACAAAAAATGTAAGAATGGATTTTACCCCTTTCGGGGCTAAAGTAAACAGCCCGCTGTCAGCTTTAAACGGGGTTCAATCAAATATTCCTCCCGGATTATCTAATTTAAAACCATATCTCGCCGGTATAAAGATATATCCTCAGTATGGTTTTGACATGACGAATGTGGGAGGCAACAATATAGGTATATTTCCAGGAACAGGCTGGATAGGAAGAGGGGCAAGTACAGATGGAAGATATCATAGCAAAGCGACATTCACAGACCAGCTTGAAACCTACTTATGGACATCAACGATGACTACTTTTGGAGACTTCTCATCCATAGCAAGTGCGTTAAGATTAATTCCGGCTTCTGACCAGATACTCAACAACTATCGGCCGGACCCTGTTAATTATCCTGATGTTTATGGTTTGTACAGTTATAAGCCATCTGATGATTACCCAACGAATAATGCCCATGCATGCAGATGTATCAAAGATCCGTTATTTGTAAAAAATAACTATGATTTCGAAACTACTTTCTTTAATGAGACAGAAACGTACAAAGTGGGATTGGATAATCCAAATAGTTATATGATCACAAAATCGACTTCCGAGCAGGTCATTTCAATACCGGTGAGCAAAGCCTTTTCTGTACAAAGTAATTATTTAGGGAATGCTCAGATTTTAGATCCTGCAAGTTTTAATGCATTAAAAGCAAATGTACTCTGGACAGATAATCCTGGGCTAATAACTCAGTTAACCATAGACAATCCAGCTTCTAAAGATGCGAATATAAACGTAAAGGTAAATGGCAACCAGGCCGGAAATGCCGTAGTGACATTACATAACGGCTCAATAAATAACCCTGTATACTGGAGCTGGCATATCTGGGTAACCAATACTGCTGTAAATTCTTTTACCCACGTAAATGATACTCCTATCGCTACTGATAATTATATGAATTATACCCAAAGGGGAACTATCATGAAAACAACAATCATGGACAGGAACCTGGGAGCGATTGAAGCCATGCCAAGCCCTTATAATCCGGCTGTACCGGCACAGGTAACCCAGCTGAATAATTCACAGGGATTACATTACCAGTGGGGAAGAAAAGATCCTTTACCTATATTCACGAACGTGAATGGTTCCAAGTATAATATATTTTTAGGTACTGCCAATAATGGAGCTGTAACGTATACCACTTTAACAGAAGCTAATTATAATTCAAACAATATCACGAATTATAACACCTATAAAAGCAGCATTAATCCTACGGATAAGATAGACGTGAGAATAGAAAAGATCCTGGGATATTCTGTAGCAAATCCTTTGAAATTAATGATGCCAACCGTTACGTATCCATCACGTGAAGCTAATGTTGCTCATTACAGCCTTGCTTCAGATTGGTTGTTTGATACGCAATATCATGGTTTATATGCTGAAAGATGGGGTCTGGGCGGTAGTAAATCCGTATTTGATCCTTGTCCGAATGGATGGAGAATTCCGGAAACAGGTTCAGGTACCATAAAAACTTCACCCTGGAGTCTTAAAAATAATTCTGAAGCGCCATCCACTCCTCAAACGATTAATAATACAGAAGCAGGTTATTATGGATCACCGATTTATAGTGTAACCTCGGGAAGTATTTGGGGCAAGACAGTAGGGTTTGCATTCGATAATAACAGCTTATATAACGTAGGAAACTATACCAAAGGTTATATCAGAGGTAACAGATCCGTAATGTATGGAGGTGTGCTGAATACTACTGCCAACGCAGTAGGCGGGCATTGGTATGCTAATTTAAATGGTGAGCTCACAGGAAGAGGTACTTATATGTATCTTGATATGTATGCGAGAACCGTTATAAAAAATACTGATATAGACCCTTATGCATCTCTAAGCTGCAGATGTGTAAAGCAAGAGGATATCGGAATACCAAGAGGTCCGTTACCAGGCATTCCTGTAACGCCAAACACCGGTATTCAGGCTAAAAATACTTTTTCCAAAACAACGATAGAAGAAAAAGTAGCAGATGATAAGTTAGTTTTATATCCTAATCCTGTAAAGGATATTCTGCACATTGAGGCAAAAGATGATAAGGTTTATTATTATCAGATTTATAATATGTCCGGCCAGCTTCTGAAAGAGGGCAAGTTTATTAATAAACAGACCGATATTTCTTCTTTGCTAAGCGGAGCCTATCTGGTAAGAATCAACAATTCTGAAAATATCGTAAAGATTATTAAGCAATAAATTTAAAAACGTTGTAATATTACAACGAAGAGGCTGTCTCACAAGTGAGACAGCCTCTTTTCTGCTTGTACCTTTTCAGAAAAGCCCTATCCGTCTACTGTTAGTATTCTCTTGTTTAGTAAATTACAAAGCAGTTACAGATCGTAAAAACATATTGTACCATTCTGTATAATGATGAATTTCTATTCAATGAAAACAACAGGACTAAGAACTTTATTAAATTTTATGCACGATATTCTCTTTCTCTAATCAATTTTTTATATTCGCTTAATATGGCATTCCAAATCACAGACTGCTCAAATCGCTCTTCAATCATCGGTCGTGCATTCATTTTTAATGCCTGATAATAATCTTTGTCTAAGATCATTTTCTCCATTTCTTCTCTAAGCCTTTCACTGTTTTTTACAGGAACGATTACTCCGTTGTGATTTTCCGCTATGATTTCATTACATCCATTGATATCAGAAACGATACTTGGCAATTCCATTGCTCCGGCCTGCATGACCACATTGGGAAATCCTTCCCGATAGCTAGGAAAAACCAATGCATCAGAAATCGCAAAATAAGGGCGAACATCTTTCTGAAAACCTACAGATATGATATCCGGGTTATTTTCAATTTCCTTTAACGTCTCCGGATATAAAGGATCCAGCTCCTGTTCCAGAGGGCCCACCAGTAATAATTTTGAATGCTGCTGATTTTCTTTTTTATTTAAAACAGAAAAAGCTGTTATCAGTTCATTAAGTCCTTTGTCTCCCACCAAACGCCCTACAAATACAAAAACGAAATCTGTATCTTTTATTTTTAATTCTTTTTTTAGAAGCGTTTTCTGATTTTCTGAAACTTTTTCGGGGGAAAAGAATGAAGTATCAATTCCGTTGGATGAACCGTTTCCGATTACTTTTAGCTTGTATTTATCCGCATATTTATGCTCTATAATATAATCAGATAGCCCCTTTGAGTTGGGATACACTTTGGTTGCAGAAGCATAGGTTAATTTTTCAACCAACTCTAAAACCTGACGTTTCACACCTGTAACCTCCATCAATGGTAAGCCCGCTACCGTATGCAGTCTATGGGGCACTCTTGCCATTCTTGCAGCCAACATACCTACAATACCGGCTTTGGGTGTATGGGTATGAACAATTTGTGGTTTTTCCTTTTTCAAAAATTTATAAGTACTCCATAAAGATTTGATATCTTTAATTGGGGTAATCTTGCGAGACATATCAATCGCTATCACGTCTATTTCTTCATCATTTTTCACTTCATCCAGCTCCTTGCCTGGTGATGAAACACCTATTACATCAAAATATTCTGACATAAACCGGTGTTGCCCCTTCAATAGAATCTTTAGAGAAAGTGGCACTGTTGTAATACGTATCAATTTAGCTTTCAACTTCTTTTATATTTTATTATTTATTTCTAAAAAATCTAGAACCAACTAATAAATTCATCATCAATCTTTTGTGTATTATCATTTTTTACTTATTTTATTATAAATCACTAATTTGTGACTTATAATAAAATAATACAAATCTTATTGAGCCAGCGTTAAAAACGCAACCTATTTCAAGAAGAATTTCGGTTGGGATTAACACTGATTCATCACACCAGAAGGTCATAATTTATGTTATGCCCTGGCGTATCATTTTGTTCTGGTTTATAGTTTCTTTGCGTGTAGATTATACCATCGGATGATATCCGAAAACGAATAGATTAGTATTTCTCTACCTGGGATGTTAAAATCATTATTCTCAAATGATTATTGATATATAATACGTAACAATTCTAATAGAGATGAACTTTTCATGATCACCATTAAAGAAGCAGAATTGTTATTTATTATACAGAAAGTTTCAGTTTTCAAGTTTTATAAGCACGTTTCATAAGCAATTTTTATCACATTTTAATATTAATATTTGGTGTAAATTAATAATCGTTTTTCATCTAAACTTGTGCTTCTATTTTCATTTGTCGTCCATATACTTTTAATTAAAAACGTTATTCATTATCATTTTATTGAGTCAAATTATTTTTTTATCTATAAAATAATCATATTACATGTATTAATATCTAAATAAATTACAAACTTGAGCAGTAAATTATTTATTATATTTTATTTTTTGCTGTGAAAATGTTTGTAGTTCTGTCAAGATTTTTTTATGATCTTTATGATCTGATTTAAAGTCGCTTACCTGCAAATTGATATTATCTAAAGACGAGTTATCATATAAATATCTAACAGGTTTTTCATTATATTTCAGATCAATATTCTTAAGCATAATATTCCCCTTTAAAGATTTTTTTGTTTGTGATTTCCGATTGGAATAAGACATCCCGTTTGTAGAATATAAATCTTTATAATTGTCAATCGAAATTTTAACATCATTGGCTTCCTCATTACCTTTCAGATTATCCAAATAAAAGGACAATCCGTTTAACTTATTATTAAAGGTTGTGACAGATTTTAACACCACATTTAATTTCTTATTCTGCTGAGTATTTGGCTCAATATCAATACCAGTCTGCGGATTAGCACCATTCGAATTAGAGATCACTAAATTTTGCAGTAATATATTATCACCTCCTATAATTGAAACTCCATTTCTTCTGTTATTATCAATAAGACCTCCAATGAGAGCTACATTACTTGAAAAATTCTTACCTCCTATATAAACCCCGTCACCCCAGCAATTTTTAATAACAGCATTATATATTTTAACATCAGCAGCATCATTGACACTGATCCCCATTCCCCATTCTCCTTTTGTTCCTAAATGTTCATTTCTATCCCCTACAATTTTTGCATTGTATATACTTACATTTTTTTTATTACTAATACTTATGATAGCATATCCTCCCCTATCAGTTGGTTTCAACCTGAGCAGAGAACCATTGTCAAATAATAACACTGAGTTATTATTAAGTTTTATTCCCTTATCATTTATTAGGAGGGGAAAATCCGGTAATAATACAATAGCATTTTCATCTATCGCTTTCTGAACATACATTGTATAGTCCTCAGAAGCATCTTTCTTATAATTTTCAGGAAGAATATCAATAACCTTAAAAGCCTTGTTTTTAAGGAGATTCACTGAGGAAGAAATATCCTTTGTTTTTACAAAAGAATCCGGTACTTCTCTATATTTAAATTTGTCCTGTGCACAGGATAAATTCATTGAGAGTAGAAAGATTATGTAAAAAAATGATTTAATTGCTTTTAACATAACTATATATTTTTCGGTATTGATTCGCTATTTCTTTAATAGAGAAAATATTTGACCTTGAATAACATTTTTCTGATGTTTTCTTATAGAAAATATCATCGTTATTGAGTTTATTGATCACTTCTGCCAAACATTCTTCTTTACCCTGATCAAATAAAATTCCATAATGCTCAACAACTTCTGATAAGCCGGCAACATTAGATGCCACTACTGGTTTATGACAAACCATGCCTTCTACAGCAACAATCCCGAACCCTTCATAATGTGATGATACCACCACGACATCACTCATTTTGATGAGCTCCGCTATATTGGACTGATTCCCTAAAAAAAAGGCTCTTTTTTCCAATCCGTTATTTTTCACCAGCGCTTTGCAGCTCTCTAATTCCGGACCATCTCCCACGAATATCGCCTTTACATGAGAAGGTAATAGTGTAAGTGATCTTATTAAAGTAGGCTGGTCTTTTGCCGCCCTAAAACTTGCAACCTGTATTACTATGAAATCTTTCTCAGATAAATTATAATGGGTCCGGGAATAGGCTTCTGAGCTATAAAACCTGCTCAGATTGACTCCATTATTGATTACCTGCATTTTCACTTTAAAATCAGATCCTAAATGTTGGATAAGATTTTTCCGGGTGGATTCCGAAATACAGATAATAAAATTCAACTTAGAGTAAATAAATTTTTCTATTCTTTTTAAGTACCATTTAGATCTTCTGTTATTTTCAGTACTATGCTCGGTAAATATTATTCTTTGTTTTCTGAAAAATAAAAGTTTATACAATACTCCCCAATACAGTGTTGGAAATAAATGCAAGTGTATGACATCTGCATTTGCGGCTACTTTATTTATAAAAAATGGTATCCGGATATCATATAGACTTTTTGAAGGAATGACTTCAATTTTTATTTTTCCATTACTTTCTATTTCTTTTTTTAAAGATGTATCAATGTCCTCCAGTAAAAGCAGGTGTATTTCATCTGATTCCGTTGCTGATAACTCAGCACACAGATCAACGACCAACCGCTCAGCACCACCCAATCTTAAGCTATTTATTATATGATAAATTTTCATTTTCTATTTTAATTTTATATAATGCCAGCCAGTAAAAAATAAATAGTAACCAATTGATATCCAAAAGACCTTTAAAATTCCCTATTATTAATAAAACCGTCAGTGCCCAAAGTAATAGTTTAAAGCTCTTATCGTTTTTAAATCTTTTTAAGTTATATCTCAGAATATAAAAATGCATTGAAAAATAAATCATTATCCCGAAAACGCCATAATAATATACAAGCCTGGAGTATCCTATATCCGTATGCATATAAAAAGATCCATTATCATAATAAAACTGGCCATCACCTATCAGTATACTTTTAAGGTCAGACGGGAATATCAGCATCTCCTTTACTCCTTCGGTGGAATTTGTTTTTAATTCTCCCGAAGAAAATAGATTTATGAATACTTCAAAAGAATGCCGGAAAGAATTTGAAGCCATTAGACTATCTAAATTCGTTAATAAATAACTAAAAGCAATCACTCCAAAAATCGTTGTATAAATAACAATCTTAGGTAAGTTATTATAGTTCTTTTTCAGAATATAGCTAAAAACCAGATACCCAAGAGATAAAAAGATTCCCAAGAAAGCGACTCTTGCAATATAAATTCCGGTAATACAAATAAAAATATATAGCAGAATCCACAACAGCTTCCCTTTTTTTAAAGAATCTATTACATATGCTGCAATTAGCATTCCAATGGACGAAATAATTCCTCCTGAGAAAAATGTTCCAGCTCCAATTCCGATAAATCTTGTACCGAATTTCACTGCATTTCCTAATGCATATTCAAACTTATCTCCGGTAGATTGTACAGAGGTAATGATCCCTAATAAGGTAGGATTCAGAAACATCAATAATGCTAAAAAGTTGTGCAGAAAGATGGCTAAAACAATTAATTTTAATGCATAGATTCTGTTTATATTCACTCGGATGACCATATAGTATGCACCAAATAAATAGAGGACATTCTGTATGGTATTTCCAATAAAACGTGGGTCAAAATAACTATTAACAACCGTTGTAAGTACGATCAGTAATACTGAAGCTAAACATAAAAGAAATATATGGCTAAGTGATTTAGGGATTGCCAATTTGGTCTGGCTCATAAAAAAGGCAAGACCAAGAAACCCGAAAAGCACTCTGGTCCTCAGGATAGATGGCAAAAAAACAAACGATATATTATATATAAAAAGGAAATATATAAATACGTTCATTCCATGTCTAATGATATTATTAGCTTCTAATCTTTTCATTCATCAATTCATATATTCCAAAAAAAGTTAATTTACTGAACGCTAACTTCATTAAATAAGTAAATGGTAACCTTTTTAGGTTGAATAATAATATTTTAAGATATCTTTTACCTAAAACACAATTAACATTAAATTTATTATTCGGATAATTTATTTTTAATTCCAAAGACAGTTTTTTAAAAAAAGAAAGAATAAAATCTACTGAAAAATCGTCAAAATTGATATTTCTTATCTTCTCTGACAAAGACAGAATATAAATAAAATCCAATTCCTTTTGATTTAAAACAATATTCTGCTGCTTTAAAGCCAGCTGCTGAATACTGGATATTGTTTTTTTCCTTTCTTCTATCTGACTCGTTCCAATATTGGTTTGGCTATTAGGCGTATCTCTGTAATACAGCAATGGCATTCTAAAATTATATCCTTTACCGTATTGCAGTATTTTAATCCACAATTGATAATCTTCAGCATACTTATAGTCCTTTTCAAAAAACAGATTATTTTCTTTGACGACATCAGATCTGAATATCACTGCCGGATGGGTGAAAGGAGTACTGAAAATTGAATGTATTCTAATTGATATGTCATCAACAGGAAGCACACTCAAATGAAAATGAGAAATACTATGAGTAAATTCTTTTCTGGATGAGCTGCATATAATATATTCAGGATTCTTCTCCATAAAATCTATCTGCATCTGAAAACGGGATGCATGGCATATATCATCTGCATCCATCCTGGCAATATATTTACCTTTTGATAATACGATCCCTTTATTTAGAGTTTCTATTAATCCTAAATTTTTCTCATTTTCAATATACCTTATCCTTTCATCATTATAACTTAATATGACTTCTTTTGTAAAATCTGTGGAACCATCATTAATAATCAGCAACTCAAAGTCTTTAAAACTTTGTGAAAGTATACTGTCTACCGCTGTTCTCAGATACTGTTCAGCATTATATGCAGGTAAAACTACCGAAATTTTAGGACTCATTCTTTACATACAGTTTAACATTATTAAAATTTTTCAGCCATGCATCGTAAAAATTTTTACTTTTCCCATAAACATTATCTAAGATGACAACCTCCTTATCCAGTAAGATACTAAGGATTAGGCCATGCAAACGGGTTGTATATACTTTATGATATTGGTTGATAAACTCCTTTCCCCGGTTGATATGCAAATCCATTCCATTTTGCTTTTTAAATCCATAGGCATTATCGATGATTAAAGAAGAGGCAGGTAAATATTTTATAACTTTTGAAAGCTTGCCATCTAAAGCTTCTACGTAATTGGTTATGGTATTCATTCTCTTTGAGGAAGAGTTATAGGTTGGCCAATCTTTTATATCATATTCACCTTCAATAACATTTTGAAAAGAATCTTTGCTCGCTTCCGCGTCAGTTCTGTTCAGGTATAAGTTCTTTTTAGCTTCAAGAGGATTATTCTTTATATCAGAGTCAAAATCTAAAAAGAAAGCCATATCCGGTGCCAGTTTTAGCTTTTCTTCATTAAAGTTTACTTTTAAAATATCATATGAAATCAAATCCCTTACAAAAACATACAGCTCATGATGTCTGTTGAAAATAGCAAAATCCCTTTTTAGATTCGCTTCATTATTGTAATGTACCGTTTGAGGTAAAACAATAATCCTGTTATTGGGAAAATTCTCAATGATATATCTTTTAAAGCTTTGGCTCGACTCATAAATGTCTCCAAAGTTTCCTCCTCCGTGCAACAGAATAATCGTTTTTTCAGATTTAATATCACTTTTTTTGAAAGTATATCTATTGTATTGCCCAATACATTTATGCTTTAAGGTCTTAAAAAACTCTAATTCTCCTTTCCAAATTAAAGAATCCCCAATATTTCTGTGATTAGGTATATCCAACAGAATAAAATCATTATCAATGAGTGGAGTAAGCTGATCAGCTATTATATTTTTTAATTGTCTTATATTTTCTTTATTGGAATTCATATTTATTTTTTTAGGAAGTTTAATTTATTAAAGACATTTTTTAAAATATCTTTATTAAAATAACTGAACAGGAATAGGGATAATACCGTCAATGATATTGAGATCAAGTGACTACTCTTTAGATATAATAAGATAATTATACCAAAAACTAACAGTAACTGTATGATGAAAGACTTAACATCTATATCTAATTTTAAAATCTCCGCAGTCTGTCTATATCTTATAATAAACATGACAAAGAAGCTGACAAACGTACCTAAAGCCGGTGCGTACAGACCAATATATTTAATAAAAACGATTGAGATCAATACATTCACCAACGCCCCTATCATACTGGTAATAAAAATCCCTTTCGTCGATTTGGTTTTCAAATAAATAGTACCTAAAAAACCTGAGATCGATGAAAAGCAGGAGCCAATATACAAAAGAGTGGCATATTTCCAGGATACATAAAACTTTGAATCGAACAGGACTTCCGTAATTAAAGGAGTGGCTGCGATTAAAATTGTTGATAAACCGATATTTACAGAGATATATTTATTAAATAGCTTTGAAAAAAAAGGGTCATTCGGATCTTTTGCAGAGATTGCCATATCCTGCCAGGCCAGCATAAAGACCGTATTAAAGATAGTCAGAATAGCGGGCAGCCTTGCAGATACGGCGTAAATACCATTATCTTCTATTGTTAAAAACTTTAAGATAATATACCTGTCAGATGCATTGATAACCCACCAGCTTATGGAATTCAATATTAGCGGAAGAGAATAAAACAGAATCTGTTTTTGTAATGAATAGTTAATTTTTAAGCTAACATACTTCTTGAACAGGAAGTTCACTTTTAGCAGCATTAATAAAATTGCAATAAAATTGCTGATAAAAAGCGCATAAAAAATACCCTGTACCTTATCATGAAATATATCGGTCAGTAAGAAAAGTAAGCTGAAGGAAAATATAAAAAAACTATTTATAATTCCTATAAATGAATAATACCTCGTTAACCCCAGTCCTCTTAATATCTGCTGAAAAAAAGGTAATAAGCAAGAGCTTATGATCAACAATGACAATTCTTTCTGGTAAGGAATATGATAGAAAAGTCCTGCCAGATAAAGCAAAAGTTCAAAGCTGATAAAAGAAATCAATAATAAAATGCTACATTGCTTGAATATACTTTCTATATAATTTTCTTTTTGGTTTTCTTTATCCAGAAGCCAACGATAAATTGCCTCGTTCATCTGTAAAGAAACGAAAGGCACTAATAAATTGACACTGGTCAGAACCAAGTCGTATTCTCCTAACTCTTTTCTGGAAAGATAATAGGAATAAATAGGAATTAATAGAAAAGATAAAATCTTAGATCCAAAATTACCAATTGTATATATTAATGTACTTTTTATTAAAGTATTACTATTCATTATTATATTAATAAATATTATTGCAGTTCATATTTATCTATAATCTTGAATCACATTCTTCTAAGATTCCTTTTACGTCATAAATGATCCCATTTTCCTTTAAATGATTTTTTAAATCCAGATCAATGAATTGTTTATGCGCAACTGTAAGAATAATAGCATCATATTTTTCCTGTGGAATTTCATTGACAACCTCTAATCCATATTCGTGTTTTACCTCTTCAGGATTAGCCCACGGATCAAAAGTAGTCACCTGTAAAGCATAATCTTCAAGACCATGAATCACATCTACTGCCTTAGTATTACGTACATCCGGACAATTCTCTTTAAATGTTATTCCTAAATTCAAAACGGTAGCACCATGGATAGTCACCTTGTTTTTAATCATGACTTTCAATAACTGAGAAGCCACATATTGTCCCATAGAATCATTCAGACGGCGTCCAGCTAATATAATTTCCGGATGATATCCTTTTTCCTGAGCTTTCTGAGCCAGATAATACGGATCTACTCCAATGCAGTGTCCTCCTACCAATCCTGGCCTGAACGGTAAAAAATTCCATTTGGTTCCTGCAGCTGCCAATACGGCATGCGTATCAATATCTAAAAGATTGAATATTTTTGCCAATTCGTTTACAAAGGCAATATTAATATCCCTTTGTGAATTTTCAATTACTTTGGCTGCCTCTGCAACTTTGATCGTTGGGGCAAGATGAGTACCTGCAATGATCACAGACTGATATAAATTATTTACGATCTCCCCGATTTCAGGAGTTGAGCCCGAGGTAACCTTTAGAATCTTTTCAACCGTATGTTCTTTATCACCGGGATTAATACGCTCCGGAGAATAGCCCGCAAAGAAATCCTTGTTAAATACCATTCCTGAAACCTTTTCCAGAACAGGGATGCATTCTTCTTCGGTAGCGCCGGGATATACGGTAGATTCATAAATCACAATATCTCCTTCAGACAATACCTTTCCTACAGTTTCCGAGGCTTTATACAGCGGAGTCAGATCAGGTCGGTTATGTTGGTCCACCGGCGTGGGAACCGTAATAACATAGATGTTCGCTTCCTGAATATCCTTGATATCAGCCGAACAATACAATCCTTTTTTATCAGCCTGATAAAAAGGATTTTCTTTTATTAGTACAGATTCCAATACTTCATTTTCTACTTCCAATGTACTATCTACCCCGGTATTCAGCTCTGCAATTCTTTTCTGATTGATATCAAAGCCTACAACCGGATATTGGGTTGCAAACAGACGGGCCAAAGGTAAACCTACGTATCCTAATCCTATAATGGCAATTTTATGTTCTTTCTTCATAAAGGTTCGATTAAAAAATGTTTACTTTAAATTCGCCCAATACCAGCTAATAGCTTCCTGTAAGCCTTTATCTATATTATGGCTGGGTTTATATCCTAATAATTTTTCTGCTTTTTCTACTGATGCCAGTGAGTGTGGGATGTCACCGACACGGTTCGGTCCATGGGTAGCATTAATGTTGACAATCTCCCCATCAAATTCACTCAAATATTTTTTTAAATATCCCACCAGGTCATTCAATGTTGTACGATCACCGACTGCTGTATTATAAACTGTATTCACCGCATCCGGGTTTTCAGTCAGCATGGCCAGCTCATTCATCTGGATTACATTGTCTATGTAAGTAAAATCACGGGAATAGTCACCTGTACCATTGATTTTCGGAGCCTCATGATTGATCAGTTGTTTTATAAATAAAGGAATCACAGCGGCGTAAGCTCCGTTAGGATCCTGTCTTCGTCCGAATACGTTAAAATACCTCAAACCAATGCATTCCATTCCATAAGTTTTTCCGAATACATCCGCATATAATTCATTAACATATTTGGTAATGGCATATGGTGATAATGGTCTTCCGATAACGTCCTCAACTTTAGGCAATGATGTAGAATCTCCATATGTAGATGATGAAGCAGCATACACGAAACGTTTTACATTGGCATCACGGGCTGCAATCAGCATATTTAAAAAGCCTGAAACATTAACCTCGTTACTGGTAATAGGATCTTTAATTGACCGGGGAACAGATCCCAATGCTGCCTGGTGTAATATATAATCTACATTTTCTACCGCTTTCCGGCAAGTTTCCAAATCACAGATAGTACCTTCAATGAGTTTATAATTTGGATTTTCAAGGAAAGGTTCAACATTATGACGATGTCCTGTTGAAAAATTATCCAGACAAACAACGTTATAGCCTTTATTTAAAAAATACTCTGTTAAGTTAGAACCGATAAAACCCGCTCCACCTGTAATTAAAATTCTATGCATTTCTATAATTTAAACATTTTCTTCCACCAACTTTTCTCATTGGCATTACTGTATCCATAGCCATAGCTGTAGTTGTACCCATAGCCACCTGCTCGCTTTGAAACATCGTTAATAACAAAAGATACATTGTCCAGCTTAGAGTCCTTCACCAGATCATTAGCAAAGTCTATCAGTACATTTCTTGACACGCCGGATCTTAGAACATATAAGGTTGCATCGGCTGTATCAGCAATGCTGAGAGTATCTGAAACCAGCATCAGCGGTGCAGAGTCTATAACGATATAAGCGTATTGAGATGACATCTGCTCGATAAGCTTTTGATATCTTCCATTAGAAAGCAGCTCCTGAGGATTCGGAGGAATCGCTCCGGCATAGATGACATCACATGAAGGATTGGTAGTAGATGTATGAATAAGCTCCTCCACCTTTACAGAGTCATCATATAAAAATTCTGTAAGACCTTTTCTTTTGGTAGGCTCACTATCATACCGCTGAATCTGAGGGTTACGGATGTCTGAACCAATTAGCAGCGCTCTTCCGTTTTTATTCGCTAACGTAAGAGCAAGATTAACAGATACAAGGGTTTTTCCCTCGCCTTTTACTGAAGACGTTACCATAATGACTTTAGCAGAATCTTTTACAGGTAAGACGAATTTCAGGTTGGATACAAGGACTCTGAATGCTTCTGCAAGCTCTGAGAAATCATTTTTCTGTATCAGATGGTTTTCATTATCCTTAAGGGACGGTATATCTACCAGCACCCCCATTCCTGAACGCTCTTTAATATCATCCCTGGTATAAATCTTATCATCCAGCATAAATAGAAAATAAAGAATGGCAAAAGGAATTAATAGCCCAAGGAAAAAAGCTCCTAAAAAAATAATATTTTTTTTAGGGGATACAGGTATATCTTCCGTAAATGCAGGGTTTACAATTTTAGCTTTTGGCACCTCTACTGACAGATTGATTGCATTTTCTTCTCTTTTTTGAAGAAGAAATAGAAAGAGCTGCTCTTTGAGATTTTGCTGTCGTTCTATTCCTCTGTATACTTTAGTTTGTCCAGGAACCTTTTCTATGATACTGTTATTCGTATTAATCTGGCCTTGAAGCTGAGCAATACCCGCTTGTACACTTGCTTTCTGCTCACGGATATTGTCCCGGATATTATCCTTCAAAGCAGCAATCTCCCTGTTCATTTCTATGACAGCCGGGTTTTCATTAGTTGCTTGCTTAAGGGTCTTATTTCTACTGATAACGAGTTGATTGTATTGAGAAATAGTCTGTTCCAGCGAAGGACTCAGTCCCAGGTTAGATGGCATTAGCTGATTATTACTTTTTGAAGCTTCTGCTGTAAGAGAGTTCAAAAGATCAAGCTGAGTCTGCTGAAGAAGAAGAGACTTTGTATTTTCACTGGTATTCTGAAGAGCCAGTTGAGCCTGGGCCTGCAAATCAACAATACGGTTACGGTTTTGGAAATCTTCTTTCTGATTTTCAACCCCGGAAAGATCTTTGGTAATAACTTCCAGCCTTCTATCAATAAACTCCTGTGTATTCTGAGCCTGTAAATTTTTATCTCTCTGCCCATCTAAATTGTACTGTCTGGCTACTTCATTAAGAATAGCTTCAGATTTTTCAGGAAGTGATGCGATAAGACTAATATCCATCAACATAGCCTTTTCTTCAGGTAACGTTACCTGTATTTTTTTTTCCAGTTTTTTTACAGTCTCAACAGGATTCCAAAAAACGATTTTATACTCAGATTTAATGGCAACAGCGGGGTTTCTTTGAAATACCACAGTTCCAAAATCCAATTGTATGGGAATATTAAATTTCCCTGTAATCTTATTTTTTTTCCCGCTCTGAAGTGTAAACTGCTCTCCTTTTACATCCGTTAAAGTATATTCAGAGGATATAAATTTTTTATCCGTATTGGTTAAGATCTTTGCTGTTACTGGAGCTTCGGAAAACATTTGTGAATCTTTGATCTCTCCTGTATTAAAATACTCTACATTAAGATTAAGATTTTTCACAACCTGCATAAGTATAGGCCGCGACTTCACAACTGCTGCTTCACTTTTCAGCTCATCTGCATTACCCAAACCTATACCAAGATTGTCCAGATCAGACAAAGCAGAGGAAAGATCATTTTGTTTTTTATCAAATTTAAGAGTGGTTTTTGATTGATATTGAGGTGCACTATACCTAAGATAAATATAAGCACCTATTACAAAAATCAGAATAGAGGCGATAAACCACGGCCATTTATATAAGTATTGAGAAATAGTTTTTCTTATATTCAACTTTTCTTCCTTTTCCTGAAATTCTATTTGCTGCATAGTGTATTATCGTGTTAAAGAAATAATAAGAGTGGCTACACCGAGTGCTGAAGCAAGGATCTGAAAAGTAAGGGCCCTGTTCGGATTTGTATTGGCTTGTATTTGCTTATTCTTATCCGGCTGTACATACAATACATCATTCTGCTTCATGTAATAGTAGGGAGAATTAACAATATCAGATCTTGAAATATCTAAATTGACAACTTCATCTGTCCCGTTATCTCCGGTACGAACCAGCTTAATGCTTTTACGGTCTCCATAGTCCGTCATATCTCCGGCAAGGCTTAAAGCCTGGAAAATATTAAGCTTTTGCGTACTGCTTTCTTTCTGCCCCGGATTTTTAACCTCTCCTAAAACACTTATATTAAAATTTTTAAGACTAATCGTAACCAGGGGATCTGTAAGATATCTTTTTAAACGGGATTCCAGCTCTTCTTTTAATTGTACCTGTGTCATCCCTTTGCTATATACATTACCTAAAACCGGGAAATTAATGTATCCATTCTCATTCACTAAGTATTCACTTGGCTGTACATATTGATTAGGTCCGCTTGTAGAAGTGCTTCCTACCTTATTAGTGGTATTAAGATTAAAAGGCTTTACCGCAACTTCATCCAGTGCAGAGACAAGAATCAAAAGGACATCACCCTCCTGGATATGTAAGCCCTGAAACTTAGCCTTGCTCACCTCTTCTTCCATATTATGATTTGACATATATACCATACTCTGTTTAGGCTTACATGATAATAATATAACTGATAACAATACCAGATATGTAATAATAGATTTCTTCATATGCTGTTTTAAGTCTACTGAAATTAATAGGCAACCTTCATTAAAGATATTTATTATTTATAATATATAATAAAGGAGCGAACTACACATTTTTTTTATAAAGTCCAACTATATAGGGACATATTTAATGCTAAATAATTTTTATGGTTAATTATTTTTCAAGGTTAGTTCTTTGTGTAGCAATTATCATTCCGATTGAAAATAAAACAACAAAAAATTTAATTTTTTTTTAATTTTTTATCTTTTTTTATTGACTTATTTTTTCTAATGAAGGGCCTCTTTTACAGCCACTCCATCCAGGATTTCGAACTCCGAATTATTGCTTATAAACTCCGGTACAATGACCTTCAGTATTTTAACAACCTGTAAACTATCTTTCTTAACGGCAGAAAGCATAATTTGTTTGCATAAGACTTCAATTTCTTCAAACTCCATCAACGGATCTCTGGATATCATAATTTTTTCATGATGGGTAGGAATAGTCGTAGAATTATCAGTTAAAAGCTCTTCATATAGCTTTTCACCAGGTCTTAAGCCTATAAAATCAATTTTAATATCAATACCTGGTGTATATCCTGATAATTTTATCATTCTTTCCGCTAAATCCAGGATTTTAACCGGTTTGCCCATATCGAAAACATAAATCTCACCCCCTTGTCCCATCGTCCCCGCCTGAAGTACCAATTCGCAGGCTTCCGGAATGGTCATAAAATAACGAATGATATCAGGATGGGTAATGGTAACAGGACCTCCTTTTTCAATTTGTTTTCTGAAATGGGGGATCACGGAACCGTTAGATCCAAGTACATTCCCAAAACGGGTCGTAATAAATTTTGTAGTATTATCCGGCGAATTCTGTAAAGACTGCACAAAAAGCTCAGCAGCCCTTTTAGAAGCTCCCATTACATTGGTAGGATTCACAGCCTTATCCGTAGATACCATTACAAAACGATTAACGTTGTATTTTTTAGATAATAAAGCCAGATTTCTGGTCCCTCCTATATTTACAAAAATAGCTTCATGCGGATTATCTTCTATTAAAGGGACATGCTTATATGCAGCAGCATGATATATAATTGAAAATTCATTCTCTTCAAATAATTTCTCAAGTCGGTAGCGGTTTGAAATATCTGCCAGCACAAATTTGAAATTCTGACCGGGAAATCTCTCCAACATCTCAAGCTTAAGCTCATGCAAAGGAGATTCAGCCTGATCCACAACTACAATAAGAGATGGATCTAACTGTGCCACCTGCCTTACAATTTCACTTCCAATAGATCCGGCTCCACCGGTCACCAAAACACTCTTATTAAAATGGCGTTTCTTTACTTCTTCATTTTCTATCTTGATTGGGGTACGGTTGAGCAGATCTTCAATTTCAAGCGGACGGATACTTCCTATAATACCACTTTCTTTCATCTTATTAATGACAGGTGCTTTCAATATCTTTAATCCTTTATCTAAAGCAAGGGTCATCCATTCCTCTACCTCCTGCTTTGACATCGTTCCTTTGATTAAAACGGCATCAAACTGTCTCGTCAGCTGATCACTTGTAAGGAATTCCTTTTTCTTATAAATCTTATGGCCCAGCAACATGGCCTTTTTAAAATCCGACCTTGCACTAACGAACCCTGCCAGCATATAAGGATGTCTTGGACTGTGAATGATTGCATTCGCCAGCGATACAGACTCACCATCTATTCCTATTACAGCAATTCTCATTTTGGATGAAGCATTGCTATTCTTAGGACCCATCACTGCACTGAAAAACCGCTTGGTAAGCATTCTGAAGAAAAACATCAGAAAAACAGAAATAAAGAAAAATAAGAAAAGAGCCGTATATAAATATACAGGTTTACCCAATTCCAAAGATGAGATAAAATTCACCCCAAGCAACACGATCAGGGTACTTCCCGAAGACCAAACAATTCTGAAAAAATCAAAAAATGTAGAGTACCTTATAATTCCCGAATAGGTTTTGAACAGAAACATAAAGAAAATATTAACAATAACAACTGTCAATATTTTTTCATTCTGATACTCAATAAAATTAATTTTTACTTTCAGACTGCTTATTAAGAGTAAATATGAAAATAAAATAGAAAAAAAAATGAGTAAAGTATCAATAAGAAAAACAGACCACCAGGGCATATACCTTAACTCCCTGATTTTAAAAACATCCCCCATATACAAATAAAGCTAAAATATCATTTTCATTAATTCAACACTTGGTGGCTTTTATTTTAAACGAAGATAATAATTATTATCAATATTTTTAATACCATATGTTAATTTTTATTCAAAATATAATTTTTCAAATATTCTGAAAATATACTTGAAAGCAAAACTATTGAGCAGGTTCTGGAAAACTTTTTCCATTTTAGTTTGTTTACACTTTTTATCAATGTTGATTTTGATTGTTTGAATTTTTATAAAAATTCATTTTGTCAAGAAGTAAATTGGCTCCCTTTTTACACGCCTTTATCATATATGGTATAAGAATTAAATTCTTTATGTCAAAAACAGGAATATTATTTTCTCCTCAACTTTTGTACTGATCAATTTTTACTCTCTGTAAACACATATAAAAACAAAAAAACTGTAAAATGTATATTTTACAGTTCTTGTATTACTTTGATATCGTAGTTGCGATCCGGACGGGACTCGAACCCGCGACCTCCGCCGTGACAGGGCGGCATTCTAACCAGCTGAACTACCGGATCA
>NZ_JBSICB010000022.1:0-75567 GCF_058245615.1 Chryseobacterium sp. UF-290
TCCGCCTGCAAGATAATACGAAGCGGCTCCGCCAGAACTTATATTCCAGCTCCACGTATCAGGAGCATAAGCTTTTCGACCATCCGGGTCGATAAAGCTCACAGGATTATTTAATGCATAATTATAAGGTGAAAACCTTCTTGTGGTCTCTGCTAATGGATCCACAACGCCCCATCTGCCAATGTCTGCCATATACATTCTGGCGCCATAATCATTCCAACCCGTTTCCGTCTGCAATTCTTTTCCATTATATTGGTAATTGTAAGAAGGATTTCCTGCTAATGCATTGTAACCTTCATGTTTCATCCCGAATGGGTAATAATTGTTCTCTTCAATGATCTCCGTTCCTGAACCGTTTTTCGTGTAGCTTAAACGCACATTTCCCAAGTGATCCGTATAGCTGTAAATATACTTATTATTTTCAAAATTATAATAGCCCTCTGCTGTTGGTACAAACTTTAAAATAAAAGGAGCCGAAGGGTTTGCCAGCGTTGCAACCGCTTCATACTGAAAACCATCTGAATAATCCGTAGTTTTTGAAGCCAGGTATTCGTTTGCCCCGTCTTTATATTGGTGTATTTTTCTCAGCTTAGTACCGTCACTACGATAAGTATATGACGTGTTCACATATCTTGCGCCTCCTCTGCTGGCTACAGCCTGATTAAACTTAATATATTTCGGAAGGTTAAGAAAATTATAATCGATCTGTAAAATGCCCTTATCCTTATGGTCCTTCATATTTCCGTTAGCATCATAAGAAATCGGAGTACCTGAAGTATCGGGGTAGCCGTTATAATTCCCTGAAGCATCAGTAACAGCATTGAGCCTGTTTCCGGTATAATTGTAGGTAAGATCATCAATAAGCTGGACTGCGCCTGAATATAATCCTCCGTTCCTCTGCATGGTGGTTATATTCCCGCTCAGATCGTAGCTTATGATTTCATTAAACCAATCGTTTTGCGGCACAGATGATAATGGCTCGGAATACATTCCTTTTTTAAGCCTTCCCAATCCATCATATGAATAAGAATATCTTCTCAGCACATTGTCTGTTGCTGTTTTCCAGTCTGTTTCAGTAATGGACCCATCATATTTTGTGGAGGTATTATTGGGATTGGTATATTTTATTTCATACCCGAAAAGCTTACCATTAAGATCGGAAGGGTCATTAATCCTGGTAAGTGAGCCCCTGATATTATAGGTATAATCAATGCTTTGCAGGGGTGAAGCCGCAGAGGTTCCGCCTACTTTTTTATTTTTCACCTGGGACAACTCATTATATTCATTCTGTGCCAGGATCTCAACAGGATTGCTTCCTACCTGATGCTTATGGACCAGAAGCCTGTTTTGGCTGTCATATTCAAAAGTCTGGGCAATGACTTTTTCGGGATCTGTATCTAATCTTTTATGATATGCCTTAGTCTGTTTTGGCAAGCCTGCAAAATCCAGCTCGCTCTCCGTTTTCGTATATCCTCCCAGATGATTGATGGAATAGGTTCCTATGGCTCTGGATTTTTCATCATACCAGATATGGCTTTTCGTCCAGCTGTCATCTTCAATATTCTTTACATAAGATGCTGTAGGAAGCCCCTTGGTATTGACGGAAGCTTCCATAGCATCGCTTATGGTATTTTGCCCCATGATCTGTGCCGGCCTGCCGGGACCTCCCTGGGGATAGGTATCATAATAGCTCGCCGAAAGAATCTTTGTGAATGCTGTAGGGTAAGCATTATTGGTATAATAAGCGGTGATTCCTGTGGCATTAAATCCTCCCGTGCTTCTGCTTTCATGAAGTACGGCATTGGCATTTACGCTGTTCTGCTCCGCCTGTCTGCCTTCGCTTCCGTAATTGTGGCTTCCCGTATACGTTCCGGTATACAGCACTCTTCCCAGCTGGTCATATTTGCTGAACAGCCACATCTTCGATGTCCCCATATTGGCATCCTGGGACAGAACCAATCTGTTTACCCTGTCATATACGAAATATTCCCAGCCTTTGCCCGGCATCTTTTTCTCCACCTGTCTGCCTTTGGGATCATATTTATACTGATAGCAAAGCATATCCAGGTTTTCAGGGCTTAATACGGTTTCTACGGCATTAGGGGGAATAACAAAAGCAAGCTGGCCGTATGGGTTATACACATAATAGGTATCTGCATTCCGGGTGCTGCTTAGTTCTTTTCTTACCAGCACTGTATGGCCCAGACCGTTTTTAAACTCAATGGCGGTATTGCCGTCTTCATCGGTCACTGTTGTTTTTATCAGTGTTCCTGTAGGATAGCTGCCTGACAGGGCAATGGTATTTTGGGTAGCACCATTAACCCATGATGTGGAAACAGTATATTTTTTTACCTCTTCGTGGGTAACGGCATTCGCATCATAAGCGAATTTTTTCGGACGGGCTGACCATGCGTTTCCCACCGAATAAACTTGTGTCGGTTTTCCCACAGGGGATTCTTCAACAATAGTTTCGGTATAGATCTTTTCATTTCCATATATCGTAGAAGCGTTATTGAGCGGATCTGTATGTATTCCGCCATTGTTAGTACCCTGCTGCGGTACAGGAAGATAAGATTTCAGCTGTCTTCCGAAAGGGTCATATTCTATCGGTGTGACCACATCTTTCCCGGAAGGGGAAGCTTTAATGCCTATGAGCTGTTTTGGTCTTCCAAGGCCGTCTTTATATTCCACCGATTCTGTTTTCTTACTGCAGTCTTCATTAAGACAGGTTTTGGAATATATATAGTTCTCCGAAGGGGATAGCTGGGCGGATAATGTCTGTGAAAGGACAACAAACAATAATCCTGTATTTTTTATCATATTATGTTTCATGGTATTATTGCTTAAAGTTGTATTGGTTTTCTTTAATTACCTGGGAGGAAGCATTTTTAATTTTTATCAAACGGCTGTAATCGTCATATTCATAGGTTGCTTTCATCCCATTGGGGGATATGGTGTTGGTAATGCCTGTCAACGGATTATGGGTATAGAGGGTGATGATATGATTTTTCAGCTGCTGATCTTTACGCAGGTTTTCCAAAGCAGCCACCAGAGCAGGTTCACCGGCAGGGTTGTCATCATCTGCATCTGAAGCCGTAATGGCTGATGTAACGGCAGGCAGAGAGGCTATATCATTATATTTAGCGCCTACAACCTGTGCAATGGGTAAAGTCTGGTGATACCCCCAGATCGTCGTGGTGGATACTCCTGCTTTATCTGTAGACTGCAACAGATTCCCCTTAGAATCATAAAGATCAAAGGTAACTGATGTTTCAGGGGTCTGGGCCAGATCATAACTGACTATGGATGTGGGATAGAAGTGGGAAGGATTATCATATCTGGTTTCCAGCTTAGACATCATTATTCCGTTAACCTTGGTTTCTCCCTCCAAAGCTGCTGATATTATATTTCGGGAAATGAACTTCTGATTGTTTAT
Source organism: Chryseobacterium sp. UF-290 (assembly GCF_058245615.1). Lineage (NCBI taxonomy): Bacteria > Pseudomonadati > Bacteroidota > Flavobacteriia > Flavobacteriales > Weeksellaceae > Chryseobacterium > Chryseobacterium sp. UF-290. The sequence goes on from NZ_JBSICB010000022.1 coordinate 3,437, forward strand.
ATCCATAGCATAGCGGATGACAGATTCAGTAATGTTACCTTCAGCATCTGTTGTTTTACTTACCGATTCCTTATGGTTGAAGGGGCTGAAAGTAGTTTCAGCTGTTGTTGTATAATATTGCTGGCTGTCAAAATAGGTTTTATGAGTTTCTTTGGTATATTTCATCCAGGCCGGCATCGTCCTACCGCCACATATGTTATATTCTCCGGTATCCGCCATATTCTCAAACTCATAGTCATAGTCTGAGGATTCCACCATCTGATTTTGCTTATTGTAGATCTCTCTTCTGGCTAAAACTCCTGAAGAGGTAAGATTATAAAAAGGTTTTGAAAGTGTCCCTGAAACATAGTCCATCGGGGTTTTGAAATAATATTTCGTATATCCGTTATGGGAAGAACCTATTTCATCAGTTTCTTTTACATTCTTATATAAAACATACGATGATCCTTCCTCCGTACAGTTTTCATGATGAAAACTATATCCGGTTGAGCTCAGAGGGTTGCTAAAGTCATTATATTCATAGCTTTTGGATTTGGCCAAAGTACCATCGGCATCAAATGACTGAATTCTTTTTACCCTTACTCCTTCAGTGGCAAACTCCATGTTCTTATAGGGTTTTGGCCTGGCTTTCAGACTGTATACTTTAAACATTCCTTTTCCACCTCCTTTGAATTGAATGGTGTAAGCGCCTCCGTCTGTTAATTTATAGGTTACATAAGGACATGAAGGTATTGTAGAGGGAGTAACTCCGTTTCTTTTTATTGTATAATTAAAAATTACATCATGACCATGAATGTCCGTTTCCATATAATCATCCGTCATTTCAAATTGCAAAAAGCTTTCAGAAGGCACCTGAACGGTATAGGTCCTTGTAGTATGAGTATCGACGGAAAATTCATCGGTCTGGCTGTAATACTGATTCTGAGGATCTATAATCATTTTTTTATCAGAATAATCAACCTGCGTCTTATCATTATATACTTCATTAGCTTCAAAATTATATACGATATACCCTTTGGTAGGAAATGTAACTTTTTTAAGATATCCCTGAAGATAATTTTTGGGATTTGCTATGGTATTGTATGACGGGCAGAAAAAACTGTCTCCCCAGGGAGTATATTCCGGCAGATTAAGATTGGTAGTATATTCAAATGAAGTAACTTCCTCCGTCACCAGAGATTTATTCTGTTTTTTGACAGCAGACAGGCTTCTTTTTCCTACAGTCTCTTTTTTTATAGGGTCATAATGACCTAACCCGCCATAAGAAAGCTCATATCTTGAAATCACCCTGTCTTTGGTATCGGTAAGGCTGACATATGAAATGCTGTAAGGATCATTATTATTAAACTCCGTATTATTATCCTCCGATGGATTATAATTATATTCAAATTTTATCTTTCCTGCTCTTGTTGTTATATTGACCAGCTTATTATATTCATATTTCTTTGTGGTAGAAGCCCCCAGATATTTTGTTTTTTTATCATACTGATAGGTTACAATTTCATGATCATTTTCATCCAGAACTTTAGTAAGAACAAAAGCCGATTTATAATTGATATAAGAATGGCTGGGCCTTGCCAAAGCAAAATCATTATCCTGGAAGAAATACTGTAATCCGTTATCGTCTGTTATTTTAAATGAATTGATAATGAATTTTGTATCGGTCGTATTTCTTTCACATTCAATTTTTATTTTTTCTCCTGTAATATTGATAATTGCCATTTGGCCGGTAGCGGCATCCCTGTATACTTTAAACTTTCCGGAATGCCCTGGAACAGAATAATAAAACACATCGGCATTATCAGGTTCCGTATCACTCCAGTTGAGTGTTTCATCCAGCACACCTACAACAGTTCTGGAAATGATACCGGATTTAAACAATGACCAGCCTGATCCTACTTCGCTTCCGGGAATATTATAAGCGGAATTATATACATGATAGGACAGGGCTACACGTGCAGAGATATTTTTATTTCCTGTTTCCAGCTGATATAGCGGAACTCCTACCTCAGGAATTCCCGTTGCAGGTGAAGCAGGGGTATTGATATAGCTTGAAAATGATGATGTCGTAGGCTCAGGAAGCAATGCATTTTGGGCATTGTACTCACCAAAAGCCAACAGAAATACTATGGGTATATATTTTTTTCTCATATCTATGTTTTATTTCTTAATCAGTTTAGCATTTGCTGTTTTATTGGTATCTGTTTTTATGGTCACCAGATAAGCTCCCTGTACCAGAGACTGGGTATTAATCTTAGTCACCTTATTTTTCGTCTTCAGATTCTGGATCTGTCTTCCACTCATATCATACAGCATAATATCAGCTTCCTTGAAATCAAAGCCGATTTCTACATAAGCATAATCAGATACAGGATTCGGGTAGATCCTGATGTCATATTTCTCGATCAGCTGGTCCACTTGCTTATCTCCTAGTTTTACAATCTTCCAGTTCTCCTTTCCTAATTCCGTGGCACTGGTACCAGCCAGAACTATAGATCCATCTCTGTTCAGCTTCAAATCTGAAAGCCTTTCCTCTCTTTGTCTCGATTCTCCACTCACATGCTTCCTCCACTGCTCATTGCCATTCCCATCCACATACAGCATCCAAAATGTCTCATCATTCTTCTCTATTCTTCCCTCAGCATGGGTATAACCCCCTAAAAGAATTCCTTTGGTCAGGTCCTGGTTCCTGGCTCTGGTATCTTGACTCTGAATGGTACTCATACTCATCAGAATATCACGGTTGCCAAAGTTGTAAGATTTCTGCCACTGCTCTTCTCCTCTTTCATTCAAAGCGATCAGCCAAAGGTCTGTGCCTTCTTCTATACCCACGGTTTTATTACCGGATCTTTCTGATCTCGATTCTCCTCCAACAATATATCCGTTTGAAGTCAAGGCCAAAGTTCTGATATGATCATCTCCTTTCCCTCCATAGTTCTTTTCCCATTCTACTTTTCCGTTCTTATCCAGCTTTACGATCCAGTAGTCGCCTTCACCGAAATTGCTGCTGGCTTTTGGCAACTGGCTAATAGCTGTAGAGGTTGCAGATGATAAGTTTCGGTTGGCAGATTGACCGGTCGGAAGTTTGGTCTCTGGATTTCTTACTCCAGAATCACGAACTTCGGAGCTTCTGGAATAAATACCAAGGAGCGCTCCGCCGTCTTTCGTTGGTATCATTTTTTCAACTTCATCCAAACCTTTTCCTCCTAAGATAAGTTGGGATAATTCTTTTCCGTCCTTATCCAGCCTGATGATCCAGGCATCTTTAGAACCATAGCCTTTGGATGAATTCTGTACATTTCCGGCTACAAAGAAGCCCAGATCTGTGGTTTGGATCACTGCTCTGGCTTCTTCATCAGAAGATGTTCCCAAGGTTTTCTGCCATAATTCGTCTCCAAATTCATTAAGCCGGATCAGCCATATGTCAGAGCCTCCTTTGGAATCATCTTTTTTATCCAGACCCTTATTAGAATACGAGGTACCTGAAACTAAAAATCCACCGTCCTGTGTGGTAACTGTTGCCGACAGGTAATCATGATTCTGACCGGAGAAATACTTTTCCCAGACTTCTTCGCCCTGTTGGTTGAGTTTTACCAAATGAAAATCATAACCGTTGTTTTGCTTTTGGCTGTTAGCAGCTGGCGGCTGGCTTTTGCTTTGAATAGAACTGCCCGTGATAAGGTATTGCTGATCGATCGTTGTGGTAACCTGGCTTATAAAATCCTGTGTATTCGATTTAATATCCCGTTGCCATAAAATTTCCTGGGCAGAAACGCCCAAAGTAATGCATAAGAATAGTGCACTTAAGTAATTTTTCTTCATTAATTGTAATTTTTGCGCGAATATAAAAAATGTTAAGAATTCCCACAACAGGGAAAACCCCTATTTTTAACATGGGGATTTTACGGTAAATGAATCTACCCTGATAAATACAATGCTTTCATAAAAATAGGGTTTTAAAGTTTGTACTTCGGTTAACTAATACAAAGCTATGACAGGATAGCGACAGAACCTGTCGTATTTTAAATACATCTTCGTAACTAGAAAAAAAATGGCGTTGAAATAATATTTTTCATCTCTTTGTGAATTTTTAACACCTCAAAATAACTATTTTTTCATGACACCACAACAGATTTTTTTATTCACCTTTATTCGGTTATATTCGAATAATTTCTACATTTGTAAAAAATGCGTTATGGTAAAGGAAAAGTTAATCAGAAAAAGAAACGAAAAGGCTTTCACCCAGAAAGATCTGGCAGAATATCTTAACATCAGCCAGACCCAATACAGCAGAAAAGAAAAAGGGGAAGTAGAAATTTCTGATGAAGAATGGGACAGAATTTCAAAATTATTGGAAACAAACGTTGAAGATATAAGAGAGACTGATCCAAACAAAAATGTTACTAATTATTTTGAGAATACTATTACCAGTAATAATGGAAGTATTAGCGGTAACTATTATTGTAATGTTCCTGAATTCTTATTAGAAAGTCAAAAAGAATTCATTGAGATGCTGAAAAAGGAAATCCAACAAAAAGATGCAGAAATAGAAGCTCTAAGAAAGAGCATTGAAGATCTAGAAAAATAATTACCCGTAAAACCCAATCCCATAATTTTTAATGTACTCAAAGCTGAGATTCTTCATTCCGCTCTCGCTCCATTCAGAATGACAATTAAAATGTATTGAAAGCATCTATCTTTCAGCCAATCAATACTTTTGCCTGTGCTAAAGCGGCTTCTGTAATTTTGCTTCCGGAAAGGAGCTGTGCGATTTCATTCAGCTTTTCATCATCGTTCAGCGGGATGATCGTAGATTGTGTTCTTCCTGAAATATCCTGTTTGATCACTTTATAGTTATCATTTCCTTTAGCAGCAACCTGTGCCAGATGGGAAATAACGATCAGCTGCATGTCTCCGGACATTTCTCTCATGAGGTTTCCGATCTCTTCTGCAACCTTACCTGAAACCCCGGTATCGATCTCATCTAAAATCAGCGTCGGAAGCTCATCGCTTTCTGCAATGATCTTTTTTACGGCAAGCATCACCCTGGACCTTTCTCCTCCGGAAATGGCCGTCTGAATTGGTTTTAACGGGAAACCTGAATTGGCCTGGAACAGCAGTTGGATATTTTCTTTTCCAAAAGGATTAAATTCCGGGGCATCCTGTAATTCTATATCTACTTTGGCCTTTTCAAGCCCAAGTTTTTTAAGAAGTCCTTCCGCTTTTTTTACAAAAACGGGAACATTTTTTTTCCGGTTCTTTGAGAGCTTTTCTGCCAGGGCCTGAAGCGCCTTTTCTTTTTTAGCTATATTTTCTTCTGTTTCAGCGATCTGCGATTCCAGCTCGGAAGCGCCTTTCTGGTCTCCTGCCAGCTGGTTTCGGATCCCGATCAGCTCATTAAGGTCTGAAACATTATGCTTAAGGAATAAAGCATTGATCCTGTTATTAAGATCGGTAAGATATAACAGGTTTTCCGGGTTGATCTCTACCCTGTCCGCCTCGCTTTCCAGCTCGGAAATGATATCTTTCAATTCAACAAAAGAAGTTTCAAATCTTTCATCAAGCTCAGCAAAGCTGGTAGAAACTTCAGAAATCTTTGAAAGCTTATTTTTAGCTTCATTGAAAAAAGAAAGGATTCCGATTTCCTCCTGATGGAAACGGGATAGGATCTGCCCTACATTCTCGGAGATCATTCCTGCATTTTCCTGGATGGAAAGCTGGTTTTGGATATCTTCATAGTCAACATCATCCAGCTTTAATTCTTCCAGCTCATTCAATAAAAATTCTTTGTAATCGCTTTCTTTATTTGTCTCTGAAAGCTGGGTCTTTAATTTTTTAAGCTGCAGTTTCAGGCTCTGAAAGTCTGAAAATTCCTGCTGATATTGCTCAATGACCTTTTTATTTTCAGAAAGTCCGTCAATAATTTTAAACTGATATTCCGACGTAAAGAGATTGGATGTTTCAAACTGGGAATGGATATCGATCAGCTGAGAGGAAAGTTCTCTAAGAATATCCAGCGTCACCGGAACATCATTGATGAATGCCCTGGACTTTCCGGAAGGAAGGATCTCTCTTCTGATAATCGTCTGAAGCTCATAATCCAGATCGTTTTCAATAAAGAACTTTTTAAACTGGTTATTAAGGTCAAACTCAGTTTCCACCACACTTTTTTCCTCAGTCTTTGCAATTGATTTTACATCTGCCCTTTCCCCTAAAATAAGCCGGAGAGCCCCTAAAATAATAGACTTCCCAGCTCCGGTTTCACCGGTTATTACCTGTAAACCATTTTTCAATGATACTTCAAGGGTATCAATCAAGGCAAAATTTTTAATGTAAATTCTCGAAAGCATTGATAATCCGGATTATAATTCAATTTGAATCTGAACTGTAAAAATAAGTTTTTTTAAATGAATTAAGAGCCTGTTTAAATTTGTATTAAAATATTATTTCTCGCTGATTTTGCAAATCTCGCTGATTTGATTTACGAATAATGATCTGCTGAATCTGCAAAATCAGCGGGAAAATAAAAAATAAAGCGTTAAATTAATTAGACAAAATTATTAACAATTAAACTTAAACAGACTCTAAGAGTGTTTCAGGGAACAGAAGTTTTTCCTGTCCCGATATCCCAAGAAAAGTTTTATTGTCTGTTGTTACTTATTAAAAGATTAGATTTTCCACTTATTCCACTTGTTATCAATGTTTTTCGGGGAAAGAGTGATCATGGTCTGTTTTAAATCATTAAGCATAAGCCCTCCATTATTTCCGGAATTGAAAATATTGAAGATCTCATCACTTTTAGTATCCATAAACAAGTTGAAGAAGAAAGCTTGCTGGAATGAGTTTTCATACATTTTCAGCTGCATCAGGGCATCAAAGATTACTTTTTTTCCTGCGGTCTGGTCCTGGTTGAAAAGATTATCCAGTCCTGCTCTGTGATAGGTATAGATCGTGGAACGGAGCTGGCTCCAGTTCGGGTTAAGAATTTCATTGATCAGGATCGTACGGCTTCTCGGCTCATTGATGGTATTCCAGCCTTCATAGTTTCTGTTCTGTGAATTTTGGGCGATCTGCTGAGCTTTGGAAAACCATTGCGTACCTCCCATAGACTGAAAACTGTCCGCATCATACCCCAGAATAAGATAGATATAATAGCTGATCACATCGGTAAGATTTTTACCGGAAAACTGTCTTTCGTTAAAAATAAGATTTTCATTTTCAATATATTCAAAGGCAAATCTCTGATCCTGAAGGTTCAGCAGGGGGGTCTCATAGGTAGTATTATAAACAGGACGTACCGCCTGAATTACGATTGAACCTTTGAACTTATTAACGTCTCTTTCTGCAATAACAATTGCAAATCCACATTTGATTTTTTCAAAATTCTGGAGCTTTTTCCCTGTCCAGCTGGTATTATTAATAAAGTCTCTGAGACTTTTTTCCAACGCTTTAAAAGCCTGCTGGTTACTTCCTCCTATCTGCTGGGAGTTTACCTGCACTGTAGCCAGCAATTCCTGGGAAAAACTTTGGGTATACAGAAAAAACAGAAAAAAGAAACTTATAATTTTTTTCATATGGAGATACTTATTGTTTTTTAAAGGTCATATGTAATCGCATCACCTTCATAGATATTGGTCTTTGTGAATCATAACGATTTCATTGTCTATTAAAAATTGAGAACGGAAATTTATTAAAATTATTTTAAAAGCTGAGATTCAACAAAATTCAGAATGTCTCTTGCGACATCTCCTTTAGACTTCAGGTCAAATTCTTTCTTTTCCGTTTTGGTAAATATTCTGATCTTATTGGTATCATTCTTGAACCCCGCTCCTTCGTCACGCAAAGAATTTAAAACGATCATATCGAGGTTTTTCTTTTCCAGCTTTCCTTTGGCATTTTCTTCTTCATTCTGGGTTTCCAGTGCAAATCCTACCAGGAACTGATGCGTTTTCTTTTCACCCATTGTTTTTAGAATATCCGGATTTTTGACCAGCTCGATGGTAAGGTTTTCATCATTTTTCTTGATCTTTTCCCTGGCCACTTCTTTCGGGGCATAATCAGCTACAGCTGCGCTTGCAATTCCGATATCGATTCCGTCATAAAATTCAAATACTTTTGCCAGCATTTCTTTGGCAGAGGTTACTTTATGCAGCTCTACATTCGGATCATTAAGAGTCTGGGAGCTTGGTCCTGAGATCAGAATGACTCTTGCTCCTCTTTTTGACGCTTCTGCAGCCAGAGAAAAGCCCATTTTTCCGGAAGAATGATTCCCGATGAACCTTACAGGGTCAATGGCTTCATAAGTAGGTCCTGCCGTGATTAAAACAGTTTTTCCTTCAAGGCTTTTTATATGGGTAGCTTCAGTAAAGAAATTTTCAATGGTATTAAAGACAGTTGCCGGTTCTGCCATCCTTCCCTGTCCGATCAGTCCGCTTGCTAATTCTCCGTTTTCTGCCGGGATAATGGTATGTCCGAAGCTTTCTGCCAATTCCAGGTTTTTCCGGGTAGATGGGTGCGCATACATATCCAGGTCCATAGCAGGCACAATGAATACGGGACATTTTGCAGACATATAGGTAGCAATCAACAGATTATCACACATCCCGTGAACCATTTTAGACAAGGTATTGGCCGTACATGGAGCTACAATCATAACATCAGCCCATAACGCCAGCTCTACATGGCTGTTCCAGGTTCCGTTATCACCATAAAAATCTGAATATACAGGTTTTTTTGATAAGGTAGACAAGCTCAGTTTCGTTACAAAATGTTCTGAATCGGGTGTCATAATAACCTGTACTTCAGCTCCTTTTTTAATAAAATCCCTTATCAGAAAATGAATTTTATAGGCTGCAATTCCTCCAGAGACGGCGATCAGTATCTTTTTACCGGAAACACTCATTTAGTTTTAATTTTTTGAGATACTAAAATACTTATTTTTTCCCACAATCAGGCTTTAAAACGACAAAGGTCATAAAAGAACTCAATTCCTTTATGACCTTCGTTTATAAAAGCACAGATGATTATTTTCTGTCTTCTGTTTTTCTGAAATAGATATCTTCATTTAACCATTCTTCAATGGCAATTGAAGTTGGCTTCGGAAGCTTTTCGTAATGTTTAGAGATCTCAATCTGTTCTCTGTTTTCGAAAACCTCTTCTAATGTAGAATTGTGAACGGCAAATTCATCCAATTTGTTGTGAAGTTCCGTACGGATCTCCGCATTGATCTGCTCTGCTCTCTTTCCCATGATAACAATAGCTTCATAGATTGAACCTACTTTATCTTCAATCTTATCTTTATCGTAAGTAATTGTATTTACTTCTGCTTTTGTATCTTTTACACTCATTTTGAGAAAATTATTTTATTTATAAGATGGCAAATTTACGAATTATCTTTGAATTTTGAAAGTCGCTGCCGGTGGAGGGGTCTGAAGCGCTGCGCTGTCCCTCTGCATCTGCTTTGCCTGCTTTTCATGACCGATCTGATCCTTGATCTGCTGCTCGGTTTTATTCATTTCCGCCAATTTTTCAGCCTGTTTTTTCTGTCTTGCATTTAAAGCAGCGATTCTTGCTTCGGTCTGCTTCTTTACCACAGCAAAGTTTTGTCTTTCTTTCTCCAGTTTTCCTCTAAGATCCACAGCAGCCTTAGAGTATTCCGTATTAGGAAGTTCTTTCTCTACCAGTTTGGTATAGGTCAATGCGCTTTCTATACGTTCTTCTTTAAGATCAAAAATAGATTTCATTGCCAGCTCATAGCGGGATTTCATGATATAATCATAAATTTTCGGACGAAGCTTTGTACCCGGAAAATCTTCCAGCACATTCTCCAATGCTACATTCGCCGCTTTATATTCACCCATTTTAAAGTACTGACGTCCGTTCTCATAAGCCTTAAACTCTAATTTATAAGACAGCTCGTCAATAAGCTGGGTAATATTCTTAGATCTTTCAGAATTCGGATAGTTGGTCAGGAAGTCCTGAAGCTCGTTGATCGCCAATTCTGTGCTGGACTGGTCCAGGTTGTAATCCATAGATCCTTCATAATAACATAAAGCAGACATATAAGCCGCTTCTTCTGCTCTCGGATCTTTTGGAAAATTGACTGCAAAATTTTTAAACTGATGACCTGCCAACTTATAACTCTTGTCATAATAGTTAGCATAAGCGGTATTGAAGCCCACATTAGGAAAATCATCCGTTCCTGCCACAAGATTAGCAAGTCTGTCGTAAAGCGCCAATGCATTTTTCCACTTTTTCTTAGCAAAATTTTCATTAGCCGCTTTTAAGATAAAATCTTTATCAGCACTCCTCATGGCTCTTTCCTGCTGGCTTACACAAGACGTAACCACTGCTACAGCAAAAAGACCTAAAATATATTTTTTCATATAAAAAATTCAACAGTTTTCGGATTATACAGCCGATTTACTAATTTGCAAAAATATAACTTTTTTGTCAATAGATTTTTTTTTATGAATATTTAACGTAATTTTAGTCTGCAGCGTATCCCAAAATGGCAAAAACACTTAATAAAAGATTCATTCTCACCTTTTTTTCAGCTTCTTTAGCATAAGCTTCTTCATTTTTACTGGGAACGTAAAGCTCATAAAAATTCTTATTCCGGATCACAAATAACGTGGAACCGATGATCATGGTAAGAATATCTTCAGGTTTTGGAGTAAAGGTAAAAACCCCGGAAGCTACTCCTTTCTTAATAACCTCATCCAGCTTTTTGACAAAAAGCTGATAAAAATCCAGCAGCTCGTCTTTCAGGTTTTCTGTATGACGGAGTTCCTGAGTCACAAACCCATGAAAATAATTATATTTGAACAATTGGGAAACGATATATTTGATCATCTCACGCATCTGCATTTCAGGCTTTCCTTCTTTAATGGTATCCGCAAATTCTGAAAAATTTTCCCTGGTCTTCAAAACCCTGTACTGATAGAGGTAAGACATCATTTTCTCTTTAGAACCGAAGTAATAAGAGATCATTGCGACATTAATATTTGCTTTAGAACAGATATCCCTTACAGAAGTTCCCTCATATCCTTTTTTTGCAATCAATTCCTCTGCAATATCAAGTATGTGGATCTGTTTTTCTGTAAATTTTTTTTTCATGAAGTGTACTTTGAGTAAAGTTAAGAAATTTTTAACACATTTATAAACGTTCGTTTAGTAATTTTAAGTTAATTCTAAAATAACACTAATTTTGAGAATGGAATTTTTTGATTTTCACCATCATAAGAAATACATACAAAACGGAATTTACAATCTCGATATAGAGGAAATCCCGCCAGATTTTCCATATTCCATTGGCATTCACCCCAAAGACATTGATATTAATAGCATCGAACAGCAATTTAGCCGGATGAGTAGCATGTTGTTTCAAAGCTGTTTTGCCATCGGTGAATGTGGACTGGATTCCCTGGTTTCTATTGATCAGAAAATTCAGGAGGAAGTTTTTTTAAGACAGATCAGAATGGCCAATGAAATAAAAAAACCCATCATTGTACATTGTGTCAGAAAATTTTATGAGGTAATTTCTTTTAAAAAGAAGGCTGAACAACCCATGATTATTCACGGTTTTAATAAGAAACGTAAAATCGCAGATGATCTTCTTGCCAATAATTTTTATCTGAGTTTTGGAAAAGCTGTTTTGTATAATTTATCTTTGCAGGATATTTTAAAGAATACTCCATTAGACAAGATCTTTTTAGAAACGGATAATGAAGATTTTAATATCGAAGAACTTTACCTTAAAGCTTCAGAAATAAAAGGAATTTCTTTAGAACAACTCAATGAACAAATTTTAGAAAATTTACACACGATAAAAAATGGATAAATACTGGCTGGAGAGAACTGAACTTTTGATAAAGGAAGAGGGACTGGAAAAGCTGATCAAGGCAAACGTTCTTGTGATAGGACTGGGAGGAGTAGGTTCTTTTGCCGCAGAATTCCTGGCAAGAGCAGGCGTTGGAAATATGACCATTGTAGATGGTGATACGGTAGATATTACGAATATCAACAGACAGCTTCCGGCTTTACATTCTACTGTTGGAAAACATAAAGTAGAAGTAGTAGCCGAAAGACTTCTCGATATTAATCCCCAGCTGAACCTCATCAAGATCAATGAGTTCCTGAATCCTGAGAGAATGGATGAAGTGCTTGATGCCGGAAAGTTTGATTATGTTCTGGACTGTATCGACAGTGTAACTCCAAAAATTTGTTTAATAAAGGCTGCCAGAAAAAGAAAGATAAAGGTCATCAGCTCCATGGGGGCCGGGGGGAAAACCGATCCGAGTATGGTCATGGTAAGGGACATCAGCAAAACACATAATTGCTTCCTTGCCAAGCAGGTAAGAAAAAGATTAAAGAAGGAAAAGATCAATAAGGGTTTCAGGTGTGTATTCTCCAATGAAATTCAAAAGGAAGAAAGCCTTAAGATGACCGACGGAAGCAACTTCAAAAAATCATTTTACGGTACCATCAGCTTTATGCCCGCTATTTTCGGACTGTATGCTGCCGCTGAAGTGATCAATTATTTAGTGAAAAAAGATTAATGCAGAATTCCAAATATCCCAGAGCTGAAAAGCTCAAAAAAAACACGGACATCAGTTTACTTTTTGATAAAGGTAAATGGAGAACCAGCGGAAATCTGAGAATCATCATCCTGAAAGACAAACCCACTCTTCCGGTAGAAGCTCCCAGATTCGGAGTTTCTGTTTCTAAAAGATATTTTAAGAAAGCGGTTCACAGAAACCGTATAAAAAGACTGCTAAGGGAGTGCTACCGCCTGAATAAAAGCTTATTTAGAGAAGCTTTTGGTGAAAAGACCATGGCAATGCTGTTCTGGGTTTCCCCACAGATGCCTCCGAAATATCAGGATGTTGAAGCACAGTTTATCAGGCTCTGTGAAGCTCAAAAGAAATAAGAAACGTCTGTGTAAATCCATAATGATTTGTGTTTATCTCGCTGATTGGCTGATGGTGCAGATTTTTTACCACGGATAGCACTGATTTACACGGATCATTGCGCATATATTCTTGCATAAGAATGCATAAACATCTGTAAATGTGGCTGTTTTTCTCTCACTAATTTTGCTGATCTTACAGATTTTTTACCACAGATGACACTGATTTACACAGATCATTACGCATATATCTTACATAATAATATATAAATATTTGTAAATGTGGTTGTTTTTCTCTCGCAGATTTTGCAGATTTTTTACCACAGATGACACTGATTTACACAGATCATTGCGCATATATCTTACATAATAATGTATAAATATTTGTAAATGTGGTTGTTTTTCTCTCGCAGATTTTGCAGATCTTGCAGATTTTTAGCACTGATTTATACGGATAATTGTGCATATTTTATTTGATAGTTTCAGCATTTGTATTCTTTCATAATACTTCGAAGCACGAATCCCATATCCTGGAATCCTTCAAATCTCGCATACTTTTTGTAATTTTAGGGAAAACAATAAATCTGAAAATTAATATGTTAGACAACGTTCCCTATCTTTCTTATATTCTGAGTGCCTTTATCGGTATCGGATTGGCTGCAGCCACAGGCTTCCGGGTCTTTCTGCCCATGTTTATAGTAAGCCTTTCGTCTTATTTCCATTGGATTCCGATGAATGAAAACTTTGAATGGCTCGCAGGGTTACCTACCTTAATAACAACAGGAATTGCGACAATCGCTGAAATTCTGGCCTATTATATTCCTTTTGTAGATCATTTGCTGGATACGGCCTCTATTCCTATGGCTACCGTTGCAGGTTCTATATTATTTGCCAGCCAGTTTGCCGATTTGGGGACTTTTCCACAGTGGGCATTGGCATTAATTGCCGGTGGAGGAACTGCCGCTACCATAAGCTCAGGCTTTGCCGGAATACGGGCCGCTTCTACAGCAACGACAGGCGGTCTGGGAAATTCTGTGGTAGGAACTACTGAAACAGCCGGAGCGGGCATTATGTCTGTTCTTGCAATGGCAGTACCGGTTATTGCAGCAATTGCCGCTATTGTTTTACTGGTTCTGGTAATTGTCTACGGACGGAAAGCATGGAAAAAGCTACGGGGCAATAAAAACACGCCCAAACCTATTAAATAAAAAAAGGTACAATGCTTTGAGACTGTACCTTTTTTATTTTAGTTTTTACTTCTGAAATCTTTGATCTCCTGAATTTTTGATTCGAAATAGTCTTTCTTTCCCGGATTCTTTTTCATCAATATTTCAAATGCTTTGATTGCTTTGGTATAGAGTTTTTGTTCAAAATAAAGGTTGGCAAGTGTCTCTGTCATCAAATGGGAAATATCATCATTTTTTTCTTTCACCACATAGGTGCTTTCCTCTTTTAACTGACTGATTCTTGGGTTATTTTCAATAAAATTTTCAATTGCTTTTTCCTTGATCACCTCCTTTTCCTTTTCAACAGCCTCTTTTCTGTCGATTTTCAGCCAGCTTTGCCATGTATTGATAAATCCGGGAACATTACTGTCAGCCGGAGATTGTGTTTTTTCCTTCATGATAACCTCCTCCTGCACCGTTCTTTCTCCTACAGGTTCCTCTTTATTTTCTTTTTGCTTTTCTTCAACTCTAAGGCTCGAAATATCTGCTCCAAAGAACGAAACATTCATCACGGGAGCTTCTGCTTTTAAAGCAACCCCATCAGGGCTTACCGCATGATCTCCAGTCTTTTCAATCTGCTTATCTGTTTCTTCAGAAATTTCCTCCGCAGCAGGCAAAATCTCTTCATGAGACGCCTCTTCTGCCCCTTCAGATTTCTTATGTTCTGTTTTTATTTCTTCCTCAGCCTCTTCTACACGTTCTTCTTTTACAGAAGGTTCAGCTATAGGGACCGGAGTCTCTGCTGACTTACTGATTAAAGAATCCGGCAGATTAGATTCAACGCTCATCGGTTTCCATGCCGGCTGTACTTCAGAAACTTCTTCCGTGATTTCTTCTTTAGGCTCTTCTTCTTCCGATTTCTGAGCTTCGGGAATTTCTTCCTGCACCGGCTCAGCTTTTACTTCTTCAGCCACAGGAGCTTCTTCACTGGTCGACCAGAAATGGAAACTCTGCGTCTCTGCAAAACTGATCTCATGGTCCAAAGCAGGTTCTGCCTCCTCTCTTTCCTGTTGCGGAACAGATTTGGTCTCCTTCATCTTTTTCTCAACCTCTTCGATCAGACGTCTCATTTCCTCCTCATGTTTGTTTACATTAGATTGGGAAATTTCAGCCGTTCCGGTAACTTCTTCGCTATTGGTCTGTATTTTTACATCTGGCAGGAAAGTATCTGTTCCATGGAAGCTTATTTCTGCATCAGATTCATCCGGTTGCTGTTCTGCTTCTGAAGCTGGAATCTCTTCATTTTCAACAGCCGTTTCAGATGCTATCAGTTCTTCAGGGCTATTTTCTTCAATATTAACCTCAGGCAGTATTGATTCTGTTTCCTGAAAACTTAGGTTTTCTTCTTCTTCAACTTTTGCTTCTTCCGGTTCTGAGGAAATTTCATCTTCATTAATAAGTGTCTCCGGACTAAAGTCTTCACCGGCATTTTCTTCTATTGCCGCTTGTGTTTCCTCTTGTTTCCTCTGAACAGGTTCTGTGACAGCTTCAGGTTTGTGAGTTACCAGCGTTCCTGACTCCAGGGTAGATTCAATATCAATAGTCTCAGAATTTTTTTCATCCAGAAAGTTTTCTTCTCCTTCAAACAGGATCCTGTTGCGTTCTCCATTCACATAGATAGGTTTAATCTCCTGTGAAACAGGCAACAGACAAGCATTATCGTTCTCTTCTGCCTGCTTTTCAGAAGAAACCTCTGATTCTCTTTTAAGCGGAAAGTCTTTGCTTTTATAAGCATACTGAACTGCTTTTTCAACAGACTGTGAAGGCTGTTTTTCTACAACCGGTTCCGGCGTAGGCTCCTGCCTGATCTTTCCGTTGATTAGCTGGTAAAGAATCTTTTTATCTGTGGTATAAGCCGCAGTAATAGAGAGTTCTTTCTGATAATTTTCTTTTTCATACAGATGCACTCCATACAGATGAAGCGCCCTGATATTTTGAATATAAGGAAAAGTGTGAATCTCTTCTTTCAGAAGACTAAGGTCTTCTAACTGAATATTTTTCGGATTTTTTATTAATTCTAAAACTCTTGGATTCATCTTACCAATTCGCTACAATGTCGTTAAATATCTTGTTAATAATCCTTTCAGTCGCAATTTTCACTTGTGAACCTTCGATATCACTTTGTGATAAATCACTGCTAAAAGCTGCTTCGTCAGTATAACTTCTATCAAAGCTGGCCTCCGGTCGTACTTTATTTTCATAATGTACTTTCACCGTAATCGTAAGCTTATTCTGAGCTTGCTGTATCACCCCACCGGCAGAGTTCGTCTGTGTATTGGAGCTGATCGTAGTAGGGGTAATGGAATAGTCTGTAATTTCCCCTTCTATCAGAATATCAGGATTTTCTTTTGTTCCTTTCAACGTTGTTCTCTGCAGAAACCGGTTCTGAATATCAGTAGAAAACTGTTGTGACAATGCAGGATTCACAAGTGGTGCATTATTCGGAAATTCATTGATCTGAATCGTCTTTTCATCTGTCAGGGATCCTCCCCCCGTAAAGCTGTAGCATGAATTTAAAATTCCCAGTAATGCCAAAAGCACTCCTGCCAGCATCGACTGCCTCAGACTCATATTTTTGATCTTGATATTCATTTTTTATTTATTTCGTATGATTAAACCCGTATTTCATTAATTATCAAGGTTTTAATCTTCCAGATTATACTGTTTTATTTTTCTATATAAGGTTCTCTGTGAGATACCCAATTCATCTGCGGCTCTGTTCCTACGGCCTTTATGCTTCTCCAACGCTTTGATAATCAAATCTTTTTCATTATTCTGAAGAGAAAGGGATTCCGGTCTGTTTTCTTCCACTTCAATATCCTCGACATCTTCGTAGCTGTCTTCAGGCGTTGAAATGATGGTAGGGGTCTGAACAGCCGGAGCATCATTATTTTTCTCAAAATACAGCAAAGACCCTGAATTGGCCTGTGGCTGGCTTTCCTGAGTATAAATCCTGTTGATCAGGTTTTTCTCATGACTGCTTAGATCTCCTGCACCTCTGTTCTTGATCAATTCCGAAGTTAAGGATTTTAAATCATTAATATCATTTCTCATATCGAAGAGAATTTTATACATGATCTCTCTCTCGCTTCCGAAATCATTCTGCTTGGGCGTGTTCGGTGTATTCACCACCATCGGAAGATGGGTTTCCATCGGAATATACTCTGCAAGTTTTTCTGCCGTTATATTTCTGTTTCTCTCTACAACGGTCATCTGCTCAACAAGATTTCTCAATTGACGCACATTTCCCGGGAAAGAATAGCTTTCAATATAGTGTACGGCACTGGGTTCCAGCTCCAGCTCAGGCATCCTGTACTTTTCTGCAAAATCTATTGCAAATTTTCTGAACAGCAAATGGATATCCCCTTTTCTTTCTCTTAAAGGCGGCATATCGATCTGAACGGTATTCAAACGGTAATACAGATCCTCACGGAATCTTCCGTCATGAATAGCCTTCATCATATTGACATTGGTAGCTGCCACAATTCTTACATTGGTCTTCTGTACCTGTGAAGAACCTACTTTCATAAATTCACCGCTTTCCAGAACTCTTAAAAGGCGAACCTGGGTCTGTAACGGAAGCTCTCCCACCTCATCCAGGAAGATCGTTCCACCATCCGCCACCTCAAAGTATCCCTTTCGGGTTGCAGTGGCCCCTGTAAAGGCTCCCTTTTCGTGCCCGAACAATTCGGAATCTATAGTTCCTTCAGGGATTGCCCCGCAATTGACAACGATATAAGGCTGATGTTTTCTTCTTGATTCTGAATGGATGATCTTCGGGATAAATTCTTTTCCCACTCCACTTTCTCCAATCACCAGTACGGAAATATCTGTAGGAGCGACCTGGATCGATTTTTCCAAAGCCCTGTTGAGTGCCGGAAAGTTCCCGATAATTCCGAAACGGTTTTTTATGTTTTGTAGCTCGTTGCTCATAAGTAAATTTTTGATTATTGATTTAATGTTGATGATCTACAGTTCTTCAATCTGTTTTCTGTAGATTTTGTTAAAATGATGAGTATAGACGTCTTTCATCGTCTTTCCTTCATCGTACGTTTTCAATGCCAACGTTTTTAAATCCAAATAATCTTTGTTTCTGATCTTAGAAACTTTACTTTTAAAATATATGTTCTCAGCAAAGTCGTATTCTTTGCCTTGATTTTCAAAATTTTCAAGGGCTTTGTCATACCTTCCCAACTCAAAATAAGTGACTCCCAGCTGGTAATGATCAAACATCCCTTTTACATAACCTCGTGTAGCCAGCAGCTTCTCTACTATTCCTGCAGCCTTCACCTTCTGCCCTAAAGCACTGTAAGACATAGCTCTCACTACATCTAAATGATAATCCCCGTTTAAGGATCTTCCTAAATCTTCAGGATAATATTTCTGAAATTCTTCCAGATCCCGAATAGCGCCTTTATAGTCGCCCAAAAACTGAAATTTGCACCAGCCTCTGTAGCCAAGATGCATTTTGGGATTTAAGGCAACAGCCCTATCAATTAAGATTTTCCAGGTCGCAAAATCTCCGTTTTTAAGATAGGGAACCGCTTTTTCCATATAGGAATTGGAAAAATCCGGGCAAAGTTCAATCGCTTTGTCAAATCCTTCCTGGGATTCCGCAGAGCCCTGTAAATCTGAAGCCCAGTTGTATAACTCACAAGCTTTTTTACAGTCCTCTCCCTCTACTGCATTACAGTTGACCTGTGCAATAGTATTGGTATAAACTATAAGTAATAAAAAGCTAAGGTAATACCTCTGAAACTTTTCCATTTTCAATTTTATAGGTTAAATACTGATAATAATCTACTTTTAAACCTTCTATCTCCTTCTGCATCCAGCCATCCAGTGATTTTGTGAATGTAAGCAGCCTATTTTCCAATTCTTCATCCAAAACATCGTCCATCAGATCTGAACTCATATGCTTCAGTCTGAACAGTCCTGCTTTTCCTTCACAATTTACTAAAAATCTTATGGTAATATAACCATTGATCTTCTTTTCGGAATATATGTTTTCTTTTTTAAGCTTTTCAACAATCGCTATTTTTTCCCCTTTATAACTAAACCCTTTCGCCCCATGATAATACTGAAAGCTAAAAGGTCTGCTTTTTCCTGCTCCACACTTTTGAAAACCAACTTCATCCAGCTTTTCATCAAAAGCAATATCTCCTACAGTATCCGGATATTTGCTTATCCTTTTCTCTACCTGACAGGAAATGAGAACAAAAGAAAGCAGTGTGAAAAGATAAATAGCTTTTATCAAAATCTTAGTTTAGCTCTACCGTTCTCCCTAAAAGTGTGCCTTGGGTATTGTCATGAACAAAAACGTCCACAATGTCACCTATTTTCTGGCCAGGAAGCTTATCGAAAACGCATACCGCATTCTGAGAGTTTCTTCCTTTCCACTGATTTTCATTTTTCTTGGAAATTCCCTCGATCAGGATCTGATGTACTTTTCCAACATAAGATTTCATTCTCATCCTGGAAAGCTCTCCCTGTAAAGCAATCACCTCAGCAAGGCGTCTCTGCTTCACATCAGCCGGAATATTGTCCTCCATCTTTTTGTGTGCAGGTGTTCCCGGTCTTTCCGAGTAGGCAAACATATAACCGTAGTCATACTCCACCTCTCTCATCAGACTTAATGTATCCTGATGATCTTCTTCTGTCTCATTGCAGAAACCAACGATCATATCCTGGGAAAAGGCCACTTCAGGAACAATTTCCTTCGCTTTTTTAATAAGCTCCAGATATTCCTCACGGGTATGCTGTCTGTTCATTGCTGCAAGCATATTGTTGCTTCCGCTCTGTACAGGAAGGTGTACATATTTACAGATATTATTGTGCTTTGCCATCATTCTGAATACATCCAGGCTCATATCCTGAGGATTGGAAGTTGAGAACCTGATTCTCATTTCAGGAACTGCTTTAGCTACCAGATCAAGCAACTGTGCAAAATTCACAGCAGTAGCTTTCTGCATTTCGGAAGCTTTGGCAAAATCTTTTTTAGGACCGCCTCCATACCACAGGTATGAGTCTACATTTTGTCCTAAAAGGGTAATTTCTTTGTATCCGTTATTGGCCAGATCTTTACATTCTTCAATGATAGAGTGCGGGTCACGGCTTCTTTCTCTTCCTCTGGTAAACGGCACAACACAGAATGTACACATATTATCACAACCTCTGGTAATGGTAACAAAGGCTGTAACTCCGTTCCCCCCTAAACGTACAGGGTTAATGTCCGCATAAGTTTCTTCTTTAGAGAGAATAACGTTGATCGCATCTCTGCCATCATCCGTCTCTTTCAAAAGATTCGGCAGATCTCTATATGCATCCGGGCCAACGACAAGGTCAACCAGCTGTTCTTCTTCCAGAAATTTGGTTTTCAACCTTTCCGCCATACATCCCAGAACGCCTACCGTCATATTCGGTTTTTCTTTCTTCAGATTTTTGAACTGGGAAAGACGCATTCTTACGGTCTGTTCAGCTTTTTCACGGATAGAACAGGTATTCAACAGGATCAGATCTGCTTCTTCGACTTTCATCGTTGTATTGTAGCCCTGTTCGTTAAGAATAGATGCAACAATCTCGGAGTCAGAGAAGTTCATCTGACAACCATAGCTTTCTAAGAACAGTTTCTTAGAATTTTCCGGTCTTTCGGCGATGGCAAAAGCCTCGCCCTGTTTTGTTTCGTCTATATATTTTTCCTGCACAATAATCAATTTAGGGTTCATAATTTAAAATTACGAACAGATGAGTCTGCAAAGATACAAAATATTGTGACAGAATGTCAGCGTAAATATTTTAACAAAATCCTAAATCAGATAAATTTTGAAAAGGATTATCAACCTGAATATCAATTCCTGTTTCCGGCTGCCACTTTCCCTTTTGAAAAGCTAATCTTATTCTCAGAAATTCTGCTTTCCGGTTAAACTTCAATCGGAGCTTTTTTGCTGCCTGAGAAAAGCCTTCCCCATTTAGATAAAATTAAAAGGTATTTTTTCCTCCATTAATCAATATCTGCTGAAATAGAAGAGAAGTTCATCTTAACTTTTATCTGTGAAGCTACAGGTTGTCCGTTACAAGATGCCGGAGTCCAGTTTTTCTTGATTCTTCTTACTACATACTGCATATCATCAAAGAAAACTTCACTATTGGTAACTTTAGGAGAACCTGTAACATCAATCACCTTTCCACCGGCATCGATTGCCAAGGTAAATGTAAAATCTCCTGCTAATGCGTAGAAATCCGAATTCAGATAAGCATACATATACTTAGTCAGCATTTTCTTATATTCTGCAATACCGCCTTCAAATCCTGCGGGCTTAAAATCATTACACTTAACGGCAACCTGCATAAAAGGTTCTTTAATATCTATCGTTAAAAGATTTTTATTACTTTCTCTGATAAAAGAGTCATCCCGTTCTTCCTGATCCTGGGCAAATGAAAAATTGACAGCACATAAAGCCAGGAATAATAATATAGTTCTCATAATTTTGATATTACTAATAATAAACAAAGGTAAATATTTAGTCCATTTATAAAAAAGAAAAACTTCACACAAAGCATGAAGTTTTTAAAATATAAGTATTCTAAAGTTAAACTGTATTTTATCTCTTTCTTATAATAAACCTTTGATATGTTTATAATTGCTCTTCACTGTTTCAAAGACCTCATCCATTTTTCCTCCAAGCATTAGCTGCGCCATAGATTTTGTCATTCCCATGATTTGCTCAAATTCAATTTTAGGAGGAAGTGCCAGCGCATTAGGATTGGTGAAAATATTCAAAAGATAGGGACCATTATGCTCCAGACATTCTTTGATAGCATTCTCCACTTCTTCCGGTTTATGTACATTTTTACCCGGATATCCCATCGCCTGCGCTACCATCGCAAAGTCAGGATTGATCATATCCGTTTCATTATCGGGCATTCCGCCTACCTCCATCTCCAGCTTTACCATTCCAAGGGTCCTGTTATTGAAAACAATCAGTTTCACCGGAAGTTTATACTGGAAAATAGTCGCCATATCTCCCAAAAGCATAGATAATCCTCCATCTCCGCACATCGCGATCACTTGCCTTTCCGGATGTGCCAACGATGCTCCAATAGCCATAGGCATTGCATTAGCCATTGAACCATGATTAAAAGAGCCTAACATTTTTCTGGCTCCGGTCCCTGTAATAAATCTGGCTCCCCAAACGCAGCACATTCCGGTATCAACCGTAAAAACAGCATCTCTTTCAGCAAGTCGGTCCAGGGTATGAGCAACATACTCCGGCTGAATAGCATCCTCTTTACCAAAATCTTTTACATACTCCATCTGATTCTCTTTTACCTTTTCATAAAAAGCAAGCTGTTCATTCAGGAAATGATCATCTGCTTTTTCTTTCAGTAATGGAAGTAGTGCTTTAATCGTTTCTCCGACATCTCCTGCAAGCCCCAATTCTAATTTTGCCCTTCGCCCCAGTCTCTCCGGGCTTTCATCTATCTGTACAATCTTATTCTTTACCGGCATGAATTTCTGATATGGAAAATCCGTCCCAAGAAGGATAACAAGATCTGCCTCATGCATCGCATGGTATGCTGAAGGCAATCCCAATAAGCCGGTAAGCCCCACTTCATTAGGATTATTGGGCTGAATATCCATTTTTCCACGGAATGAATATCCTACAGGAGCTTTTACATGTTTAGATAATGCTATTACTTCAGCACTTGCTCCTGCCGCCCCTATCCCACAATAAAGTGTCACCTTCCTGCTTTCATTCACAAGTTTTGCCAAATTACTCAGCTCATCATCTGAAGGGCGGATCACAGGATTGGTTTTGAAAATTTGAGCAGAAGTGGCTGCTTCCTCGGCCTCCAGCTCAGAAACATCTCCCGGAAGGCCTATCACAGCAACTCCTTTTTTAGAAATGGCATGCTGGATAGCTGTCTGAACAGTCCTCTGTACCTGCTCAGGCCGTGTAATCATCTGATTATAATAGCTACAATCATCAAACAGCTTTATCGTATTGGTCTCCTGAAAGTAATCCATTCCCATCTCTTCACTGGGAATCGTAGAAGCGATCACCAACATAGGAACATGGGAACGGTGCGCCTCGTAAACTCCATTGATCAGATGAACGTGTCCCGGACCGCAGCTGCCTGCACACACCGCCAATCCGTCCAGCTCAGCCTCCGCAGCGGCTGCATAAGCTCCTACCTCTTCATGACGTACATGAATCCATTGAATGCTGCTTTTTTTGACTGCAATATTGAGATGATTGAGACTATCTCCGGTTACCGCATAAATTCTTTTCACATTGGCATTTTCGAGCATTTCGACAATTTGCTCTGCTATATTTTTAGCCATAATTATAATAGATTTGGTGATTATTTCTGGATAAAATACAGCATTAAATCTGTATTCCTATCAAAATTAGCTAATTAAATTGAACCTTCCCTAGGGTTTCACTGTTAAAAATTTGTAATTTTATTATCATCAAACCTAACAGGTTTTGAAAACCTGTTAGGTTTATTGGCGAACCTCTCTGTTATTTTTAATACAGATTTTTAAAATAAATTCTACTAAAAAACAAAAAACGGCCATCCAGAGGACAACCGTTTATATTATTATTTTTTTTAATCTTACATCACTATTTCGATCTGATTTCTCAGCAGATCTTCAAATTCGTCTCTCTTACGGATCAGGTGAGCTTTTCCATCTAAAAACATAACTTCCGCAGGCTTCAATCTTGAATTAAAGTTTGAGCTCATTTCGAAACCGTAAGCTCCCGCATTATGGAAGGCAAGGATATCTCCTTCTCTTACTTCATGCAGCTTTCTGTCCCATGCGAACGTATCCGTCTCACAGATGTTTCCTACCACCGTATAAATCCTTTCTGCCCCTTTCGGATTGGATAAGTTCTCAATCACATGATAAGAATCATAGAACATAGGACGAATCAGATGGTTAAACCCTGAATTCACCCCTACGAAAACTGTAGCCGTTGTCTGCTTGATCACATTAGCTTTCACTAGCAGGTAACCGCTTTTCCCTACCAGGAACTTTCCAGGTTCAAACCATAGTTCAAATTTTCTTCCTGTCGTTTTAGCAAATTCTCCTAAAACTTTTTCTACTCTTTTGCCTAAAGTTTTAACATCTGTTTCTTCTTCAGTATCCTGATAAGGGATTTTGAATCCGCTTCCCATATCCAGATACTTCAGGTTAGGGAAATGCTCAGAAAGCTCAAGCATGATATCCAAAGCCTGAAGAAATACTTCAGGATCTTTGATCTCACTTCCGGTATGCATATGAAGACCTTCCACATTCACATTGGTACTTTTCATCACTCTTTCGATATGACGAAGCTGATGGATGGAGATCCCAAACTTGCTGTCGATATGTCCTGTTGAGATTTTATAGTTTCCTCCTGCAAAAATATGCGGATTGATCCTCACAAAAATAGGGTAAGAATTCCCGTATTTATTTCCGAACTGCTCAAGAATAGAAATGTTATCAATGTTAATATGAACTCCGAAAGTCATTGCCTCTTCTATTTCCGCCAAGTCAACACAATTTGGAGTAAACAGTATTTTTTCTTTTGGAAATCCTGCCTTTAATCCAAGCTTAACTTCATTAAT
This sequence comes from Chryseobacterium sp. UF-290, assembly GCF_058245615.1. Lineage (NCBI taxonomy): Bacteria > Pseudomonadati > Bacteroidota > Flavobacteriia > Flavobacteriales > Weeksellaceae > Chryseobacterium > Chryseobacterium sp. UF-290. The sequence goes on from NZ_JBSICB010000022.1 coordinate 28,190, forward strand.
AGATACACAATCCAAAGAAGCACCCAAGTTCCTGATATACTTAAGGATATTGATATTTGTCAACGCCTTCGCTGCATAGAAAAACTTTGTGTGTTTTAAAAAAGAAGATGTAAGTTTCTCGTATTGAACTTTGATGGATTCTACATCGTAAACATACACCGGTGTGCCAAACTCATTGGCAATCTTTAATAATTCTTTTGAATTCATAATTTCATTTTAACATAAAAAAAGGCAGATTCTTCAAAAAAGAGTCTGCCGCATTGATTATTTTTTATGCAAGACAACTCTTTTAAATATTCCAAACCTTAGAAAACTTTACAGCTCCCTTTTTTCCAGTTTTTATTTGTTTAAAATTTTGCATTGCTTCTTTTTATTTTTTGCAAAAGTACTATTTATTTTTTATTTTAAGAAAATTGATTTCAAAAGCAGATTCTCCCTGGTAAAAACTTGTAAAGTGTAAATTTTTCTATCATTTCGGCAACGGTAACGTTTCAAAATCACCACGAAGCAACGCCAGCTGCAATTCATTATTCAAATCTGTGGAAGATAACGGAAGATCAATTTTTAATTTAGCAAGCTTGCTTATGGTCTGAATCTGCGTAAACAGTTCATAAAAGCCGAAGGAAACGACTTTTCCGTTTTCAATGATTAAAAACAGTTTTTCACCTAATTTTTTTCCGGGACCCAGCCATAATTCATTCCTTTTTCTGAACTCGATCTTTTGTTTCAGCACGGAAAAGTCATGATATTCTTCCTGAGAATCAATAAACTGAACAGCTTTTGTCCCCTGAGTGAACGATCTGAATTTTAAAGCAGGCTTTTCTGTTTTATTGAGCTTATTTTTTTCAACCACATATTTATTGTTCCTGAAATAAAGTCCGAACGGCAAAACCTCTTTCTTTTTAATATTCTTGGAGTTCAGGATCAGCTTGGCAATAATATCTGTTCCGGTCGGTTCAAAATTAATCTGCTCTACGCCTTTCTGGATCTGTTCCCATTTTTTTGATTTGGAATTGAAAACCTTTTTCGAGAATTTATTGATATCCTGGACATAGTCAGAGAAAATGATCTTTCCTGTTTCATCCTGAAAATAGACAAATCCTTTTTCGTTAGGGAGATCCTGAGTCAGTGCTTTGACCTTGTTGATATAAGTTTTCGCATTCGATTCCTCGTGCTGCTTCTGAATGATCTCATTTTCTGTATCTTTCGAAATCAGAAGCTTAAAAAGCTCTAATGTCGCCCTTGCATCTCCTTCAGCCCTGTGATGGTTGGTCAAAGGAATCCCTAATGATTTCACCAGTTTACCCAATGAGTAGCTTACCTCATCAGGAATCAGCTTTTTAGCTAACGGAATCGTATCTAAAGTATTGATTTTAAAATCATAACCCAGCCTTTTGAACGACTGACGCAGCATCCGGTAATCGAAGTCGATATTGTGTCCTACCAGCGTTGTATTTTGAGTAATTTCAATAACTCTTTTGGCTATTTCATGAAATTTCGGGGCCGTTCTGACCATTTTCGGGGTAATGCTGGTCAGCTTCTGAACAAAAGGAGTGATATCACTTTCAGGGTTTACCAACGATATAAACTGGTCCGTGATTTTCTGACCATCATATCTGTAGATGGCAATGTCTATAATGCATTCATTTCTATAACCTGCACCATTACTTTCTATATCTATAATTGAATACATCTGATTTCTGTTACTGCTGTTTTTCTGATTATATTTAAAGCCTTCGCTTCATTCCCCCAATAGACCCGGCCTCCTTTTTTATTTAAGTAGATAACCTGCTAAAATAACAAAAAATAGGTTAAAATATAACAGGCCATCCCGAATTATGCTTTAAAACTACCTTTTTCTGCCTCCCAGGCCAAACATTCCGAGAATGGCTTTGGCTCCTTCCCGCATCAATGTATTGGTAAAAGTCCGGCCGGCTTTACTCTGCAGCACCTGCTCAAACATTCCCGGTTCTTCTTTCACCGTCCTTGTCCGTTGTGCAGGTGCTGGATTTTGGGCAGCCTGCTCCATTCTGCTTGTCAATATTTCATAAGCAGATTCCCGATCGACAGCCTGCTCATATTTGGCGACCAATGGTGACCTTGCAGTAAGTTCCGAAATTTCCGTTTCATTCAGGACATCCATTCTGGATTCCGGAGAGATAAGGTAGGTGTGTACCAATGGAGTCGGAATTCCTTTTTCATCCAGCGCCGTTACAAACGCTTCCCCAATTCCCAGATTCTGGATCAGACTTGACGCATTGTAATATTCTGTAGTAGGATAGTTTTCTACCGCTTTAGAAATTTCTTTTTTATCTTTTGCCGTAAAGCCTCTTAATGCATGCTGTATCTTCAATCCTAGTTGGGAAAGTACATTTTCGGGTACGTCCCCGGGGATCTGTGTAATAAAATAAATCCCGACTCCTTTGGAACGGATCAGCTTCACCATTGTTTCGATCTGTGAAAGAAGGGCTTTTGAAGCTTCATCAAAGATCAGGTGGGCCTCATCAATGAACAATACCAGCTTTGGCTTACCGCTGTCTCCCTCTTCAGGGAATGTCATATAAATTTCCGCAAAAAGCGAAAGCATGAATGTAGAGAACAGCTGTGGCTTATTCTGAATGTCTGATACTCTCAGAATATTAACAACTCCTTTTCCATCTCTGGTTTCCAGCAAGTCCTGAACATCAAAACTTAATTCTCCGAAGAATCCTGCCGCTCCCTGTTGCTCTAATGCTACAATAGATCTTAAAATTGCGCCTAAAGAAGCCGGAGCGATAGATCCGTAATTGGCTGCAAGCTCCGCTTTTCCCTGTGCATTATCGGTTACATATTGCAGTACTTTCTTCAGATCGTTCAGATCAATCAAAGGCAACCCTTTATCATCACAGTATTTAAAGACAATAGACATTATGCTTTGCTGAGTATCATTAAGCTCAAGGATCTTACTTAATAAAACCGGACCGAATTCTGTAACGGTCGCTCTTAGTTTCACTCCTTTTCCTCCTGAGATGCTCATCAGCTCTACCGGAAATCCTTGCGGATTGTAAGGAAGCTGTGTTTTCGCATATCTTTCTTCAATGACCGGATTCATCTGCCCAGCTTCTGCAATTCCGGAAAAATCTCCTTTGATATCCAGAACAAGAGAGGGAATTCCCGCGTGAGAAAGCTGTTCTGCAAAAACCTGCAATGTTTTGGTCTTCCCCGTTCCGGTAGCTCCGGCAATAAGACCATGGCGGTTGATCGTTTTTAACGGAATCGTCACATTCACTTCCGGAACCACTTCCCCATCCAGCATTCCTTTTCCTAGTATAATATGTTCTCCTTTGGGAGTATATTTTGCATTTAATTCTTCAATAAATTGTGCTTTGTCTGCCATCTGATCGCTTTTTAAACTTATAAATATAAAAGTTTTTGTAAAAAATTGAGTGCTTTCAATAATATTATGTGATTAAATTTTGTTCTAACATCATTAAATTAATATTTAATTTAGCGTTCACAACAACATATATACCACTCATGATGCTATTTAAGAAAAATCTAGTCATTATTCTCTCTCTTTTCTTCACTCTATTTTTTTCTCAAAAAAGGAAAGAAGCTACAGTTTTACCCATAAAAGGAGATTTTACTCATCCGTCTACCTCAGTAATCTTCCCAGCTTTATGGTCCGGTTTTCAAAGAGAGACTATACATTCTTATGATTTACAGAATAAGCATATTGTTGTAAGCTATGTACAGCAAAAAGATAAAAAAAATAAAACCGTATTTACCTTATATCTCTATCCAAAGAGCTCAACGGATAATCAGCTTCTTAGAGACGAGTTTTCATCGTATGAATATGTTCTGAATCAGAACTCTAATAAAAGCGTCGATTTAAAGCCCTCATTTGGCAGTGCCTCCAACGATAATATTAAGGTAAATTATATCTATTCTGTATTTGATCACTCAATGGGTGAGCGTGATTTTTTTAAGGGGGTAAAATATACGGACAAGAAATCCCTTCTTTCTATTTATGAATGCGGGGGCTGGGGATTTAAAATCAGGATATCAAGCGATGACATGACGCATGATCAGCTAAGAGAAATAAAAGACAAGGCTGAAAGCTATTTTGAACTGCTACAGGTAGCAACTAAAAAGCCTCTTCCCATCAGCAAGGCACCAGATATTATTCTGTCTCCTGTTATTAAAAGAGATTCTATGATGAATTATTCAACTATTGTGGCGGCTCAGGCTAAGATAGAGTGGTTGGGTAAAAATTTAGAAAAAAGGGAGCTTCTGACAGGATTCAATGACATGAATATTGAGTCTGAAGTATACGCCATTGAGAAAATGCTGGAATTCTATAAAAAACATGAAAAGGATTGGCCAATACATGAGGATACTAAGAAATATTTTGATGAAATGATCAGAATAGCAGATAATGAAAGAATTAAAGATCATATCTATGAAAAATATAACAGGCTGATCAACTATGAACAGGGTGCAGCTAGAAAAGATGATTATATTCAGTTCAAAATAGACAAGAATATATCAGAGGACACCAATGAAATTTTATACAAGATATATTACAAAAAATTAGAATAAGTAAGAATTATAGGTTTATTTCGTCGATTAGTATGATAAAAAACAGCATTTACATATTAACATGATGTAAGGCATTCTTTTTGCTTAAAAATAAAATCATTAAACGTCCGTTTAACACAGTATTGAAAGAAACTATCGATGGGATTTAACATTTCATTTAGAATTCATCTAATACTTTGTATCTTTAACTAATAAAAAAAGACCACAATGAAAATTGAACAAATATATACGGGATGCCTGGCTCAGGGTGCCTATTATATTGTATCAGAAAATGAGGCGGCTATCATTGATCCGTTAAGAGAAGTAAAACCTTATCTGGATCGTCTGGAAAAAGATCAGGTCACTTTAAAATATATTTTTGAAACGCACTTCCATGCGGATTTCGTTTCAGGACACCTGGATCTAAGCCAGAAAACCGGCGCTCCGATTGTATACGGACCTACTGCAGCTCCTGAATTTGAAGCAATCATTGCAGAAGATAACCAGATCTTTGAGATCGGAAAAATAAAAATAAAGGTATTGCACACTCCGGGACATACTATGGAAAGCAGCACCTATCTTTTAATTGACGAAAACGGTGTTGAAACTGCCATTTTTACAGGTGACACCCTGTTTTTAGGGGATGTAGGAAGACCTGACCTTGCCCAGAAAGCAACCAACCTTACCCAGGAAGATCTTGCAGGCATTCTGTATGACAGTCTTCAAAACAAGATCATGCCGCTGGATGACAGTATAACAGTTTATCCTGCTCACGGGGCGGGTTCCGCATGTGGAAAAAATATGCAGAAAGAAACAGTGGACACCTTAGGAAACCAGAAAAAGACCAATTACGCTCTTAATCAACCGGATAAAGCCTCTTTCATCAGAGAGGTACTTGACGGCCTGACAGCTCCTCCAAAATATTTCGGAATGAATGTGGCTTTGAATAAAGGCGGCTATGAAAGCCTGGATGTCGTAATGAACAAAGGACTACATCCGGTTGCACCGGAAGATTTTGAAGCATTGGCAGAGGAAACAGGAGCATTAATTTTAGATACAAGAGGAGCTGCGGAATTCCATAAAGGTTTTGTTCCCAACTCTATCAATATAGGATTGAAAGGAGATTTTGCACCGTGGGTCGGAACCTTGATCATAGATGTAAAGCATCCTTTATTGCTGGTAACAGATGAAGGAACTGAGGAAGAAGTCATCACCAGGTTAAGCAGAGTGGGCTTTGATAATGTTGTAGGATATCTGAAAGGGAGTTTTGAAGCCTGGAAAAATGCAGGGAAAGAAACTGATGAGATCAAAAGAATCACACCTGCTGAATTTGCTGAACAGTTTACAGAAAGTTCAAAAGTAATCGATGTAAGAAAACTGACCGAGTATTCCGCAGAGCATATTGATGATGCCTACAATAAACCATTAGACGCTATCAGTGACTGGGCACGCACTATTGACGATTCAGAGCATTTCTTCCTTCACTGTGCAGGAGGATACAGAAGCATGATTGCCGCAAGCATCCTTAACTCACACGGAATCAGAAATTTTACTGAAATCGAAGGAGGCTTCAACGGAATCAAAAAAACAGAAAAATTTCCAACTTCTGATTTTGTATGCCAGTCCAAAACATCATAAGGGCTCGAGGGTTCAATTTTACGGTTTTGCTTTAGCTTTGGATTTTGGGCTAAGTGCCTGTAAAACAAATTACATCAACATCAAAGAAGTAATAAACAGTGCTGATATAACACTGTAGACCTTGAAAAGGCCATCCAGAACGAAGCTGACAAAAAAATAAACTCATAAAAACCAAATTATGTCACAAAAATTTCAGGAAATCATCAATTCCGAACGACCGGTGCTTATCGACTTTTTCGCAACATGGTGCCAGCCTTGTAAGGTCCAGTCTTCTGTTTTGAATACGGTAAAAGAAAACATTGGTGAGAGTGCCAGAATTATAAAGGTAGATATAGATCAATATCCTGCCTTAGCTGCTCAGTATGGAGTTCGTGGGGTACCTACTCTGGCGGTATTCAAAAATGGAGAATTGCTTTGGAAAGAAAGCGGGGTACATGATGTGAATACGCTGACCCAACTTTTACAAAAATATATCTAAAGATAAAATTAAGGCTGAGACATTGATCTCAGCCTTAATCATTGCTATAATTGAATTGAAAAAGCATCCCGGTCATTCAGAAACTGGAAATGCTTTCTAAAGTCTGCCAATTGGTCCATATCCAGATTTGCAGATACAATATTTTCTTCTTTTTGGGATATTTCTCTTCCGTCTGCAAAGAAACAGTGAGAGCTTTCCTGATAAAGCAGGTTATTCCCATCTGTCCCGATCCTGTTCAGTCCAAAAACAAAAGACAGATTTTCAATGGCTCTGGCTTTCAGAAGATGTTCCCACGCCCCTACTCTCTTTTCAGGCCAGTTGGCAACATACAGGACAGCATCATAGTCATCATTATTTCTCGCAAACACCGGAAAACGGAGATCATAGCAAACCTGAAGCAGGAACCGTATTCCTTTATACTCAACAATTACCCTGTTCTTTCCCGGCGTATATACTTTATCTTCTCCTGAGAACGAAAAAAGATGACGTTTATCGTAAAAAACCGTTTCAGCATCCGGCTTCACAAAATACATTCTGTTATAAAAGTGTCCATCCTGCTCTACAGGAGCACTTCCGCAGAAAGCCGCGTTTTTCTCTTTTGAAATATTTTTCAAAAATTCCAGCGATTCTTCATTTCTGTCCGAGACTTCAGAAGCATCCATACAAAAACCTGTTGAAAACATTTCCGGCAGAAGAAACAGGTCAGCTTCCTGATTCAGGAGCCTGTTCTCTATAATTTTAAAATTTTCAGTTTTATTTTTCCAGATGATATCTAAATTCAGCCCTACAACTTTCATCTTTTATTTTCTTTAAATTATTACCATTACCAATCTATAAAAATACGTCTTTTATCTTTACAAAAGAAAACGCCCTACAGAGACCAGGCATTTCATTTCTTAATATGTATTAAAGTCTGATTTTTTTCAGGTACTGATCTCTTTCGGTTTCATTTTTGATGCAGATATTCTTTATTAATATCATTAAAAATTGAAAAATTTATGAAGAAATTGGTTTTTATGGTGATGATATTCTTTTTTGGAGCAATGGCCAACGCTCAGGCCTGGACCGGAAAAGGAGATCAGAAAATTCAACTGGGCCTGAGCGCCTGGGGATATGGAACCGGTATAACAGGAACTTATGATTACGGGCTGAATAGACTTATCTCAGTAGGAGCCGGTATCAACGGCTACTTTGACAATTATAAAGACAACGATAAGGACAATCGTGTTTTTGTATTCGGAAGACTGAATTTTCATTTACAGGATGCCTTAAATCTTCCTGCAAAATGGGATATTTATCCAGGGGTTGACCTTGGCGTTCTCGGAAAAGATTTTGGAATAGGCGCTCACATCGGAGCACGTTATTTCTTTACAGAGAAAATAGGCGTCTTTGCAGAGGTGGGTAATAACGGAAGTCTTGGGGTTTCTTTCAATTTATAATCAAATCGTCTTTAAATATGACAAAGCTTCTCGTTTCGGGGAGCTTTTTTATTTGGCATAGTTTTGATAATTGTTACCTTTGCAAATTAAAATCTAAAATTTATTAATGGAAATAGCAATCAAACTCTTTCAGTTCATTCTGAGCATCTCTATACTTGTGCTTCTTCATGAGCTTGGGCATTTTTTACCGGCAATATGGTTCAAGACCAGAGCAGAGAAGTTTTTCCTGTTCTTTGATCCTTATTTCTCCCTGTTCTCGATGAAGAAGATCAACGGGAAATGGCAGTATAAATTCTTGTCACGGAATCTGCCGGATTCAGAAGTAATAGAGGTAAACGGAAAGAAGGAAGAAGCTCCTATCGATATATCAAAACTTCCGGACAACGACTGGAGAAAGCATCCTGAACAAACTAAATACGGAATCGGATGGCTTCCTTTCGGAGGGTATGTAAAAATTGCCGGAATGGTGGATGAAAGTATGGATACCGCCCAAATGAAAAAACCGGCAGAACCATGGGAATTCAGATCTAAACCGGCCTGGCAGAGACTGATCATTATGTTGGGAGGAGTTACGGTAAATTTTTTCCTGGCCTGGCTGATCTATAGCTGTCTTTCTTTCTTCAACGGAGAAACGTATACAGATATTACCAAATTCAATAACGGTATCGAAGCTACTGATGCGGGAAAGAAAATGGGGTTCCAGAATGGAGATAAGATCATCAGCGTAGATGGCAAACCTGCTGAAAGATTGGAAAACACCTCAATCAATATTCTTTTAGGAGATAACGTTACCGTTCTAAGAAACGGGCAGGAAGTTACTTTCCCGGTAAATGCAGATGGTGTAGCAGATGTTCTTAAGCAAAAAGAAGCCAAACTTTATATTACTCCAAGGGTTCCGATGGTAATTGATTCACTGGCTACTCCGGCGTCTCAGTCGTCTGGCCTGGCAAAAGGGGATAAAATTGTAGGAATCAATGGAAAAAAGACCATTTTCTTTGATGAAGTAACCGCTCTTTTAGCTGAAAATAAAGGAAAGACCATCACTGTAGACGTTGAAAGAAACGGTGCATTACAGACATTACCGGCAGTTTCTGTTGATAAGAATGGAAAGCTGGGGGTAGCACTTGACACGAAAGGAATCGCAAAATCTATTGTTACGAATAAGAAATATTCATTTGGAGAAGCTATCCCAAGAGGGTTTACAAGAACGATCGAAGCGCTTACCACACAGGTTAAGCAATTCAAGATCATGTTCAACTCCAAAGTTCAGGGATATAAGAATGTAGGAGGACCTATCGCTATTGTAAAGAACATGCCGGTTAGCAAGGATGCAGACGGAAGCTTTACGATCAACTGGGTTGCTTTCTGGAGCTTTACGGCTATGTTCTCCGTATGGTTAGCATTCCTTAACCTGATTCCTATTCCGGGGCTGGATGGCGGACACGTTTTGTTTACTTTATATGAAATTATTGTAGGAAAACCGGTTCCCCAAAAGGTATTGGAAAATGCACAGATGATTGGAGTTATCTTCCTGTTAGGCTTAATGTTACTGATTTTCGGAAGTGATATCTTTAAGGTATTTACAGGGAAACTATAATTTTTTTGAAAATTTTTCTTAAAAATATTTGTAGGGTATAAATATTCGTCCTATATTTGCACCACTTAAAACGAAGGACATTCCTCCTTAGCTCAGTTGGTTAGAGCATCTGACTGTTAATCAGAGGGTCGCTGGTTCGAGCCCAGCAGGAGGAGCAGAAAGACTTACAGAAATGTAAGTCTTTTTTTGTGTCTTAATTTTTCAAATATCATTTCATCACCACGTTTTACCTTATACTGTGGAGATCCTGAGACAGCAAAAACGGGAACCCCATTCAATCTTTACCTTATTAAAAAATGACATTACACAGATAAACAGCTTTACCTGTATAAAGTTCAGAATAATTAGTTGGCCATCCTATCCGCTTGTACTGCTCAAAATTTTGGATCAGATTACTGATATCTTTAAAAAAATTGGATATTTGCAACTTATTATTGAATTATTATGGTAGAAAAGTATTTATCTGATTGGCAAAATAAAAACCGTTGCAATAATTTTTTGATCCTGAAATATTCCGGTTATTTATATAGCTTATTTTTAAAGAGTTCTGTTTTTTATCAGTCGGTTTCTTAACCTCTTGAAATTTATTACGTTTCACAAAATCAGATACTGAGATTTCTTGGTTTTAAGAAAAAACTCTTCTTTTCAGAGATTCCTCTTATAACTTCTCCCCCAAAAAACAATCAAACAGCATTATAATACTGCATAAATATCAAATTATCCCATGAAGAAAACCTTTATTTCATTATTAACCGCCTTTGCTATGATCCAATTATCAGCGCAGGAAAAGTCTTATTTTTTATCAAGTCCTTCACTGAGTCCTGATGGAAAAACCGCTTATTTTGCTTATGACGGGGATATCTGGAAAGTAGATTCCAATGGCGGAAATGCATCGAGAATCACAGCTCTGGACGGTGAAGAAATTAACCCCCGGGTTTCTCCTGATGGAAAATGGCTGGCATTCAGCTCCAATCAGTATGGAAATTATGATGTTTATGTAATGCCTGTTGAAGGTGGAACGATCAAACAACTGACCTTTCATACCGGAAAGGACGAAATGGAAAACTGGGGATGGGACAGCAAAACGCTTTATTTTACCTCAAACAGAAATAATAATTTCGGAAGCTTTAAAACAACCATTGAAGGAAAGACTCCACAAAAGCTTTTCAACAATTATTTTAATAATACGAATGGTCTTGCGGAGACCCCTGCCGGAGAATATCTTTTCACAAGCTCATCAGAAAGCGCTCACCAGGTACACCGTAAACGTTATAAGGGGGAAAACAATCCCGATATTTTAGGGTACAATCCAAAGAACAGCTCTTTCAAACAGTATACGAACTATGAAGGAAAAGATTTCAGTCCAAGTGTAGATAAAAATGGAGTCATTTATTTTATTTCTGATGAGAATAATAATGAATACAACCTCTATAAAATTCAGAACGGTGAAAAAACTCCTTTAACCAGGTTTGACACCTCTATTAAAAAGCCTTTTGTTGCCGCAAATGGGTCTAAAGTAATATTTGAAAAGGATTACCAGCTCTATATTTACGATGTCGCTACAAAAAGCGCAAAGGTTCTGAATACCAGTCTGAACACAAATAAAACACTGGAAAAAGAACAAAATTTCAGCGTTGAAAATACCATTTCCTATTATGATGTTTCACCGGATGGTAAGAAAATGGCCTTTGTAAGCCGTGGCGTCCTATTCGTTTCAGATATTGAAGGAAAATTTACCCAACAGGTTTCCGACGGAAAAGAACGGGTAATGGAAGTAAAATGGCTGAAAGATAACCGAACATTAGTATTCAATCAAACCGATAAAGGCTATCAAAACTGGTTCAGTATTTCTGCGGACGGAAAAGGTCAGCTAAAGCAATTGACTCATGACTTGCGTAATAACCGTAACATCACCTTCAATAATGATCTTTCAAAAGCGGTTTATTTAAGTGGTCGTGATGAAGTAAGAGTAATGGATCTGAAGACCCTCAGCTCTACAACCATTGTAAAAGACGAAATCTGGGCTTTCCAAAATTCAAGTCCTTCTTTCTCTCCTAATAATGAATACGTGCTATTCTCCGCCAAAAGGAATTTCGAGCTGGACATTTTCATTTATAACATTAAAAAAGGTCAGACCATCAACCTCACCAACACCGGGGTTTCGGAAGAAGATCCTTTCTGGTCACCCAATGGTAAGTATATTTACTTTGCCAGTGACAGAACCAACCCTTCCTATCCTTTAGGCATGCAGAAATCCAACATTTACCGCATGGCTCTGGATTGGTTTGATGAACCTTATAAATCTGAAAAATTCGACAAGCTTTTTACAGAAGAAAAAAAAGAAACAAAGCCCGATAAAACAGAAAAAGACAGCAAGGACGAAAAAGATAAAAAAGAAGAAAATAAGGATAAAAAGGAGGAGAATAAAGAGCCTGTTATAAAAGAGCTGAAAGTGAATCCGGAAAATACCCTGGAAAGAATTGAACTGGTTACTGACCGGTACGGATATCAGAATGATCCTTCGGTTTTTGCCCATGATAAAAAGGAGATCCTGTTATTCAATTCCAATCAGGATAACGGAAAAAGGCAGCTGTTCAAAAAAGTATTCACTGATTTTGAACCCGCTAAATCTGAGAAAGTATTTGATAAAGCAGCTTCCTATATCACCAAAAATGATAAAAATCTTTTTGCACTCATAGAAGGTAATATTTATAAAATGACTCTGGCGACCCTAAAACCTGAGAAAATAAATATTCAATATTCTTTTAACAAAAATCTGGCATCTGAATTCAGCCAGATGTACGATGAAGCCTGGACCGGCGTTGAAGAAAACTTCTACGATGAAAAGTTCCACGGCATTGACTGGAAAGCAAAGAAGGAGCAGTATGCCAAATATCTCCCGTATGTAAACAACAGAAATGATCTTCGCATTCTGCTTAACGATCTTTTAGGGGAGCTCAATTCTTCACACATCGGATTTTCTTCATCAGGCAAGGAAGAAGCCACATACCTGAACTACTTTACAAATGAGACCGGGATTATCTTTAAAAAAGATGAACCTTATACTGTGGAAAGTATTGTGCGAAAGTCTCCGGCATTCCGTTCCGGGGTTGATGTTAAACCAGGTGATCAGCTGATTGCCGTAAACGGGAAAAATATTGATCCTCGTGAAAGCTCTGAAATGTATTTTACCACCCCCAAAAAACAGGATGAGCTTGTTCTTACTTTCAGCCGCGGAGGAAAAAACATCACAACCAAAGTACATCCGATTTCAAATACGGAATTAAAAGGATTACTTTATGATGAATGGATATTCAACAACCGCCAGCGGGTTAACCAGCTAAGCAATAACCGTATTGCTTATTCATACATGAAAAATATGTCTACCAATGAACTAGACCGCTTTCTTTTGGATATGGTGGAACAGGAAAACAGAAAAGATGCTGTTATTCTCGATCTGCGTTATAACACCGGTGGAAATGTTCATGATAAAGTATTAAACTTCCTTGCCCAGAAACCTTATTTACAATGGAAGTACCGTGAGGGGAAAATGACTGCACAGCCCAATTTTGCTCCTTCCGGAAAGCCTATTGTCCTGCTGATCAACGAGGGCTCATTAAGCGATGCTGAAATGACCGCCGCCGGCTTTAAAGCATTGAAACTGGGCAAAGTTATCGGTCAGGACACGTATCGCTGGATTATTTTCACTTCTGCTAAAAGTTTGGTAGACGGCTCTTCTTACAGACTTCCTTCATGGGGAACTTACACTCTGGATGGGCAGAACCTGGAAAAAACCGGTGTAAAGCCTGATATTTATGTTAAAAATACTTTTATAGACCGACAGCTGGACAAAGATCCTCAGCTGGAACGGGCTATTCAGGAAATACTTAAAGACCTGAAGAAATAAAAAGCAATACGAATAACTATCACTATATGTATTTCCAACGGTCTATAAGGCAAAAAGACCTTATAGTGAATGTTGCCGGAATAATGGCTATTCAGATACCACAAACCCATTTAGCTGCCTGAAATAACGATTCTTTTTCATCGTTATTTCAGGACTAGATCCTGTAAAAGGAACCTGAAAAGCCTCCTTTGAAATGATTTTTCAGAAATTCATGAGCTCTATTCCGATATTTATTTGAGAATATTTAGAATTCAATAAAAAACAATCAAAATATTTCTTATTGAAATTCAATACATTTAGTTAAAAATCACTCAGAATAAGGGAGAAAACTTGCTTCGAACAAATATTCCTATTATATTTGCACCACTTAAACAAAGGACATTCCTCCTTAGCTCAGTTGGTTAGAGCATCTGACTGTTAATCAGAGGGTCGCTGGTTCGAGCCCAGCAGGAGGAGCAAAAAAGACTTACAGAAATGTAGGTCTTTTTTTGGTTTTCTAACAACCGAATAAAATGCTGTTTTGGTAAAATTCCATAAAGAAAGTTTCTTATGACAAATTTATAGAAAAAAGTAATCAGAGTAGATGCTAGCTTTAAAATCCTGACCCTTAATGATAAAGACCAACAGGGAGTAGCTACAGTAGAAGAATACAAGATTATCGTAGGAGCTACAGCAGCAAGATCTTATATTTTGTCTATGAATTAGGTTGATGAGAAATGAGGAGAAACCAAAAATATTTTTTTCCATTTCGCAAGTGTATTTCTGCTTAGTTTAAAATGAATAGCTATTTGGCTGTTAGTCAGTTTATTCTTTTTCTGGTAATCCAGTATTTTGAGTATATCGGATCGGCTATAAGAACGGTGCTTTTGATTAAATATTTCTGATTCCTTATCAGGTTTTCCAAAGATTTTCTCATTCAGCCTGATGATATCAATTGCTGAAAGTGTTGACTTCTCCAGCAGGATGATACATTCTTCCTTCTTATGAGGATATTTTTTATTCAGAATATCGAAGTAAATTTTCTTATAATCGGGACTAGGTTTTTCCATAGTATTTTTTTATTTTTAATTCTACTACCTTATTATCTTTAAAATACAGTATCAGGATAGTTTTTCCTCCTAACCAGTTTCTGTCCAGAATATATTTCCAGACCTCTGATGGATAAAAATTGAATTCATCCCCAAGTTCATCCATAACCTGCTTCCTGTCTTTTCCCAGAAGATAATGGTATTTTTGTTTAATCATTCATTAGGTTTAAAAGTCCTATATAATAGATTTATAAAAAAGGGGCTGCCTTATTTCAAAAACAGTTTAATTTTAATAGCAGATTTCCATAGAGATTCCCAGAAACCGCCTTCTATAATATTCGTTATGATGGCTTCCTATATTTGTTCATCCATTTGTATAGAGTAGTTTTGGGAATATGATACTGTTCCATTACTTGCAGCTTAGTCATTTCTCCGGCAGTTATTTGTTCCAAAATGAAATCTATCAGCTCTCTGGTGTAAATATTCTTGCGAAACTGAGGAAGTGATAATTTTGTTTTTCCAGCTTTCGACTGATTATAATTGATGCCCATCTGAGGTGCATATAGAATAAGGTGCTGGCTATATAGTCTGAAGAAATCGTATCCCAATAGTTTACTCCAGCGTAATAACACTTTGGTATCCAGACTATCTGAGGCATACATTTTTTTGATCTCTTCTTCTGTACACTTTAAAAATTTACAGATGCGGGATAATTCGATCCCACTTTCTGTAACATATTGATAGATTAAATTTCCCATATGGATTTCTTTAAAGTTCATGCTTTCTATTTGTTCTAATGTTGTCACTATGATTATCCTTGTATAAAGTGGCTACCATATGGCAATCCAATTGCCTTACCACAGCTTATGTTGATCCATTTTCAGGGTTCTTTCTCAAAAAATAGTTGTCTCATTGGAAATAACAAACACTTCTATTTCCCTATACGCCTGCATTGATACTGTGTCCATCCTCTTTTATTGAAGAAATCCATTCATTTCCATCAGCGAAACGCCGCGCTTTAAGATGCGCCCCTTATTATCAATTAAAACAAGGGTAGGAGTACCGGTCACACCATAGCTCCGGAAATTAACTCCCTTAAGGCCTTCAAAATCACAATAAGAATCTTTCCATGGAAAGCTCTTTGCCTCACTTTCAAATGATGCTTTGTCTTTGTCCGCTGAAACAGAAATAACTTTCACTCCTGCTGATTTCATTCGTTCATAGCCTGCCGGAAGCTCCTGAAACAAGCTTTCACAAGCCCCACAGCCTGATTCATAAAACACCAGCAGCACCTTTTGATAGTCCTTCCCTGTTAGCTCAGTACTTTTCAGCGATATTTTCTCATCTCTGCCTTCCTTTGGCACCACAAGATCCGGTGCCGGAGACCCGGCCCCATCCCTGTTATAGGCTGCCAGTGAACCTTCATATTTTGCTATTTTGCCAGAAGCCCTTACCAGGGGTGAAATGCCATCAATAAGATCATCTTTTCCTTGCCCTGTAAGAAAGTCGGCTACCCTGCCTGCAAAATCTGTATACAGGTCAGCCCTGTTTATCTTACTGCTTATTTTGGCAAAATCAGCGACAAAGGCATTATCTTCTTTCAGCACTCGTGTATGGATATCTATCCATGAGGAAATCACCGTGCTCCAGTGTCCGGAAGTATAAAGCGCTTCCCAGTCCAGCTCATCAGTTATGTAACCGGCTATATTGCGTGCACGATTCTCTTCCGATTCCTCCATCCTGGTCCCGATGCCCATCGTAATGTTGACAATCCTCAAAAACTCTGTGGAATAGGATTTATCTTTCTTCAGGCTTTCCTGAAGTTTATCATAGGCTTTAACCTGATTCCTGTATTCCTGCTCAAAGACAGGATAATTTTTGTCTGTCTTAGGAAACGCTCTGGAAGCCTGAAGCATGGCATCATGGCGTGCAAATATTTCCTGCTGTTTCTTATAGATGTCATTCATTCTGGCGTTTTCTGTGTTTCCGGTATAGATGACGTTCCCATTGTCAGGCTGCACTGAAAGACAGCTCACTGAAAAATCCCTGCCCGGAATCACCATATCCAATCCGCCTCCTTCCCGGGTACCTGTGATCAGCCAACGGCTCATACCGGTATAAGGTGCATATTCTGCCGGAATTGTAAGGGTAAACTTCCCGTCAGAAGGAATCGTTCCCTGGTATACTCTTTTCGGCTGGCCTCCCTGGAAAATAATAAAATCATAGGTTTTTCCGGCAAAATAGGGAAACTCCATGTTGATCGTTTGGGAAGGATACAAGGACAGGCTGAACAAAAAGAAAAAAATAAATTTTATAGGTGCATTCATATAGTATTAAAGTTTTATTGATGACCTTTATTCAAATAGCTTTCTTTGAAAGGTTTATTAATTATAATTTTATTTAGGGATGGAGAAAAGCATCCTTGCTGGTAAAAAACACAAGACGGTATTTTAAGCAATGCCTTATAGCGTAAATGATAAGTACTGTTGTAATGCTGCAAAAGTCCCTGAGAAAAATTTAGCATTGATCTTAATTCTTCTCTTCCTTTTCCGGAAATTTTTCTTCGGATGGTGGATTTTCTGTAATGAAATTTGAAGAAAGGAAAATATAAAAAACATTCATATAATTCTCATAAATGGTCCGGGATACACTCTGTCTGTACAGCTGTACAGCATGATTACTTTCTTGTGCAGGCATTTGGTTGGATTAATCTCATGATGTTTTTTTGTGAAAACCGGCGGCTTTGCCGCCGGAAAATAGTTAAATGAATACAATCAACAGAATCTATTGTGCGATACAGCGAACACTACTGCCTGCAGCACCATTAATATTGCCGATGTTTACAGAATAGGGAGGATCGGTGAAATGCAACTTTGTTGGGAGAAGGGTCACATGATCCCATGAAGTACTCCAATAAGCAATAGTAGATCCACGAGAATTTAGGGCACCATTTGCGGGTAGGCGGTGTCCGGCGGCAGGGAATGTCAGCTTATTTCCACCACTGATAAACTGTATAGCTGCTCCGAAATTGGTAGGACTCCCACCAAATGTACCAATCTTGACAGTCGCATTGTTTGCAATCAAGTTCTCGAACTGGGCCCTTGTAGGCACTCTAAAACCAGCAGGACATGGGTCGTTAGCTGTCTTGAAGGTGTTCTCCCAGGCACTAGAAGATGCACCCATTGTATTCCAGCCACTGATTGCCTCGGGAGGAGTGCTCGCATTAGCCACAGGAACAGATCTTCCCCATTGATAATAATTTCCATGAATTGCCTGAACAGGCACATCCGGATCCAGGCTCGTATCAGCACCCAGGTTATGTCTCATCCATGGCTGGGGATTGCCAGGCATCACGATGGTTTGCCCGGTTGACACCGTAGTATTTACATTACATGACACCCCTCCAAACGAAACCGGAACACTCATCGCTCCCGAGCTGGAAGGAGTCCCCGATACGTTATACACTAAGCTTCCTCCACCTGTAGCCAGGGTACCTGTAGGAAGGGTGAAGGTAAGACCGTTATGGATAAAGGATGACTGAGGATAATCCCCTCCGTTACCTCCGGTATATGGCACCGTCAGCGTTCCACTGTAGGCTGTTCCCTGGGAAATTGATGCCGGGGAAAATGCCGCAGAGCCACAATTCAGCGAACTTATAGAGGCAGATAACGCAGTGACAGGAATGCTGAAACTGCATGACTGACCTGCTACCGATATCCCGAAAGTGGCTGTTCCCAATGAATTTGGGGTCCCTGTTATATTGAATACTAGGTTGCCGTTACCATTGTTCAGAGCTCCGGCGGAGAGACTTGCAACAAGCCCGCTAACCCCTGTCGAGTTGAAGGTCATTGCCTGATAGGAACTACCGTTACCTCCTTCATAAGGAACCGTAGTCGTTACGCCGCTGGCAGCCACCCCTGCATACAATCCACCTGAGGTCACTGCTGAAGCACAGTTTAACACAAAAACAAAAGGAGGGGTAGCATTCGATGAGCAAAGAGATCCCCATTTAGGAGCAGTCTCAACAGAAGAGTCATTGACCATCAGGCAGCCTGTCTCATTAGCAAAGCAATCCGTACAATATACAATCAGCCCTAAAGCAGGATTTACAATGGCATCCATCTGCGCTTTGGTCATCCTTGGAGGGAGAAAACCCCTCGTTGTGCTTTGCAGCTCCAGGATTGAAGAGGGATGAGAAGCGCTAACACCTATCCCAACTCTTCCATTCACAAATCCTAACGTACTCTCAGCCATATCCATTGTACGAGGGTTGGTAAGCGTTCCATTAGAATTGTAAATATTATTCCCCAGCCCAATCTTACTCCATTGGTTAGATAATGCATTGAAATAGTAGTACCCCGGAGCATCCACATTAACAGTCTGACCCGTATCATTACCTGGTGAAACAGCTTCTGTTACATACACGATTGCTCCATCCTGAAGACTTCCGTACTGCCCTGTACCGGATGCAGCAAACAGAGCATCCCCGATAAGCCTCGGGGCAATTATGCCTTCAGGACTGCTCCCGTCAGTATTCTTGGCTACCACATCCAGAGTAGCATTTGGAGAGGCCGTATTCATACCTACCTGCCCCTGTACCATGACCGTGAGAAATACACCTGCCATCAATAATAAATTTTGTTTTTTCATCGCTATAATTGTTTAATGTTAAAAAATTATTTAATACACCATTAAAACACACTGTTTTGTGAAACTCACCTGCTATTTCAAAATGATATACTGCACATACAGCTCCTCTATAGTTAGAACCGCACCCGGTCCTTGCAATCTCAAACAAAAAGTATGGAAAGGAAACAGTAACAATAAGAAACACCCCCTTCCATAAAAAAGGAAGAGGTTTATTTTCTTAGGGGAACAATAATTCATCAATTGCATTTCTATCGTGTGCCTGATTAACAATCTGAAAAAAATCAATAAAAATTTCTCTTTTTATTGGATAAATTTCTGATGCGAAATTAGTTGTGGCAAATAACCGTGACAAATTAATAATGGAATGATTACAGAAAAAATGAAAAACAACAAGCATTAAAAAACATGTTTTACAAATTTTAACACATGATAATCAATTAGTTGACAGCGACAAGGATCATATTGAAATAATTCCGAAACACAATTAAAAGTTCAAAGTATAATATCTAATTTTGTTTTTATATAAAAACATTGAAAAATACTGATTATGGAAAAATTTCTACATTTCTTAAGTTTAATAAGGAGATTATTTTTCTGTAAATTTTTACAAAAAAAAATAATGTTGCTTTTCATTTTATTTTTATTTCAGCTTTTATCAGCATCACAACCTACCCGGCAAAGTATTGATAAAAGATTGAACGAACTTAAAGATGCAAATTTCAAACAAACCATAACCACAAATACTGCAATTTCCATTGCAGATCAGTGCTATAAAGATTCAAAACTGATAAAATATAGTTACGGAATCAGACTCAGCGGCTTAAGCCTTGCCTTTTTATATTACAGCAAAGGAGATTTTGAAAAGTCTATCAAAATTTCAGATGAGATAGAAAACTTAGTGGAAAAATCCAGTGATAACTATATCATTGCCACTGAATTTTATAAGAACAGGGCATTGAACTATACAATTCTGGGGTTGTCAGGTGAAAGCTACCGGGAGTACCAGAAGGCTCTCAAAATGGCAGAAAAAATACCGGATAATGATGAAAGATATTACAGAATATCTGCCATATACGTTGATCTTTCATATTATTATGCCCAATCTCCCCAGCCTTCTGAAGAAAAATTTATAGACTATTATTTATTAAAAGGGCTGAAAGTAGGAGAGCTTATAAGTAAAGACGGCAAGCTGGCAGAAACAGGAGCCAGAAATGAATGGATCATTATGCTAAACTACTTTTTAGGCACTAACTATATGACAGCCAGAGAGCCTGATATGATCCTGGCCAGAAAATATTTTATGCATGCCCAGGAAATATATGAAACCTCTGACACCAAAATGATCGCAGAAAATGAAGTGAGATTTCTTTCTTTTTTATGCAGGTTTTATTATACAGACAAAAATTTTGAAAAAGCTATTGAATTTGGCCAAAAAGCATTAAAAGCAAGTCAAAAAGCATCTTCCCCGGGAGATAGAAAAAATATTTATGAGTTCCTGTCCAAATCATACCTCGAGCTAGGAAAGAAAAAAGAATCACAGGAGTATATGGATGCTTATTTCAGACTTAGTGACAGCATCAATAGGAGTATTAAAGTCAGGGCTGATCAATCAGCTGAAAAAATAATTTCCAAAAAAGAAAAAGATGGTACTAAAAAAATCAATCTGATTATATACATTGCCTCAGGTACTATTATCCTGCTTGTTACGATTACTTTCTTAGTATGGAAGAGGAATATCAAAAAACTGCACAGGAGTTATCAAAAGGTTATAGATCACCTTAAAACAGAAAAAAACGAGGACATGGCTGAAGAAAAAATACCTGAAAAAAAATCAGAGAAAGAATCATATAGCCTTAATATATCAAATGAAACCCAGCAGCAAATTCTGTCTAAACTGAGCACATTCGAAAGATCTTTGGAATTCCTGCAAAAGGATATTACACTTACTCTTCTTGCCCATCAGCTTAATACCAACCCTAAATATCTTTCAGAGATCATAAAAATCAACAAAAACAAAACTTTCAGCAGCTACATTAATGGTTTAAAAATCAACTATATAACCAAAAAATTATTCAAAAACTCTTTATATCGGGAATACAAAATAAGCTATCTGGCTGAGGAATGTGGTTATTCTTCTTCTCAGGTTTTCGTAATTGCCTTCAAGAAAGAAACAGGAGTTACTCCTTCTTATTTTATTAAGAATCTTAAAAAAGATAGTACTCAAATTTCAGCTAACAATAAATAGGACAACCGCATGGCTCAGCTCATGTATAAAAACTGTGAATAGCAAAATTTTTAGTTCACTTCCCTATCTACATTATAAACTTTGACCATATTAGTATTTCATTCTAAAATTGATTACCGTCAAATGGATTATTATCACAATATTTTATCGTTATTTTCGCTACATTTGCCGTTTTACATAGAACAGTAAAAATATTTTATTTTTTTATGTATTTTTTTAATAATCTGCATACTTTTTGTTTTGCTAATTGCCTGAAGAAACGAATGATGTTAAATAATAATTCTAAAAAACACTATTTTTTATTTTTTTTTCTGATACTTACCGGATCAGTATATGCCCAGAACCGGGTCAGTGGCAGGATTGTCGATGAAAAAAGCAAAAAGGAACTTAGCAAAGTTGACATCTTTATCAACAATAATACGACTCCTTCCCTTACTACTACATCCGGCAGTTTTAGTGTTCAGTCGGACAGCATCATCCATACCTTAAAATTTTCCAGAAAAAGCTATACTACAGAAACGCTAGAAATCACTCCTGAGAATGCCGAAAATATTTTCGTACAGCTTTCCCAGGCTAAAGTAAGTGATATCCAGGAAATTGTCATTCAGAGCGGAAAACCCAAATACAAAAACAAAAAAGAAAACCCGGCTTACGCTATCATGCAAAAAGTATGGGCTCAAAAAAGAAATAACGGACTTGAAAAGTTTGATACCTATTCGTTCAAAGAATATGAAAAGACCCAGTTTGATCTGAACAATCTGGATAGCGCATTCATGAAAAGGAAGATCTTCAATAAGCTGGACTTCATTTTCGATTATGCAGATTCTACTGCCAGCGGCAGACTGGGACTTCCGATCTTTCTGAATGAAGCTGTTTATGAAAATTATGGTAAGAACAAACCTGATAAGGACAGCAAAAGAACATTGGTGGCTCAGAAAACTTCCGGATTCCAGGACAATCAGGTCATTACCGTTTCGGCTAAAAACCTGTACCGGGATATCAATATTTATGATAATACCCTCAATTATTTTGATATAGGATTTCAGAGTCCTGTAGGAACAGATGGTTTCAGCACCTATGATTATAGCCTGGTAGATACTATTTCTATCCGTGGCGAGCAGGCTTTTCAGATAAGATATCAGCCTAAAAGAAAAGATATTCTTGCTTTCCAGGGTAACCTTTATATTGACACAGATACTTATGCGGTTTTAGGCGCCACCTTAAAATCAACACAAAAGATCAACGTAAACTTCGTCAACAGTGTGTATACTCAGTTGGAATATGACAATCCTGACGAAACAACATTCCTCCCTAAAAAACTGGTTACAGAATTTGAAATGAGCCCTTTCTCAAAAAAGAAAGGATCCAAAAGCATTATAGCTAAGAGATCGGTAGATTATTCCGACTACGAGTTTAATAAACCTCTCGATCCTAATGTATTCAAACGAAAGGAGGAGGAATATGAAGATAAATTTACCAATAAGGATGATACTTACTGGACAAAAGCCAGACCTGATAGCTTATCCAAATCAGAGCAGGGCGTTTATGACATGCTCGATCAGCTTCAGCAGACTCCAAAGTTCAACAGAATGGTAAAGCTGTTTGAAACGCTTGGTTCCCGCTATTATAATGCCTTTAAAGGGATAGATATCGGCCCTATTTTCTCGATATACGGAAGAAATGAGGTAGAAGGTGACAGAATAAGATTAGGAGCCAGATCATACTTTGGATTAAATGATCCGTGGAGGGTTCAGTTCTATACAGCTTACGGATTTAAAGATCAACAGGTAAAATACGGTGTTGATGCACGGTTTATGTTCAACAGGCTGAACCGTTTTATGATTGGGGCCGGAACCAGCCGGGATATCGTTCAGCTTGGCGGACAGCTCACATCAGGTGACGGGCTTGCATCCCGTTCTTCATCTTCCAGCACCTTTTTTGCAAGGGGAGAAAATATTTCTTTAAGTTCAGTAAATCAGACTAATGTATTTGCTGCCATAGAACCATGGAAGAACATACAGATAAGGGTTGACGGCGTAATGCAGAGTATTAAATCCGCCATTCCCGAGAAGTTCAACCTCATGTATTACCAGGATGGAAACCTGAGAAAAACGGTCAACGATTCCCATGTAACGATCAGTTTAATTGCAAAACCGGGAGCTAAGTTTTCCCAAACCGGAATAGACCGGTACCAGGCCAGAAATTTAGCCCCTACCATTGTTTTAAGATATACCCGTGGGATAGAAGGTCTTTTCAATGCTGATTTTAATTATAACAAGCTTCAGTTTATGTTAGAAAAGCCGTTTTTGATAGGAAGCCTGGGGAAAATGGTTGTTAATTTCGAAGCAGGAAAGAATTTTAACACAGTTCCTTTAGCATTACAGAATATCATTCCGGCCAACCTCTCCTATGGTTTGGTGCCCTATACCTTTTCACAGCTTAACTATTATGAATTTGTAGCGGATGCTTATACGACTCTTCATCTGGAACACCATTTTAATGGTAAAATTCTTTCTTATATTCCTTTGATCAAAAAGCTGAAGCTCAGGGAAGTTGCTTTTATCAGAGGAGCATACGGAACCTTAAGCGATGCTTCTAAAGCCATTAACGTTGAAGGATTCAAATATTCAGCTCCAAGCGAGCATATCTATTATGAGTATGGATTTGGTATTGAAAATATAGGAATTGGCAACCTTAGAATATTCAGGGTTGATTTTAACTGGAGAGGAAACTATCTTGACAGACCGGATATCTCAAAATTCGGAGTGAAGGCAGGTTTTCAGGTAGGATTTTAAACAAAACAATATAACGGACAAAATCGGGCGGCTTCTTCGAAGCCGCCCGTTCTTATTTAATTTAAAGAAATACAGAAAGGGTCAACTACTTCATTAAACCATAATTGCTATTACCATGTAACCACTCTGTATCATTCTATAGCTATTGCTATCATGTTCCCGAACATACATAATCTCTTTCCGCCTCTGATCAATCCTATGCCACTATCTGTTTCATATTTACATAACAAAAAATCCTCAGCGCATTTGCTGAGGATTTAATTTTTATAAAACGCTTAAAAATTATGCGTTTGGTTCTACAGATACGAAAGATCTGTTGTTTGCTTTTTTTCTGAAAACTACTTTACCATCTACTAATGCAAACAAAGTGTGGTCTTTACCGATTCCCACGTTATCACCTGGGTGGTGCTGAGTACCTCTTTGTCTAACAATAATATTTCCGGCAATAGCTGCTTGTCCTCCGAAAATCTTCACACCTAATCTTTTAGAGTGAGACTCTCTACCGTTCTTGGAACTACCGACTCCTTTCTTGTGTGCCATTTTATTAGTGGATTATTATTATTTGTTAAGTGCTTTAAAAGATTCGATATTCTTAACGATTGCCGCATCTACATCTTCATGAGTAAGAACATCTTTACCTAATTCAGCTTTTACCTCTTTACCTAAAGCGATTAAAGCTTCTCTGTTTTCTTTAGACTGAGACAATCCGTTTTTCTTTAAGTGATAGTTCAGCTCGTGATCTTCACCAAAGTTAACAGTTGCATGGTCAGAAAGAACTTCACCTTTCACAGTTTCTTTTTTAGCAGCTTTTTTTGCTCCTCCTTCAAAACCTGTAATACCAGTGATTACGATTTGAGTTAAAGATTGTCTGTGACCGTTTTTCACTTTGTAACCTTTTCTTCTTTTCTTTTTGAAAACGATTACTTTATCAGCTTTTACGTGGTCAAGGATCTCTGCTTCCACAGTGATTCCGTTTACAGCTGGGGCGCCTACAGTGATTGCACCGTTTACAGTAAGAAGTACTTTATCGAAAGAAACTTTTCCTCCTTTGTCTCCTTTTAAACGGTTTACAAACAACTTCTGGTCTTGCTCAACTTTATATTGAAGCCCTGCTATTTCTACAATTGCAAACATTGTTTATAAATTTTTAGTTATTTCGAGGTGCAAATATACAAATAAAAATCTAAATAGCTTACAATCAAAGCAATGTTTTTTGCAATAATTATCCTATTCACTATATTTTGAATAATTTTTTGCAATAATGTATTCACAATTAAGAGATAATTTCATATATTCGTTTTACCAAATTAAATTTTAATATGAAAAAAAACTTTAATCTCTGCTTATTAGCAGGCGCCATTGCTGTAACTTCATTGACAGCATGTAGTGATGATCAGATGGATAACAGTGCTCAACCTCAACAAGAGACACTCAACGCAAAAATCGATCAGCCCGGAGATCTTGAAAAAAGCTGCTCTTATGTGGACAGCTACTGGAGCACTAATTCAGTTTTAATGACTGGACTTCAAAACTCTGCAGACACCAATTTTATGAATTCACAAATGACTAAAATTGCAAGCATGTGGGGAAGAAGCAATCCTACTTTACGTTTTGTCAATGACCCTACAAATTTTAACTCTACCTACAATGCTATCTCTTATAGTAATGGAAGAATTTATTATGGGTATGCCATTTACTATGATGCAAAATCAAAAGGCGGAGATATCGTAAACGCAATGATTCTTGCCCATGAGTACGGACATCAGCTGCAGTATATCTTTAATCTCCCTTCCGTATCAGAATCCACCTACAGACCCAACGAGCTGGAAGCAGATGGTTTTGCAGGATACTATTTAAGAAGACCAAATGGTTACAATAAAACCAACTTCTCAGAGATTGCAGCAGCTTATGAATTTGCTCAAAGCATAGGTGACTATCAGACCAACAACGTCAATCACCACGGAACACCTGCACAAAGAAGATCCGCTGTTCGTCTGGGATTCCTTTTAGGACAGTATGACCTTTCCGCTTCCAATTTTGATTACAATTTCTTCTATTACTATCAGGGAGTCCTGAACGGCACCTATAAGATGGCTAAAAACACAGTAAATCCGGAGATTGACGCTTACATGAGTCAATATATTGATGAATTGAGAAAAATTCAGTCCGGGGAAATTTCTGCGGAAGAATTTAAAAATCTTAAATAACGCAAACATTCATTTTTAGCATATTTTAAGAAAGGAGGCAGGCTATTTGTTCTGCCTCTTTTTATTTGTCTTGAAAAATAACGGAAGTTTATTTACTTTTGACCCATATCCTATTTATAATGAACAGAGATCTCTACATTGACTTTGCTAAAGGGCTGGCAACACTCTCCATCATATTCATCCATACAGCGTTCTGGTCCGGACAATTCTATATTCCCGCAGAAGTAAGGGTATTCTCTCTTGTTTTTGATGTAGCTCTTTTCTATGCGCTCAGTGGGATTACTTCAGGAGCCAATATTGAAAAAACTTTTTACAGATTGCTGAAACTGCAGATTACCTATATGATCTTTGTAACCTTCCTTTTCTTTTTAGATTACTTCTTTAAAGTCTTTGGACTTACTTTCTTCTCCATAGAGTGGCTTCAGAATTTTTACTCAACATTCGGATCCAAATACTCAGCCACAAACATTTCCGCTTCTCCACAGTGGCAGAATCTTGGGAACTGGTATGTCCACCAATACACTAATGCGGATACTTTCCCTGTGGTTATGGGAAGCTTCTGGTATCTTAAAGTGTATTTTATTCTCACCGTATTCGGGGTATTGATTTTAAGGTTTTTTCCCAAGCACATCAACTGGTTCATTGGACTTTGTATCACCTTAACGTTATTATTCAATATCTTCCCTGAATATTACCCGACGGGACAGGCAGGCTATGTCACATTTTATCTCGCGGTATTTTTAGCAGGCAACAGAATGCGTGGAAAAAGGATTCCCGATAAGATAGTCCCTGTTTTATATGCCCTGGTGGCAGGACTTCTGATATGGATGTTCTGGTATTACGGGAATGAGATCTTTTACAAAATCAATAAAAATAAATTTCCTCCAAAGATCCCTTATATCATTTGGGCACAATTCTCTCTGGTAACTCTGTTTGTTCTATATAACAGATTAAAGATCACAAAAGAAAATTTCATTACTCACATTGGTAAAAATGCCATTTTCTTCTACTTTGCCCAGGGAATAAGCTCATCGCTGGTTTATTTTCTGGTAGTTCCGTTAAAAGAAAATATGCCCTGGTGGCTTCTGATGATCATCATTTATGGTATTAATATCCTTCTGGCATTTATTATCTCAGCAGGCCTGAAAAAGGTAGATGCTTCAGGATGGAATATTTTGGAATTCCTAAGAAGAAAGACCGCTTCTTAATACTTTGGGGATCAAATTGAAATAAAGTCACATTTCTTACTTCAATTTGTTTTAAATTTACAAAAAATTTTACAACATGTTTAAGTTGAAACTCCCTACCGACCCAAGGTGGGCAAATATTGCAGAAGGAAACATTGAAGAAATTTTAACGGATCATGCATGGTGCGAACAAAAAGCAGCGACCAACGCTATTGGCCTGATCACAATGCTTCCTGAATATCCGGAGATCGTTACAGAACTTCTTGCCATTGCACAGGAAGAGCTTGACCATTTTAATCAGGTCCATGAGATCATCAAAAAAAGAGGCTATACTTTTGGAAGAGCCCGAAAAGATGATTATGTGAATGAGCTGGCAAAATTTATCATTCAGGGAAGCAGAGAGGACCTCATCGCAGACAAAATGCTTTTTGCCGCAATGATCGAGGCCAGAAGCTGTGAAAGGTTTAAAGTTCTTACTGAAAACATCAAGGATGAAGAGCTTAAGGTCTTCTACAGAGAACTCATGATTTCTGAAGCCAACCACTACACCACATTCATCGGATTTGCAAGGCAGCTTGGAAATCCTGAAAAGGTAAACCAGCGTTGGGAAGAATGGCTGGAATATGAAGCTAGCATTATTAAATCCTATGGAAACAAAGAAACCATTCACGGCTAAACTATAAACAGTAAAAAACAGACATTGAAGAAACCAACCTTTGAAAGTATTGCCAATGTATTTCTGAAAAACTTTTTTCAGGGACTGGTTATTATCGGACCTATCGGACTTACCATTTTTGTGATCTGGTATATTGTCAGTGCAATCGATAATCTTATCCCTTCCCTGGCAAAACAGATTCCAGGGCTTGTTTTCGTCTCAATTATATTGTTTACTGCTATTTTAGGCTACCTGGGAAACAAGTTTGTGGTGGGAAAATTCTTTTTCGACACCATGGACAGCTTACTGGAAAAGACTCCCGGAGTAAAGCACATCTACACTCCTACAAAAGATGTAATGTCTTCATTTGTAGGTGATAAGAAAAAATTCAACGATCCGGTATGGGTAAAGACCAATGAGAATCCGGAGATCTGGAGAATCGGTTTTCTGACGCAAAAAGAAATGTCAGACGTTGACAAACATAATTATGTTGCGGTATACCTTCCCCATTCCTATGCGATTTCGGGATGGGTAATTGTTACTGAAGAAAAAAACATCAAGCCTGTAGTGGGAATGACCGCCGCTTCTGCCATGAAGTTTGCGGTAAGCGGCGGTGTAGCTGGTTTTAATTCTGTAGATGACCCTAATATATTTAAATCAGCAGACTAGCTGATTGTTTATTTAATAGAGCCTGCTATTTGTCTTTCTTTTTTTAAATCAGCCAAAAAGCTATCTATCAATTCTTTTTTGACATGGCTCATTACAACTACTTTCCTCCATTGTGGATGTAAATAATTATCTGCTACAAGGTAGTACTTTTCAGCAAGGTCTTCAGATATTTCATTAGAATCAATCGTAACAATATTCATGTTAGGATTTCTATAATATTTAATCCCCATCTCATCCAAAGCATCACATAAATAATTTGTCCGATTTATCAATTGCTGTATTACATGAGTCCAACCATCAGATCCATGGGTCATCAGTATCATCCACATAGAGATGGCATTCGCTCCGGACCGGCTGCCACAAAGCGTAAAATCAGACCCATATACATATGCTGCTTCTTTTGTCTGTACATATTCTATCAATGACTTTCTGCATAAAAAAACACCTGTTCCATAAGGTGATTGCAGCATTTTATGTCCATCAATAGTAATAGAGCTAATCTCAGGATTCGAAAAGTCCAAATCGTTCTTTTGTGCAGAAAAAGGATAAATAAATCCTCCAAATGCCGCATCAACATGTACAAAGTAATGTTTAAAATACTGTTTGACCAGCGTAAGGAAGGTCTCCGGAGAATCTACACTTCCAAATATTGTAGTTCCCATTGAAAGATGTACTATCAGATATCGAATACCCTTGTTGTATGCTTCTTCCAGCTGACTTTTAAGATCATCTGACAAAATTTGTCTGGTACGATGGTCTACTTTTACAACAATCGGATGAACTCCTAATAAATTAGATCCTTTATAAACTGAGTAATGGGCATCTTCTGAAAATATTACACCTATCTCTTCAATCTTAGCATTTTCCTCTTGCATAAAATAATTCCGGTACATCCATTGCGCCTGAATATTTGCCTCTGTACCTCCGGGAGCCACATAGCCATCATAGCTTGATTCTTCTGCACACAGGATCTCCACAGCACAAATCCTAAGAAGATCTACTTCAAGCCGCTGTGTACCAGAAAAGTATTTTTCACCATCATTATAAGTATGACAGCCAATATGATTAGGATTATTCACCAAAACTGAAAGAAACGCAGCTTCTTTCAAGAATGGAAAATTATAAAATTGTTCCTGATCCAGATATGTTCCTGGAAGACCAAGAATAGGTTCAGTGTTGTAGTTTAAGTTTTTGTTTAATGCATCAAAAACTTTTTCCCTAATTGTTGTTGTAGGAAGCTTTGGCCAATACATATTTTCTGGTTTAAAGTTTAGCAGAACGATCCTATTCTATCAGAATAGAATAATTTTTTCAAAAGTACATTTTTTTTAGAACGAATGAAAATTGTTTATCAATCAGTGATCGTGTACAATTATCTTCCAGATAAATATAATGTAAAACCCACCTTAATAATCTTTAAAAATTATTTTCTTTCAATAATTAAAAATTATTCATATTTTCTTAATAAATTTGCTTTTCCGAACACATATTCATCAAAAATTTATTTTTCCGCAATATAATACATACAATGAATGTTTTTAATCTAATTTTGTACAGACTTAAATGAAAAAAGTTTAAAAAACATGTAAACACCAACCTGAAAAATCTGTTATTCCGAAAATGAAAAAAATTGCTGTCGTGGGTGCCGGTATTTCCGGCTTAAGCATGGCGAATTACTTAGAAAAGCACAAGATTGATTACCATATCTACGAAAGAAGAAAGAAAGAAGATCTTGCAGGCCATGGTTTCCTTATTCCTCAGGAAGGAATTGAATATCTTACTCAGATCATTGACCGCTCACAGCTCTTTCAACATGGAAGTTTCCTGAAAAAGTACATACAGTATTCCCACACAGGAAAAGTGCTTGCAGAAAAGGATCTCAACAATATTTTTGCTATCTCAAGGCATTCGCTCATCAATCTCTTAGCCCAAAATATATCTCCTGAGAAAATAACATATGAAGAAACAGTCATTCCCTGTAATCAGAAAAAGGGAAAGCTGAAGCAATCAGACGGATCCTATATTGATGCTGATATTGCTGTTATTTCAGATGGGTCCAAAAGCCGTATCAGAAAAGCTCTTTTTGAAAAGGAGAAAATGAGGAAGGTAAGAGAAAATGAAGTGGTCAATATCATTAAAAATCAAGAGATCGCAGACACTATTGAAAATGATTTTATGAAGTTCCATCATGAAGATGGCGGACTTACTTTTGGGATTCTTAAGCTTTCTGATGATACCGTTTTATGGTATTCACAGTTTGACAATGAAAAATACCGGATCAATGAATACTCCAGGGAGCGTTTGAGAAAATACATGCTTGAAATTTTTGACAAATGGCATCCTTTGGTCCCATCCATTATAAAGCAATCAGATTATGAAAGCATGCATTTATGGTGTGTCTATGAATTGGAAAAACTGAATCCTTTTTACAAGGACAATATTGTTTTCATTGGAGATGCCGCTCATCCCCTGATCCCGTTTACAAGCCAGGGAGTCACTTCTGCGCTGAAGGACGCATTTTTTCTGACTAAATATTTAGTTGAAGAAAACAATACAGGAAAAGCTTTCAGCAGGTATGAAGCAGAGAGAAAACCGGAAATAGAAGTCCATATCAATAATGGAAGAGCATTACTGAATCAGTTCCTGCTCCCGCTTGATCAACACAAAGAAAATATTCTACCTATATCTTATAAATAAAAAATGTTTACCAATAACGATATCAACTTTGAAGCATTAAAAAGAAAAGCCTATAACGGAAGATGGGCTACCCTGGAAGACGGGATTATTCCTTTGACCGCAGCAGATCCTGATTTCAGGACCGCTCCGGAAATAGAACAGGGGATCATTGAGTATATTAAAGACGGGTACCTGAGCTATGGCCCGTTTTCAGGGCTTCCCGAATTTAAGAAAAGTGTGGCAGAGCATTTTAATAAAGAAAAGCATGGCAATTTTTCTCCGGAAAGCATACTTGCAGTCAACAGTGCTGCCCAGGGCATGTTTTTGATCGCATCTTATGTATTGAACCCGGGTGATGAAGCAATTATTCTGGATCCTGTAGACTTTTTATTTAAAAAATCGGTAGAAACCGCTGGCGGAAAAGTGGTATTATGCCCCGTTGATACTACCACCGGAAACATTGATCTTGAAAAAATGATTTCATTAATCAATTCCAGAACCAAACTTATCAGCATATGTAATCCTCATAACCCGCTAGGGAAGGTTTATTCTGAGGAAACCTTAAAAAAAATCTCAGAGATTGCTTCCGCTCATGATCTGTGGGTAATGAGTGATGAGATCTGGAGCGATATTGTTTATGATAACAAAGATTTCCACACTTATTCTTCTGTTTCTGAAGAGGCCGGGAGAAAAAGCTTTACCGTATATGGATTTTCCAAATCATTTGGGATCGCAGGACTGAGAATTGGAGCGGTCCTCTGCAATGACCAGGAAGTTATTGAGGATTTTACAGAAAAATCAAACTTCAATTCTACGATAGAGGGTGTTTCTACTTTATCACAGATTGCAGGAAGTGTAGCATTGGAAAAAGCAATACCATGGCATAAAGAATTTTTACATCATTTACAAGGCAACCGGGATCTTGCCTATAAGCTGTTGAGTCATTCTGAAGTTCTACAGCCCAATCTTCCGGAAGCCACTTTTGTCCTGTTTCCGAAAATTAAGAACGGAATGTCCAGTGATGAATTTACCCGACATGTTCTGCAACAGGGGAAAGTTGCCGTTGTTCCGGGCTCAGAAAGATGGTTTGGAAAAGGCGCAGAAGGACATATCAGAATCTGTTTTTCCACTTCACAGGAAATTCTAGAAGAAGGAATCAGCAGAATCATTTCAAGCTTTTAATGTTAAAATTTTTCATCAAATTAAATAAATTAATTGTTATTTTTTACAACATTTACAGAAAACATTATACAATTAACACATCATTAACAAATATTCAATTTTAATATTGATTTAAAAATAAATATTAATAATTTTGATCAAATCATCACCCAAAATTATTAATATGAAGATAAAATACATCAGCATCATTTTTCTTGGCGCTTCTACCCTATCCTATGCCCAACAGGTAAAAGACACCCTTATAAAAGAGTCGAAAATAGACGAGGTAGCTATTACCGGAAGCCGTAATAAAAAGAGAACTGTTACCAACACTCCCGTACCTATCGACATCATCGATATAAAGCAGGTAAGCCAATCTACGGGTCAGGTAGAAGTCAATCAGCTGCTACAGTTTTCTGCGCCATCCTTCAATTCCAACAAACAGTCAGGATCAGACGGAGCTGATGCAGTAGATCCGGCAACTTTAAGAGGTTTAGGCCCGGATCAGACTTTGCTTTTGCTCAATGGAAAAAGATACCACCAATCTTCACTGATCAACCTTTTCGGAACTAAAGGAAGAGGAAATACCGGTTATGATATGAATACCATTCCTATTGGGGCTATAAAAAGAGTGGAAGTGCTCCGTGACGGGGCTTCAGCCCAATATGGATCAGACGCAATAGCCGGGGTGATCAATATTATTCTTAATGACCGCAACCAGGGTTTTGAAGGAAATGCATTCTATGGAATGAACCTTTTTAAAAGCCCGGGCAGCAATGATATTGTATCTGACCGTAAAATAGATGGAAACACTTTTGATTTTAGTGGAAACCTGGGGACCAAGATAGGAAACAATGGAGGATTCGGAAACTTTACTGCTGAATTTGTGAATAAGGATTATGCGATCAGAAATGCCAATCCAGACATTTATAACGATCCTTCACCTGCTCCCAGACAACGCTTCGGAGATGCAAAAGCCCAGAATGTTTATTTTTTCGGAAATATTGAACTTCCCTTATCTGACGGACTGAAGTTCTACTCCCGTCAGGGGTTTTCTCACAGAAATACAAAAGCTTATGCCTGGACAAGAACCGCCGATGCGGATGGAAATATTCCGGAAGTCTACCCGACAGGATTCAACCCGATACAAGATACCAGTATTAGTGATTTCACCTTTGATAATGGTTTAAAATTTAAAGTTGCTGATTGGGAAATTGATTTTTATAATGCTTTTGGAAATAACAGATTTACTTATGATATCACCAATACAATCAATGCAACTTTAGGACAGAAGTCTCCAACAAGCTTCGATGCCGGAGGACATTCATTACTGCAGAATACAACGGGGTTTAATGCAACAAAACAGTTCAAAGTGCTGGAAGGGCTGAATATTGCTTTCGGATCAGAATTCCGCTATGAAAAATTCAATATCATCAAAGGAGAGGAAGCGTCTTATGCCATGTATGATATTAATGGAAATATTGTAACACGTGATACACCTGAAAATCTGCTAGTAATCAACCCTCTAAGCGGAGACGTAAGGCCTGGAGGCTCACAGGGATTCCCGGGATATTCCACCGACATTGGGAAAAGCAGAAATAATTTTGCAGCCTATATCGATACTGAGCTGGATGTTACAAAAAACTGGATGGTTAGCGTAGCCGGAAGGTTTGAGAACTATAATGATTTTGGTAGTACCCTGAATGGTAAATTCGCGACACGATATGCCATTACACCACAATTTGCCTTCCGGGGATCAGTTTCCACCGGTTTCAGAGCTCCTTCCCTGGCTCAGAAATATTATGGTCAGCAGTTTACTAATTTTCAGGGAGGGAAGCTGGTGACGATCCAGCTAGCCTCAAATGACAGTGACCTGGCAAACAGGGTCGGCATCTCTCAGCTGAAGCAGGAAACATCAGTGAACGGAAGTGCTGGGTTTACCTTTAACACAGGTAAGTTTACCGCAACAGTAGACGGATATTATATCAGCGTAAAAAACAGGATCGTTCTTACCGGAAACTTTTCAAGAGACGATCTGCCAGCAGATGTTCAGACAGATTATCCCTATATCGACCAGGTACAATTTTTTTCGAATGCTATAGATACCCGTACAAAAGGGGTTGACATCATATTAAGTTACAATGAAAGCATAGGATCAGGTAAACTAACTGCCACTTTAGCCGGAAATTATAACGATATGGAGATCACCAATGTCAACACTTCGGAAAGACTGAAAGGAAAAGAAGATATTTATCTGAGCCCCAGAGAAAGAGGGTTCATTCTGGCTTCCGCTCCAAAAACAAAAATCAACCTAAATCTTAATTATAAGATCAATAAGTTCAATGCCAATCTCCAGCTTGTAAGATTTGACAAAGTAACCCTGATCGGATATGATGATGCAGAACAGGTCTACAATCCCAAAGTGACCACCGATCTTTCTTTTGGATATGAGTTTTCAAAGAATATCAACCTGACATTAGGCAGTAAAAATCTTTTCAACAGATATCCTACGCTACAGACGACTCAGGTAACCACCGGAAATACAGAATCAGGAGGAATTTTTGATCCGGTACAGATGGGATTTGCCGGAAGACAGGTATTTGCCAGAATGAATTTCAAATTTTAGATAGTGTGAAGACTGAAATTTGGGCATGAAGTATTATTGGTTGATTTATATGTGATGATTTAATACTAATAATTTAAAACTTTCAGAACCTCATTTTTTCAGCTACCACCCCCTTACAAAAAGCTCCTGAAAATTTTCAGGAGCTTTTTTATCATTTCTTTGAAATTCTGTAAAGTTTACCGCTGTCGGTTACGGCATACAGGTTTCCGTCCATTCCGTTCAGCACATCCCGGAAACGCTCTTTCTGATCTTCGAGAAGACGTTCTTCTCCTACCACTTTATTATCTTTCATCACAATCCTGGCTATATGCTCACCGCTCAGGCATCCGATAAAGAGATTCCCTTTCCATTCCTCTATATTTCCGGTATAAAAAGTGATCCCACTGGGAGAGATTACCGGATCCCAATAATAGACAGGCTGTTCGGTACCTTCTTTCTGTGTAATTCCTTTCCCTACTTTATCTCCCGAATATTCAATACCATAAGTGACATCACCCCAACCATAGTTTTTCCCGGGCTGAATAAGATTGATCTCATCACCTCCTCTTGGTCCCATCTCAACATCCCAGAGATTTCCTTGTGGGTCTATGGCCAGGCCCTGAGGGTTGCGGATACCATATGCATAAATTTCAGGTTTATAGCCCTGCTTTCCTATGAATGGATTTCCGGGAGCAGGCATTCCATCTTTTGTAATTTTGATTATTTTACCTAAATAATTATCTGTTTTCTGGGCATAGACCCTGGTCACCTTATCTGATCTTTCCCCGGTACTTACAAACAAATTTCCTTCTTTATCAAAAACCAACCGGCTTCCGTAATGCTTATCTCCATCATAAGAAGGTTCTGCACGGAAAATCACCTTTACATCAGAGATATTTTTAAGATCAGCAGACAATTTTCCTTTAGCTACTGAAGTAAGATTTCCTTTTCCAAAAGGCTCAGAAAAACTGAAATAAATGATATTATTGCCTGTAAAATCAGGATCAAGAGCTACATCCAGCATCCCGCCCTGCCCTTTTGAGTCAACTTTCGGAAATCCTTCCACTTTGGAGATCTGCTTGCCATCCTTTGAAACAACATTCATATAGCCTTTTTTATCTGTAATAAGAAATCTTCCATCCGGTAAATTGATAATTCCCCAAGGCCTTCCCAGATCTTTATTCAGGATGTCTACCTGATATGCTGCCGTTGTTTTTACTGCCTTAGTTCTTGTCTGTCCTTTGAATGCAGGCTTGTATTCAGAATTTGGCTTTTCGGTCTCTACACTGCCGTCATTTCCGGTTTGCTGTGCATTTACAGGATTTTTTTTACATGAGGATAAAGTAAGAAAAACACTTAGAACAGGAACATAAAATTGATTGATTTTCATAACGTTATGATTAGGTGATACAAAAATGAATGGAAAAATAATGCCATAAAAAGTTCTGACAGGAAGATAAAAGGGATTTTAAATCCCATACCAGTTCCAAAGCCAGCCGATGAAACAATTCAGTACATGACTTTTAGTAGCACAAAAAATAACAACATACAAATTCTGCATACCGGTTAAAATTTTAACATCAAAATATTCATCTTCAAAACATTATCCTGCCAATAATTTCTTTCGTATTTTTGTTGTATACATTCTTTTCTATGGATTTTAAGCTTCAATCAGAATATAAACCCACCGGAGATCAGCCTCAGGCAATTGACAAACTTACTGCAGGAATAGAGATCGGTGAGAAATACCAGACCCTTCTCGGGGTAACAGGTTCGGGAAAAACCTTTACTGTGGCCAATGTTGTACAAAATGTTCAACGTCCAACCTTGGTTCTGGCCCATAATAAAACTCTTGCTGCACAGCTTTTTATGGAGTTTAAAGAATTTTTTCCGGAGAATGCTGTAGAATACTTTGTCAGCTACTATGATTATTACCAGCCGGAAGCTTATATCGCAACGACCGGAACCTATATTGAAAAAGACCTGAGCATCAATGAAGAAGTAGAAAAACTACGTCTTTCCGCAACGGCAAGTCTTCTTTCAGGAAGAAGAGATGTTCTCATTGTGGCTTCTGTTTCCTGTATTTACGGTATCGGAAATCCCACAGAGTTTCACAAGTCATTAATTTCCATCGCAATTGGTGAAAAAGTGACAAGAACCGCGCTGCTCCACTCATTGGTTAACGCTTTATATGCCAGAACATTAAACGAATTCCAAAGGGGGACATTCCGTGTCAAGGGAGATGTCATCGACGTCTTCCCCGCCTATGCTGATAATGCGATCAGAATTCAGTTCTTTGGAGATGAGATTGAGAAGATCCAAAGCTTTGATCCCGTAACAGGAAATGTAGATTCCAATTTTGAGCAGATCCAGATCTATCCAGCCAATCTTTTTGTAACGTCGAAAGAAACCTTAAATGGCGCAATAAAGGAAATTCAGGATGACATGGTGAAACAGGTAGATTTCTTCAGTTCCATTGGAAAGCCCCTGGAAGCCAAAAGACTTCAGGAGAGAACTGAGCTGGACCTTGAAATGATCAAAGAACTGGGATATTGTTCAGGAATTGAGAATTATTCAAGATATCTGGACGGAAGACTGCCGGGAACCAGGCCTTTCTGCCTGATCGATTATTTCCCTAAAGATTTTTTAATGGTCATCGATGAAAGCCATGTAACTGTTCCACAAGTCCATGCCATGTACGGTGGTGACCGAAGCAGAAAGGAATCCTTAGTGGAATATGGGTTCAGGCTTCCTGCCGCGATGGATAACAGACCTTTAAAGTTTGAAGAATTTGAGGCCATACAGAATCAGGTGATTTATGTCTCAGCAACTCCTGCAGATTATGAGCTGGAAAAGACAGGCGGAGCTTATATTGAGCAGATCATCCGTCCTACAGGACTTCTCGATCCAATTATAGAGGTAAGGCCTACATTAAATCAGATTGATGATCTCATGGAAGAAATCCAGAAAAGAGCGGATGTCGATGAAAGAGTTCTGGTAACCACCCTAACCAAGAAAATGGCTGAGGAACTTACCAAATACTTTACAAAATTCGGAATCAGAACAAGATATATTCACTCTGATGTTGAAACTCTGGAGCGAATTCAGATCATGCAGGATCTTCGTTTGGGACTTTTTGATGTTCTGATCGGGGTAAATTTATTAAGAGAAGGACTTGATTTACCAGAAGTTTCCCTGGTAGCTATTCTGGATGCGGATAAAGAAGGAATGCTAAGAAGCAGAAGATCAATGATACAGACTGTTGGCCGTGCCGCGAGAAATGTGAACGGTAAGGCCATCATGTACGCTGATAAGATAACCAAATCAATGCAGGCCACGTTGGATGAAACAGAATACCGTCGGGAGAAACAGATGCAGTATAACGAAGAGCACGGACTGAAACCACAGGCTTTAAATAAAAAGATTTCCGAAAGTCTTGTAGGAAGGAGCAAAGACTTCCCGGATGAAAAATACACCCAAAAGGAAATCCTTCAAAAAGTTGCAGAAACAAAAGCCAGCTATGCCAGTGAAGATATAGAAAAAATGATCGGACAGAAGCAGAAAGAAATGGAAGCAGCTGCCAAAAATCTCGACTTTATAAAAGCTGCCAAGCTGAGAGATGAAATAGCCGCTTTGAAGGCTTAATTCATTTTATGAGAATAGAAAAAGTTCCGGCGGCATCTTCGATGCCGCCGGAACTTTATAAGAATAGTATATTTTGTTACCTTCCATTTCTCACAGCTGCTCTGATTGGAGTCAGCAAATCCATCAGACCATTCAATTTGATCTCATAGACAGTGGAAAGCTGCATTCCCAACTTTCCTTTGGGCATTCCACCATTCCGGAGAAACCATTCCAGATAGCTTACCGGCAGATCAGCCAGAATTGTGCCTTCGTACTTTCCGAAAGGCATTGTAACGATACAGATCTCTTTTAATATTTCCGGATTGATTCCTTCCACAATTTTTCTATAATTAAATTAATTTTCCTCCTTTTCCACTCTGATTGGGTAATTCCAGGTCAGGCGGTATATCTTCATCCGAGAATTCATTCCTATACACCTGAATCAGAAGAAGGGTAAGAGAGATCAGGATCGGCCCGAAAATAAGCCCCATAAACCCAAAAAGGTTCATTCCCATGATAATCCCAAACACAGTATTCAACGGATGTATATTCTCCAGCTTTTTCAGAAGGGTAAAACGAAGCAGGTTATCTGTAAGTCCTACCACCACTACGCAATAAATGGCTAAGCCGATTCCCTGGGCCGTATTTCCTTCAGCAATCATAAAGATACATACCGGAACGTATATTATAGCGGTTCCCACTACTGGAATAACCGAAGCAGCAGCTGTCAGAGCAAAAAGCAGAATGGCTCCCGGAGCACCGAATATGAGATATCCGATAAGAGCTACAATTCCCTGACCTATCGCCACAACCGGAATTCCTATGGCATTGGCCATGATCAGCTTTCTCATTTTATCTCCGATCAAAGAGACATTGGATCTTTTTAACGGAGCGGAAGAAGTCAGGATCTTTTCAAACAACCTTGGTCTTTCCAGCATAAAATAAAGAATAAAATACATGGACATTATCACAGTAAGGGTATTAAATGTTCCACTGAGTGCCGAGGTTGAAAACTTACCCACAGTGTCTTTCAGCTTAGTCATATTCTCCTTACTCAGAATATCGAATCCTGTTTTGGAATAGATGTAAGAGTGTATTTTATCTAAGAAAACGTTGAACTTTGCCATATAGGCCTGAGCATTTCCAAGCTTATCAATGATAAGATCGGCAATAAAATAGATCGGCAAAATCAGGACGATAAGACTCGCAAACATCAGTGCAAATGCAGCAAGTGATGGTTTCCATTTCTTTTCTTCCTGCAGATAGAAGTTATACTTTCTGCACACCACATA
The DNA here is from genome assembly GCF_058245615.1 of Chryseobacterium sp. UF-290. NCBI lineage: Bacteria > Pseudomonadati > Bacteroidota > Flavobacteriia > Flavobacteriales > Weeksellaceae > Chryseobacterium > Chryseobacterium sp. UF-290. The sequence continues at coordinate 68,603 of NZ_JBSICB010000022.1, forward strand.
AATGGTAATGGCTCCTAAAACCGACGGAATGAATAGTGCAAGATTAAAACAGATCAACCCTGTCAGCACCAAAATAATGGCCAGCAAAGAAATTTGCTTGATCGCAACACTGCTTATCTGTTTTTCTTTGTTCATGTTCTTTTATTTTTATTATTTACTGTACATTATTTGTCTTGGTTTTCCTAAGAAAGCACAGTAAGTAGAATACATTACAACCATAATAAACGGTGCGGTCAAAATAACGCCTATACCACAAAGAACTATCCCTGCTACAGATATAAGCATGCCTAAAATGCCTGTTAATAAGAATGTACCATAGTTTTCTTTTGCAATATTGAAAGATTTCCCCAAAGCATCAGTCGCTGAAGCATTTTCAAACAGAAGAATAGGATATCCTATCAAAAGTAAAGGATAAACAAAAATCAGTGGGAAAAAGCACAGCGCTGCAGCCAAAGCGGAAATGATCCCCGAAAGGAAGCTGTACAGCAAAATATTAACAAAGTTCTGGCGGTATCCTATAAAAAGATCAGAAAATTCAATCGGATTCTTGGTATTGAATTTATTGACCATATAAATCAATCCTACATACAAAGGAGACAGCAACAATCCGAAAAGACTGGAGAATGTCATATACAGCGGAAGCCCCGGAGTATCCCAGTAATTATATCCACCGGATAAATCTTCCATCATTGACTTAGAATTAAACCCGGTAAGCAATTGTATAGCATATCCTCCCAGCATATAGATGATCATTGCTACTACTGCATAACCAAAGACCCCTTTATACATTTCGAAGGCATGAGAAATAATTGATCCGGCTTCCCTGTTCGGGACAGAGCCCTGCTGATCAAATTCGTTAAATTCAGACATAGTTTAAATATTTAATGATTTTACCAAAATTAACTTTTTTTGATAAAAAAACACATTAAACCTTACTTAAATTTAGCCCTTTTCTGAAAAAACTGTTTTATACAATGAATAGATCATGGCATTCCAGAACGGAAATGTGAAAAGACCTCCTATTAAAAACAAAGTGAAGCCCAGATATTTAAACAGAACAGCTACCATGACACATACCATGATTTCAACGAAATACATCCTTAATGCTTTAAAATTCAGAGAAATAGCTTCTAAAATTCTTTTATTGGTAAAAAACATGAGTGGTGCGACAAATATTGTCATAGCGACCCAGATGACTGCCAGCAATAGAGTAGGCACTGTGAATCTGTAAATAAAGAACCAGAAAAGGTAATATCCCAGATATTTAAAAAAATTAAGCCCGTTATATCCTACAAACAGATCTCCTAATTCTATTTTTTCATGAAGATCAAGTTTTCTGAAGATCTGAAACATTCCAAGATTCAGTGGATACAGAAATGCTGTGGTTCCCCAGATCGCAAGGGTAAACATCTGATAATTTTCAGTGGCACTCAATTCCGCAATTTTTTCCATATAGGTTTTTATTCCTTCCTGAAGAGCTTCAGTCAATAGCTGGTTCTGCTCCCATATTCCGTATTTGGAACCAAAGAAAAACAGTGACGTAAGGAATATTCCAAAAAAGATCATTGAAAACATCAGCTGAAAAACCAGTGTTTTATTCCAATAAAAAAAGGCCTGCTTCAATATAAAATCTATTCCCGGTTTCTGAGGATATTTACTCTGCATCATAAAAATTTTATGCAAAAGTAAACATCAATAAGTATTTTTGCCGAATGTTTTCAGTGAATCATCAAAAATTTATGGAAATGGATGAACTTTCTCTTCAGAAGGTTCCCTATTTTTTTGTTATCGACTTTCTTTCTGAGAATGTTGAAATCTATAGAGAAAATGAAATTGAAAAATCAGGCTTAATTATTGATTTTCAATATTTTTCAAACACAAAAAACAAACATGAATTAAATAAAAAATTAGAGTGGAAATCCTATCCGGAAACGTTGGAAAGCTTTAAAACCGGTTTTGAAAAAGTTCAGAAAAATATTCGTCTGGGAAATTCCTATTTGGTAAATTATACCAGAAAAACGAAAATAGAGACGAATTTAAGCCTTAAAGAAATTTTTTATCACTCAAATGCGAAATACAAAGTTTTTTATAAAGATTTTTTTGTATTTTTTTCTCCTGAAACTTTTGTGAAGATCATTGATGGTAAAATTCTGACCTATCCTATGAAAGGTACTATCGATGCCTCTCTTGAAAATGCGGCAGAAATACTGAAGAACGATAAAAAGGAAAAAGCTGAACATTACACTGTAGTGGATCTGCTTCGGAATGATCTGAGCATGGTAGCTGATGATGTGAAGGTTGATAAGTTTCAGCATATTGATTTCATCAAAACCCAGCAAAAGGATTTGTATGCCATGAGTTCTGAAATTTCAGGAATATTGAAACCTGAATTTGATGGAAAACTGGGAAGCATTATGCAAAAACTGCTTCCTGCAGGTTCTATCTTGGGAGCTCCAAAGCCCAAAACATTGGAGATCATACTGGATGCAGAAGGATATGAAAGAGGATACTATACAGGTGTTTGTGGCTGGTTTGACGGTAAAAATGTCGATAGCTGTGTAATGATACGCTTTATTGAAAAAGAAGGTGATCAACTTTATTTCAAAAGCGGAGGCGGTATAACGCACATGAGTAAATTAGAAGACGAGTATCAGGAAATGAAAAACAAAATTTATGTCCCAATTCATTGAAAGCATTAAAGTGGAAGATCAGGAGATCTTTCTATTGGATCTACATCAGAAACGTGTCAATCAAACATTTGCCCATTTTGGAAAAGAGGGCTCTATTGATCTGGCCAAGATCTACAAAAATCTGCAGCATGATGAAGACGGACTTTTCAAGCTAAGAATTTCTTATGATCTTGATAAAAAGGTCCGTACACAAATGATTCCTTATGCTATCCCTGAAATACACAGCTTTCAATTGGTAGAAAACAACAGCTTTGACTATTCTTTCAAGTTTGAAGACCGGAAAGAGCTGGAAAAGATGAAGATGAAGTCCAAAGCCGAAGAAATCATCATTGTTAAGAATAATCACATTACCGATACCTCTTTTTCCAATCTTTTATTTTTAAAAGGTAAAGATTGGTTTACTCCAACCTCTTACCTTCTTAATGGGGTACAGAGGCAAAACCTCTTAAAGCATAAAAAGATCAAGGAAACTGAAATTACGCTACAGAACATAAAGCAATTCACCCATTTCCAGCTCATTAATGCTTTAAATGATTTTGACGATATGTTTATTTATCCTATTGACAGGATAGTGAATCTCCCGGGGAATGAAGAATATCTTGACCTTTAGTTTTCTTTCATAAAATTGAAGTAAGCTTTCTGAACATCTGCGCTGTTCTTTCCATACGTATTGACTTCCAGAATTTTAGGCTGTGAATCCGGCTTGAAGAAATTCTCCAGCACTCTGTCTAATGTCAGCTCATCTTCTACCTTGATATAAGAGAACCCAAAGTGTTTGGCAAGATGCTCTGCATTCTTACGGTGCTTTGTAGCGATAAATTCATCCAGCGTGTTCGGATTGGCATTTCCAGGCCCCGGAATGATCTTAAAAATATTTCCTTCTCCGTTATTAAAGATCATAATCCTTACAAACGGAGGAATATATTGGTTCCAAAGGCCATTAATATCATAAAAGAAACTTAAATCTCCGGTAATCAGCAGGGTAGGATTGGCATTTTTGATAGCAAAGCCCATTGCAGTTGATGTTGAACCATCAATTCCACTGGTACCTCTGTTACAGTACATTCTTCTTTTACCAAAATCGAACAGCTGTGCATATCTGATCCCTGAAGAATTACTGAAATGAATATTATAATTTTCAGGAACTGTCTGTGAAGCTTTATTGAAAAAGTAAAAATCAGAAAACTCAACGGTATTTAAAAACTGTTCGTGTCTGGCATCCTTTTTATCCCTTAAAACATCCCAAAGATTGTAATAAGGTCTGGGCTCCAGATTGATATGTTTCAATAGCTTTGAAAAGAATACCTCAGGCTTCACCTCAATTTTTTCTGTCAGCGAGAAATAGGTATCAGGCTGCCAGATCTCATCTAAATGCCAGTGTTGCTTTGGCCTTGCGCTTCTCAGAAACTGTTTTACTTTTTTGGAAACTACATTTTGCCCCACAGTGATCAGGAGATCCGGAGCATATTTTTTATAATCTTCTTCCGTAAAATTAAAGATATAGCGGTCTATATGCCTGAAAAACTTCTCATGGTATAAATTAGAATTAGCTTCGCTCAGCACCACTACAGAGTGGTTTTTTACCAGCTGTGTCAACTGGTTCTCCAATTCCGGACTATAATCTCTCGTTCCTACCAGCAGCATGATTCTTTGAGATGTATGCCATTCTGCAATCAGATTGGCAGGAATTTCATAGTCTTTACTCTTGATAGTCTTCTCAACGGTTGGAAACTTAGGAAGCTCTGAAACCAACTCATACAGCGGCTCTTCTAATGGGATATTGATATGCACCGGACCTTGCTTTTCAAAGCAAAGCTCGATTGCCTTTTTTATCGTATCAAAATTAATATCTTCTGCATTCTCCTTGCTGTCTTCCAAAAGCTGAAAATCACCATAAGAATGCTGATGAAAAACATCCTTCTGCCTGATCGTCTGCCCATCAAAAATATCAACAAAATCCGTAGGCCTGTCCGCTGTCAGCACCAGAAGTGGAATATTCTGGTAAAATGCTTCCGCAATGGCAGGATAATAATTGACAACTGCTGAACCACTCGTGCAGGTAATCGCTACAGGTTTTTTCTCACTTTTAGCCATTCCCATTGCTACGAAAGCAGCACTTCTTTCGTCTACAATACTGTAACAATTAAAACTGTCTATTTCTGAAAAATGAATTGCCAAAGGAGCATTTCTTGATCCAGGAGAAATGACTACGTCTGCAATTCCGTACTGCTGAAGAAGATGTGCAAGTATTTGGATACTTCTCTTAGAAGAATATTTTTTCATACGGCAAATTTAACTTATAAATAATGATTTTAAAATCATTTAATTTAAAAAAAATGTAATTTTGCTATTCGTAAATTTCTAAAAATGGATAAAATACCTAGTGTAGACCTGCGTGATTTCCTTTCGGACAACCCGGAACGCAAACAGAAATTTGTAAATGAAATCGGAAAAGCTTATGAAGAAATTGGTTTTGTAGCCTTAAAAGGCCACTTTCTTGATGACAACCTAGTAGATGAATTATATGGAGAGGTAAAGAACTTTTTTGACCAGCCAGTGGAAACGAAACGAAAGTATGAGATTCCGGGTATTGGCGGCCAGAGAGGGTATGTAGGATTCGGTAAAGAAACTGCAAAAGGTTTCAAAAAAGGAGACTTAAAGGAATTTTGGCACTTTGGACAGTATCTGTCTGATGATTCAAAATACAAAGCTGAGTATCCTGACAATGTAATCGTTGAAGAGCTTCCAAAATTCAACGAAGTAGGTAAAGAAGCATTCCAGATGCTTGAAAAAACAGGGCAATATGTGCTAAGAGCTTTAGCCCTTCACCTTGGTTTAGATGAGTTTTATTTTGACGATAAGATTGCAGAAGGAAACTCTATCTTAAGACCCATTCACTATCCGCCAATCACAGAAGAGCCGGATGATGCGGTAAGAGCAGCAGCACACGGAGATATTAACCTTATTACCCTTCTGATGGGGGCTCAAGGTAAAGGTCTTCAGGTTCAGAACCACAACGGAGACTGGATTGATGCTATTGCAGAGCCTGACGAATTGATGATCAATGTTGGAGATATGCTTTCAAGACACACCAACAACAAATTAAAATCTACCATTCACAGAGTGGTAAACCCACCAAGGGAATTATGGAGTACTTCAAGATACTCAATTCCTTTCTTCATGCACCCAATCAGCTCAATGTCTTTAAATGCACTTGAAAACTGTGTGGATGAAAACAATCCAAAATTGTATGAAGATACAACTGCAGGAGAATTCTTACATGAAAGACTAATTGAATTAGGCTTGATTAAGAAATAATAGTATAATAGTCAATAATTAATCTATTTTTAAACGTTATCATTATGGTAACCTTAAGATTAATTATTGACTATTTTTTTACCTATTTATTGTTCATTTTTCTATCGAACTAAAACAGAAATATTCATTTCATTCATATTCAGTTTATCTTTTCTATTTTATTAGATTTAATGAAATTTATTGTGTTTAATTAAATTTTTTTTAATTAATTTTACTTTACTATCAAATTTATAATTAAATCAATATGAAAAATCTAAAAAAACTAAGAAAAGACCAATTGAAAGGAATTTCCGGAGCTGGGATTCGCCTTCCTGAACCAGAGTTCTGTATGTATTACTGCAATGGCACTGTCATCTGCGCAGCATGCAGTGATGATTTCAAATGTCCTGACACAAGCAATGATATGTAATACTCAATATCAAAATGTAAAAAGAGAACCGCTTCCATGGAAGCGGTTCTCTTTTTCTATCTATCAGCTTGATAAAATTTAAATCTTCGCTTTTATTCTCCTTTTAAAAGATTAAAGCTCTTATGCGTCATCAACACTATTTACAAGTACTTCCATATTACTTTAAATAAGCCGCAAATATCTCATTACTCGTATCACAAAACTACTAACTATAGCCTAATACAAAATACCAGATTTTTGAACTTAAAACAAAGCCAGGATCATTATATAGATTTTCATGATCATTTTATCCCGTAGAAACTTTAATACAATAGTAAGCATTAAATATTGGATGACAACTATGCATTAAAACAGAAACAAAAATGATAATCAATAATAACAGCAGACAATATCGTTCAGGATTACCTGTTACAAATTGTATATTGTCTTATAGATATGTATCCAGCAAAAAAAAGTCTCATACATTGCTGTATGAGACTTTTAAAAATAAAATAAAAACTGGCGGCGGCCTACTCTCCCGCGTTAGCAGTACCATCGGCGCTGGTGGG
>NZ_JBSICB010000023.1:0-60974 GCF_058245615.1 Chryseobacterium sp. UF-290
GAAATTGAGAAAACTTCTGCGATCCGGACGGGACTCGAACCCGCGACCTCCGCCGTGACAGGGCGGCATTCTAACCAGCTGAACTACCGGATCAATTTTTTAAAAGAAATTGAGAAAACTTCTGCGATCCGGACGGGACTCGAACCCGCGACCTCCGCCGTGACAGGGCGGCATTCTAACCAACTGAACTACCGGATCAAATTTTATAAAGAACTTCGTTTCTTTTTCGTGGTTGCAAAATTACATCTTTTTTTATTACCTGCAAATTATTTCAAAAAAAAATACCTCCCAATCATGGAAGGCATTCATTATCAAACTTATTTTTTTATAAGTGTGCGCTTAGTTTTTCAGCGATTACCTCTTTTGGAGCGACACCTACTAATTTGTCTACTACTTCTCCGTTCTTAAAAATAAGAACTGTAGGAATATTTCTGATACCATACTGCATTGAAATTTCCTGGTTGTTGTCTACATCCACTTTCCCTACTACTGCTTTACCTTCAAAATCTGATGCCACTTCTTCAATGATCGGTCCTAACGTTCTGCAAGGTCCGCACCATACTGCCCAGAAGTCTACTAATACCGGTTTGTCTGATTTCAAAACCGTATCCTGAAATGAGCTGTCTGTAATTTCTAAAGCCATTTTGTCTCTTTTATTTTAATTAATATTATTTTCTTGTTTCCCTCTATTGAGTCTTCAAAATTACGATTTTTACATCATAAGACTATCTATGCTCAACATTAGTTTTTTCTATAGTGTAATCGCTTGAAATTTCCTTTAAGGCATCTACCAATCTATCGATATCCGCTTTGGTTGTCATATGGCTGAAGGAGATCCGTAATGGTGTACAATGATCCATTTCGTCCTCAGAAAGCACCATCATCATAACCATGGAAGGCTTGGAAGCTCCTGAAGAGCATGCGCTGCCCTGTGAGATAGCGATACCTTTCATATCCAGCTGAAGACCAATCAATGGGTTTTTATAAGGTAATAAAGCGCTTAATACAGTATAAAGACTGTTTTCTTTTTCAGCGCTTCTTCCGTTGAACTTTATTCCTTCTATTTCGGCAGAAAGCCTTTCGATAGCATAATCTTTAATTTCCTGCATATGGCGGGTATACTCATCCATATGGGTTAAAGAAAGCTCCAATGCTTTTCCAAGACCTACAATCCCGCAAACATTTTCTGTTCCGGCTCTAAGGCTTCTTTCCTGAGGTCCTCCCGTAATGATTCCCTTCAGTCCCGTTGCTTTTCTTATAAAGGCAAAACCTGCTCCTTTAGGACCATGGAATTTATGGGCACTGCAGGAAGCGAAATCTACAGGAATATCAGAAAGATCAAGGTTCATATGAGCCATGGTCTGTACAGTATCAGAATGGAAAAGAGCGTTATGTTCCTTGCATAGCTGAGCTACCTTTTTAAGATCCATAAGGTTTCCGATCTCATTATTGGCATGCATTAAGCTTACCAATGTTTTTTTATCTGAAGCTTTTAGCAGTTCTTCCAGTTTATTAAGATCAATATCTCCTTTTTCATTCGGACGGATGTAGTTTACTTCTACCCCTTTTCTGCTTTTCATATCCAGGATACTTTCAGAAACACATTTATGTTCCAGGGGAGAGCTGATGATCCTTTGTACTCCAAGATGTTCTACAGAGGATTTGATGATCATATTGTTCGATTCGGTTCCACAGGAAGTGAAAATGATCTCGGCAGGAGTTACATGAAGATAGTCTGCAACCTGTCTTCTTACATTTTCAATAAGGATTTTTGCTTCCTGGCCAAAGCTGTGCGTTGAAGACGGGTTTCCGAAATTTATCTTCATCGTGCCCACCATTGCATCTATAACTTCTTCTGCAAGCGGAGTGGTTGCGGCATTATCTAAATATATTTTATCCATTACTATTTTGAATATTTTAATTCTACGGAGGTAAACTGGTAATCTGCAGGAACAGCGAAAATAAACCAGGGATTGGAGATCACCTGAATTTCCATTCCACCGGAAGGTTCTCCCTCCGGAACTTCTACATACAGGATATTGTCTTTCACAGATACACCTTTGATCTGTGTTATTCTGTGACTTCCTGATCTGAAGCTGCCTAAATTGTATACAATAACTTTTTTATTCTTCGGAAATTTCGGATAGTCGATGGAAGGTTCTTTCCCAAGCTCTACCAATCCTAAACTCCCTTTTATCGTGTTATGAAAATCCTTTTCGTCCTTGATGATCCTAAAACCATGCTGATCTGCCCCGCCCTGCGATTCAGATACAATAAGTTCTGCTTTATTCTGCATAGGAGATTCCTTCTGGGCAGGTACATTTGCACAACTCACCAGGATTACCATCGATGTGATTAACGAGCTTTTCATTTTTAACACTTTTACCTCCCAAAATTAATGAAAAAATTGGTAATGTCCCTCATTTGCCCATTTCAACATCGGCTTATCTCCGGAAGTATCACCAAATGCGATAATTTTGTCGTATTTAGAATCATTGATTTCTTCTTTTATTCTTACCAGTTTTTCTTTTCCGTTACAGTTTTTACCGATAAAGTTTCCTGTGAAAACCCCGTTCTTAAACTCCGCCCGTGTAGAAACAAGCTGCATTTTAAGTTCATCGGCAAAAGGTTTCACCCAGATATCCAGAGAAGCGGTAACCAATAAACTTTGTGTATTATTCCTATCGATATTTTTTATAAAGTCCAATGCGTTTTCCCTCACAATCTTAGGATAATGCTGCTCAAAAAACTGTTTGGACTTCAGCTCTATTTTCTCCTGAGTCTGTCCCCGTAAAATAGAACCGATAAAGCTTTTCTTCACCTTTTCTGTTTCAGCCAGCTTCAGCTTCAAGAGAATAAAGAGCGGTACATGTCTTAAAAATTGTATCCGGTATTTTGTAGAATCGTAGAATTTAAGATACATAAACATGGTATCTTTATACGTCAGTGTTCCGTCAAAATCAAAACAATACAATTTTTTCATTTTTTTAAAGCTTTAATTTCTTGAATATAAACTCAGGAATATTTCTGATAATCAACATAATAATACTCCAAACCGGCAAAACATATGCCACATTCTTTTGCCTGGTGAAGGCTTTGTAAATACAGGCAGCGGCCTGCTTGGGTGTTGCTGTAAGCTTAGGGTTCAACGGCAGTCCTTCGGTCATTTTAGTTGCCATAAATCCTGGCTTTACCGTCAGAACATGTACTTTTTTATCAAAAAGGTAATTTCTAAGACCACTCAGATAAGCCGTAAAAGCTGCTTTTGCGCTTCCGTAGATAAAGTTACTCTGTCTTCCCCTGTCTCCTGCCACTGACGAAAGCCCAATGATCGTTCCCGACCTCCTGCTTTCGAATTTATGGGCAAAATAGTTCATGACAGGCACCAGCTTCGAATAATTGATATCAATGATCCGTTCTGTATTCCTGTTATCATACAGACCTTCTTCCGTTCCTTCCCCCAAATATCCTACGGCACAAAATAATACATTTGAATTGACAGTATCAAATCTATTATAATCAATTTCTTTGGTCAGGTCCAGTTCGATGACTTCAGATTGCTGCAGAAACTTCACATCAATATGCCTTGCAAATCTCTCTGTAGTTTCTTTATTTGAGGTAAAAAGATAGACTTTTTCAAATTTTTCTCCTTCCTGAAGTGCTTTTTCCACAAAAGCCTGTGCCACTTCAGATGTACTTCCCAGAACGATCATTATGAGTTATTGTTTATGATTCTTTTGTGCTGTAAAGACACAAATTTAGGATTTTGAATATTTTTCAGGTAATTGGTAAGCGAAGATCTGCTCATGCTGTCTTTGGTAAGATAGATTCTTCCCCCGAATTCCTGTACGATGCTGTCGAGCTGGTCTACCAGCTTTTTCAGTTTTGAATTGACTTTAAAGTCCAGAGCCAGAGTATATCCCTCTACCGGAAATGAGTTGTATGCCTGCGGGTTGTTTTTCCCGAAAAGCTTTAAAACCGCTAAAAATGAGCCGTTTCCACTTTTGGCAATCGTCTCAAGGATTCTTTTCATTCCTTCTTTTCCCGCTTCTTTAGGGATTACCATCTGATACTGTATAAAACCTGATTTTCCATAGATCTTATTCCAGTCATTGATAGCATCCAGGGGATAAAAGAACGTTTCATAATCGATAAAGTTCTTCACTTCCTTTTTAGACTGTTTCTTATAGTACAGCCAGTTGAATATTTTCACCGTCAGGGCATTCAATACAAACCCCGGAAAATAAAAAGGTACGGTAGGCTGTAATTTTTTCTTTAATCTCAAAGGAGCCCTTCCAAGATTTTGAGGAAGCTCGTGCTGAAAAGCATGTTCACCCCTCATGAGTATACTTCTTCCGATATTTTTCCCTTTCTGAAGACAGTCGATCCAGGCAACGGTATAAGTCCAGCTTTCACTTTCATCAAACAGCTTAAAGATCTCATCAAGGTTTTCTGCCTTGATGCTTTCCTGGCGGATGTAAGCGGATTCTATATTTTTAAGCTTAAATTTTGCGGTAAGGATGATTCCTGTAAGTCCCATTCCACCAATCGTAGCCCAGAATTTCCCTGAATTTTCTTCTCTGGAACAGGTAATGATCTCCCCACTTTCGGTCATTAATTTAAATTCAATGACATATTCAGAAAAACAGCCTTCAGCGTGATGGTTCTTACCATGAACATCAGAAGCTATCGCTCCACCTACTGAGATAAATTTTGTCCCGGGAGTAACATATAAAAAATACCCTTGGGGAACAGCTATTTCCAGCACATCTGAAAGGAGCACCCCGGATTCGCATTCTATCACACCGTTTAACCGGTCAAAGCTGACGAATTTATTTAATTTCTTAGTAGAAAATATAGATTCTCCCAACGAAGCATCTCCGTAGCATCTTCCGTTTCCTCTGGCAATAATCTCGTTGTGACTGAGTACAAATTCTTTTATCTTTTTGAAGCTGTCCTCAGATCTCATTTCTTTTTCCACTACCGGGAAATTTCCCCAGTTTGTAACTTTTTGTGTGAAGTTCGGCTTCATTTTTTAAAGTAAATTTGAATTAAAAATGTGGCTACCCAAAGTAATAATGTGACCTGTATATAGCGGTCTCTGTATACGATTTTGGTAGGTGATTCTGTTCTGTTGTACACCAGTGTCTGCTGCAGATACCTCAATAATGCAAATACAACGAAAACCACTGTATAGAAAACCCTTTCATGAAACCTTGCCTGCACTTCCGGCGACAGGGTAAACATCAGATAGCATATAATCGCCAGTGTAATAGAGATAGACAATGCTATATCTGCAAACTGAACGTTATATCCATCCAGCGCTTTCCTTGTTTTTCCTGAAACCTGTGCATTGATCAGTTCTCCTCTTCTTTTCCCGATTGCCAGCACCAATGCCAGAACAAAGGTTAATAAGATTGCCCATTGCGAAATGCTGATCCCGGTAATATAGCCACCAGCCAGAACCCGCAGTACGAATCCTATGGCAATGATAAAGATATCAATGATCGGAACATGCTTAAGTCTGAAAGTATAGGCAAGATTCATCACGACATAGAAGCCTATGATCGTTGCAAACTTCCACAACGGCTCATGAAAGTAAGTTTGCGCCAACAATACAAGAGCAATATCAGCAGCCACCAGGCCAATAAGAATCCCTATTGCTTTTGACTTTGAAATCGCACCGCTTGCCAGAGGTCTGCGTCTTTTCTCAGGATGTTTTCTGTCTGCTTCAATATCGTTATAGTCATTCAGAATATAAACGACACTTGCGGCAAGTGAAAAGATCACAAATGCGAAAATACTTTTGGTAAGCAGATCAAGATTGGTAATATTACCTGAAAAAAATAGAGGGACAAATACAAACAGGTTTTTCACCCATTGTTCTACACGCAGCAGCTTTAAATATTTCTTCATTTATGTTATTTCAATTACAAAAATAATAAATTCAAAATTTATAGCATAAAAATACAAAAAAAACCGCCGGGGCGGTCTTTTACGAAAATATTTATATGTTAAATTAATTACTGCCCTTGTTTGGCATCGTTAATCATCTTTTCATTAGCAGTAATAGCGAATTCAACTCTTCTGTTTTTAGCTCTTCCTTCATCAGTATCATTGCTTGCAACCGGCATATTTTTACCTTCACCTTTGGTGAACATTCTGCTTGATGCAATTCCTCGTCCTGCCAAATAAGCTTTTACGGCATCCGCTCTTCTTTGAGAAAGTGCCATGTTGTAAGCATCTTTACCTACGCTGTCTGTGTGTCCGTAGATGTTGATGTTGGTATCCGGGTTATTGCTTAATACTGTCGCTAATTTATCAAGGTTGGTCTGAGCAACTGAAGTAAGGTTTGAGGAGTCAAAAGCAAAGTTTACAATACTTTCATTCATGGTAACTTTGATACCATCTCCTACTCTTTCTACCTGAGCTCCAGGCAAAGTCTCCTGAATATCTTTTGCCTGCTTATCCATCTTGTTACCGATCACATTACCTGCAACTCCACCGATAATACCTCCCAGTACAGCACCAATAGCTCCGTTTCCACCTTTACCTACATTATTTCCAAGGATACCTCCCAGTACTGCTCCTGAAGCAGCCCCTACTGCTGTACCTCTCTGTTGGTGATTAGAATTCTGAACCGCTTCACAGCTTGTCAATAATAATGCTGATGACAAGAAAAGGGCTCCTACGTATGTTTTAGTAAATTTCATTTTTTTTGATCTTTATGTTGATAAATTATTTCATCCCTGCTCTCTGGAAGTTGTAAACAACTTTTACATTTTCTCCTTCAAACGGAACATCCTGCTCAAGTGAAAACTGATCTGTAGTCTGGTTGATCAGAGTAAGGGTATACCCCGCTGTATTTTGTTTTGCTTTGGTACCTTCAGCAATTTTTTTAAACATAAAAGTATTACCGCCTTTTACTTCAAATTTGATAGGTTGTGTAATTGCCGGGCAGCTTCCCCCTCCGTTTAAGGTATACGCCCCTGTCCAGTTGTTGGGAATCAGTCTCCAGTGGCTTCCTACGAAACACTGGGCATCTGCACCTTCATCAAAAGGTTTGATTTTATATCCTTTTTCGTAATCTACGCTCACAATCTGCCAGTCTCCTTTCATTTTCAGAAAGTCTGCTCTTTGATTCTGAGAGGTAGCTGCTTTATTCACGGAGGAACAAGACACTGCAAAAAGCGATGTTCCTAACATCCCTGCAAGTAGTAACTTTTTCATTTTGTTGTTTATTATTTTGTTATTATAAAGTTACAAAAAACCGTGCCAAAATGAAAATAAAAAATAAAAAGTCCGAAAAAATCCGGACTCTATATGGTTTTTCCTTAAAGACAGGAAGACAAATTATTTTTTAACAGCCTTTTTTGCAGATTTCGAAGGTTTAGTAGTATTTATTGATGTCTTACCATTATAAAAATGAGTATAGGCATATTCTGCTGCTTTTTTCAGATCAATAACGCCACCGGCCTGAGACTGGTCCGCAAATCCGTTTTCAGCGCTTGGATTACTGCTTTTCACAAGCGATTCAATGATCTGGTAAGGTTTAAGATCCGGCATATACGCCAACAGAACCGCTGCCCCCCCGGCAACTACGGGTGATGCCATAGAAGTTCCCTGAAGGTATTTATATTCATTTTTAGGAATAGTAGAGTAAATCTGCTCTCCCGGAGCGAAAACATTCACCATCTTTTTATTGTAGTTAGAGAAATCCGCTCTCAATGCATTATTCTTATTGGTACTTGCTCCCACTACAAGGACATTGCTTACAAACGGTTTTTCATCAGTAACGTTTTTAAAATTAGTAGGATATGCCAGGTGCTCTGCTACATCTTCATTTTCGTTACCCGCTGCTTTCACCAAAAGAACCCCTTTATCCTCAGCATATTTGAAAGCATCCCAAACTACATTTTTCCCTGGAGAAACAGGTTTTCCAAAGCTCATATTTAAAATTTTAGCTCCGTTATCAACAGCATACCTGATCGCATTGGCTACATCCTTATCTCTTTCATCTCCATCAGGAACTGTTCTTACCGTCATAATTTTTGCCACCTTCGATGCCACTCCATACTGAATTTCCTTTCCCTGGGGAAGTCCTGCTATGATTCCCGCTACGTGAGTTCCGTGCTCAGCATCAGGTCCTTCATAATGGTTGTTTCCATAGATCTTTTCAGAATAATCATCATAATTATCTCCTACAATCTCTTTTCTCGGATCATATGTCAGATCATACTGTTTTGCAGCCGGGGCAAAATGATCTATAGCCTCTTTCATCTGCCCTTTCATCTCTTTTTCAAACTCCGCTGAAGATTTTCCTTTAAAAGCAGGATTTCTGGAGATCTGGCTTAGAAAATCCAGAGCGATCGCATCTTTCTGATCTGTAGGTGCTTTAATGGCTGCAATCGTTTCTGCGGTTACAGGCTTTCCTCCTAATAGTTTTACCATATTAGGAATCAGCTCATTCAGCATAGAATAGGTCTGGAAGTTCTGTTTTGCCTCAATGCTTTTTTTATTGAAAAGATCTTTGGCTTTCATATACATATCAAACTCTTCCTTCATTTTAGCCTGATTGGCTTTATTCTTTGTAGAATCATCGCCTTCGAAAACAGGCTTATATTTAGCAACTACTCTTGTCACCTCCATATTATCAATATCGATATCCCCGTTTTTTCCTCCTATAAAGTTCCACCCGTGCACATCATCGATATACCCGTTCCCATCATCATCTTTACCATTTCCCGGAACCTCGTTAGGATTTGTCCATAGGTTTTTTACCAATCCCGGATGATCTACCTGTACACCACTGTCTAAAACTCCAACTACAACAGTTTTAGGCTTCAGTCCTTTGGATTCTAAATATTTGTAAGCATTCTCGGTATTCACCCCATATACTTTCGAAGTGGAAAAATCTTTATGATACCAGGTCATCAGATCCTTGTCTTCTTTAGGGTCAATACTTTTAGCTTTAGCCTCCTGCGCAGAAGAGAAACTAAAACCTGCTAAAAAAACGGCAGCTAATAATACCTTTTTCATATGTTGATATTTAATTTTTTGTCATATTCAATCGCCACTCTTTTATTATATTGCGTGCGGTAACGATCTTATACTACAATTGTTTTATTTTTTTAATATAGGTAGATGATTCAGGGCCTTTGTTACAAACAAGGTCCAGAACCGATAAATCTTTCAAAAATCCAAATTTATCTGAGAAGGTCTGGTAATATTCTTCCATTTCAAATTCTGAAGGATGTTTTGCAGAAAACTTTTCTCTGAAATCGATAGCCTCCGGATTTTTGATATATTCTTCATTCAAAGAGTGTGCCTTTTCTGTTTTCAGTATCTGTTGGATGACTTCTAACCCTTTAAGGTTAAAATCCAAAAGGAATTTCTCTTTCAGGTCAAAGATCTTTCTGAACTTATCTTCATAATATTCGAAATAAGGAGAGCTCTGATAGGCTGTTTTGATCGATTTCCAGTGAAGATTTCTCCAGTCTTCCCTGTAAGAGATCTCAATATCTTTCATTTCTCTCTTCCCATTGTGATTCATAGGAATGATCAGTGACAGCTTCCCGTTCGCCCCGTAGATATTCGCTCTGTTTCTATAAGTTTGCTTGGGAAAATTTTCAAGCTGTTCAAATACAACTTCATTTTCAGCATCTAAAAACACCGAAAACCATGAAACCGGTGGCATATAAAATACCGGTAATAAAACATTCTTCATATTCATAATGTAAAAATGAAGTATTTTTTCAAATACTTCATTCTATTGTAAGTTTAATTTTATTTATCAATCGTTCTCCGACTTTTTCTTTCTGAACAGCTTCACGAAATATTCCCATCCGAAGAACAAGATCAGGATCATCGCTGCAATCCACCAGTAAGAGGTTTTATTGGCTTCTCCTGTATTGGTTGCCTTAAACATTCTGTCCCAACGGATCTTAAATGGCGCCTGATAACTGGAGCTGCTGTCAGCAAATGCTCCCTGAAGGCTCATCCACGTAAACATAGGTTTTCCAACAATATTTTCTTCCGGAACGAAACCAAAAAATCTCGCATCCAGTGAAGCATCTCTATTGTCCCCCACCATCATATAATAATCCTGCTGGATCGTATAGCTGGTTGCAGGTTTTCCGTTGATAAAGATCTGATTATCTTTTTCCGCTAAACTGTTATGCTCATATTCAGAAATAATCCATCTATACATAGGAAGCGTTTCCTTGTTAATAGCAACTACATCTCCCTTCTTAGGAATTCTTACAGGGCCATACCAATCCTGATTCCAAGGTTTATTAACAGGGAAAATAGACTGGGTTGTATCTATTCTTGTTTTAGCTTCGTCTTTATAATAGATGGCAGCTTCTCCTTTTGGAGAAACTTCTTCGTTCATATCAATAACCTGAGGAAGTTCTTTAATTTCTCTGGCCGTTTTGTCTGTAAGGCCCTGGAAAGCGTAAAGGTAGCCCTTGTCCGTCTGCACTTCCTGAACGGGCAAGAAACCATAAGTATTATATAGTGACGGAATATCCAACTGGCTTCCTGTAGTTACAATATACCTGTGCTGTATTTCCTGATCTCCTAAAACGGTTTCCGGTTTTCCGTTGACGAAAAGTCTTCCGGCTCTCATTTCAAAAGTATCACCAGCTGTCGCCACACATCTTTTTACATAGGGATCTTTTCTGTCGATCGCCGTGTGAACAGAGTCCTGAGGATAGTTGAAAACAACCACATCATTTCTTTGAGGCTTATTGAATTGTAAAATTCTTGTATAAGGTAATTTTACTCCTTCCACATAAGACTTCGGATCGTCTTTCGGGTTTCCTTTCTGTCCGGTATCCATAATCGTTCCCTGAAGGAAAGGTATTGCCACAGGGCGCATCGGCAACCTGTATCCGTAGCTCCATTTATTTACGAAAAGAAAGTCTCCTACCAGCAATGTTCTTTCCATCGATCCTGTAGGAATCCCGAACGGCTGCGTTACAAAAACGTGAATAATGGTTGCAAATACTACGGCAAAAGTAATAGATCCGATAAATGTATCTTTTTTCTGAGCATTTTTCTCCTCATCAGTAAGGAACAGCTCATTGGCATTTTCATCCTCCAGCTCTACATCTTTAGAATAGTTGATCACAGCCATATAAATAAACGGCAGGATCACTGTAAGAATCTGATCTTTAAAAAGGGTTTTTCCAAACTTTTTCACTAAATAAAGGTGGAAAACGGACATCATGATCGGTCCTACAATCGGAAGATATGAAAGGATAGCCCACCATTTCGGATGTTTTGTTTCTTTAAGGATAATGAAATAGTTGTAGAAAGGTATAAAAGCAAATATAGGATTATATCCCATTTTCCTGAACAGCTTCCAAGTTGAAATCCCCATCAATAAAGATAAAATGAGGACATACACTGTATAAGTTAAAAAATAATTCATAATTTTTTGTGCCTATTCTTATGATATAAATGATAAATGATGAGTAATAAATGATCACAGCTTTCGGCTATTTACAATTCACTATTCACCATTTCCTGTTATTGGTATGCAATATAAAGATTTTGTTACAAATTAAAGCCCCAAAACGTCTTTCATTCCGAAGTTCCCTTTTTTATCTTTAATCCATTCGGCAGCAACTACGGCTCCTAATGCGAAACCATTTCTGCTGAAAGCGGTATGTTTGATCTCGATCTCATCCACTTCGCTTCTGTAATATACGCTGTGGGTACCCGGAACCTCATCTTCACGTATGGCAAAAATTCCGAGCTGATTACCTTCAGTTTCTTCCAGCTTCCAGGCCTTAAACTTCGGATTGTTCTGAATAATGCCTTCCGCTATGGAAATAGCGGTACCGCTTGGTGCATCTTTTTTATGGATATGATGAATTTCTTCCAGTTGGCAGGAATATTCATCAACGTTCTTCATGAGGTCGGCAAGCTTTTCGTTTAAGGCAAAGAACAGATTGACTCCTAAGCTAAAGTTTGAACCATATAGGAATGCTGTATCATTTTCTACAGCCAGTTTTTCTATTTCTGCTTTTTTCTCCAGCCAGCCTGTAGTTCCGCAGATTACAGGAATTTTATTTTCAAGACAAGCTTTAATATTTTCAAAGGCAACTTCCGGCAGGGAGAATTCAATCACAACATCCGGATTATTAAGATTTTCAGCAGTTGGGGTTTCTTTCAGGCGGGCCACTACTTCATGACCTCTTTTCTGTGCAATCTCATCAATGATCTTACCCATCTTACCATAACCAACTAATGCTATTTTCATATGCTCTTTCTTTTTCTGATTGTCCGTAACATGTACGGTAACCTGTTTATTGTTGTAATTAAAATCTATAGCTTAAACTGAATCCTGTTTTCGGCGCATCGTATCCATACTGATCCTGAATAAGAGATGGCTTAAAGCTCAGATCCGGATCATGACGGCTTTCATAAAGATGCGCATCTACCACGGCATCTACAATATTCAGAATGTAGATCAGTCCTGTGATAGCAATAGCATAATCCCTTTGTCTTTTAGATCTGTCCTGTGCAGTTCCCAAAGCTCTCTTGTCCAGCCAGGGATGGCTGTCTACAAATTCATTGGGGGTACCGTTAAGCTTAGCGATATAATATTCACGATATTTTTTGTACTGATTGTCATTCCAAACAGCGATACCTACACCTGCTCCCACAGCTCCCCAAACGATTGGAATTTTCCAGTACTTTTTGTTATAGAATTGTCCCAAACCCGGCAAAACTGCAGAATACAAACCTGCTCTGGTAGGGTTCAGCTTAAGGGTTTTCTTCGTGGGACCATTGGCTTTTTCCAGATCTTCAATGATCCTGGCTTCTGTTTTTCCAGGTTTTATGGCAGGAACTTCCTCTTTCGGAGGAGCCTGCATCCGAACGGTATCAATGGGACTGACTTGTGAATAAGCCAGTGCAGCAATACACAAGAAAAATGTGAAAAATACTTTCTTCATTATTTAATATGGGATAAAATATATTCCAGCTCTTCTTCATTTTTGAAGTCCAGAACAATTTTACCTTTTTTACCATTTCCAGAAGTTTTGATTTCTACTTTTACATCTAAGATATCTGCAATAGTCTTCTGGGCTTTTTTATAGTTATTGGAAAGCTCTACGCTCGCTTTTTTTGCTGCGGGAGACTTTGGGTTCTTCAAGGCAGCAGCAGCCTGCTCAGCCTGACGAACATTTAATTTTTCTTTAATGATGAGACTGAATAAAACCTGCTGGTCATCTTCATTTTCAAGACTGATGATCGCTCTTCCGTGTCCTGCGGAAATTTCACCGCTTCTGATCGCATTCTGAATGTCCGGGTTCAGTCTTAATAACCTGATGGAGTTGGTAATGGTACTTCTGTCCTTCCCTATTCTCTGGCTCAGATTCTCCTGAGTAAGACCGATCTCTTCCAAAAGTCTATGGTAAGTCAGAGCGATTTCAATCGCATCAAGGTCTTCTCTCTGGATGTTTTCTACAAGAGCCATCTCAAGCAGCTCCTGATCGTTTACTAAACGGATATATGCAGGAATGGTCGTTAACCCAGCAATTTTAGTTGCTCTGTAACGTCTTTCCCCGGATATGATTTCGAATTTTTCACCGTCTTTTCTTAAGGTAATCGGCTGAATTACGCCTAAGTTCTTGATAGACTGTGCCAGTTCGTTCAGTGCTTTTTCATCAAAATAAGTTCTCGGCTGCGTAGGATTCGGGTAAATATCTTCAAGCGCAACTTCAACAATATTCCCTACAAACTTATCAGCTCCTTCATCAGTAGCCGAATTAATAGTTGCTTTGGATTCTGCACTTAAAATAGCGCCCAAGCCTCGTCCCATAGCTCTTTTTTTGTCCTTCATATATATAATTGATAAATGATGTTTGATAAGTGATGGCTAACATTCACTTATTGGCCATTTATTATTAATTTAATTCTTTACTAAATTTTCGTTCTTTAAAAGAACTTCTTCAGCTAACTGAATATACTGAACAGCTCCTTTACTTTCGGCATCATAATTCAGGATACTTTCTCCAAAACTAGGAGCTTCACTTAATCTTACGTTTCTGCTGATAATGGTTTCGAAAACCATTTCAGGGAAATGCAAATTCACTTCTTCCACAACCTGGTTAGACAGTCTTAGCCGGCTGTCATACATCGTAAGAAGAAGACCTTCTATCCCAAGATCTTTGTTGTGGATCTTCTGAACATTTTTGACGGTATTCAAAAGTTTCCCCAGCCCTTCCAATGCAAAGTACTCACACTGGATCGGGATGATCACAGAGTCTGCCGCTGTAAGGGCATTCACGGTAATAAGACCTAAACTCGGCGCACAGTCGATAATGATATAGTCATAATCATCTCTTACGCTGGCCAATGCTTTTTTCAGCATATATTCACGGTCTTCCTTGTCTACCAATTCGATTTCCGCTGCTACAAGATCGATATGTGACGGAATAATATCCAGGTTTGGAGTGGCAGTTCTTTTGATACAAACTCTTGTCTCCGCGCTGTGCTCTAAAAGATTATATGTAGAATACTGAACATCTTCAACGCCCAGACCCGATGTAGCATTCGCCTGAGGGTCAGCGTCAATGATCAATATTTTCTTTTCCAATACTCCTAATGCTGCTGCCAAGTTTACAGCGGTAGTTGTTTTACCAACTCCCCCTTTTTGATTAGCAATACCTATGATTTTTGCCATTATTCGAACTTTAAGTTTCAAAAATACACTTTTTTCTTTGCTCCCGGTGAATGAAGAAAATCAAAATTGAGTTAAAATATTGTTAATAAGCACTTTAACTATTAAAAAAATTATCCACAAAAAAAATTCTTTGTGGATAACTATTTAAAATTTGTTTTCAGGATCAATTAATCAAACTTCATTGAGATCGGAAATTTGAAATAACTTCTTACGGATTCTCCCTTTTTATTTTTGGCGGGAGTCCATTTTCCTTTACTCGAGATCGATTTAATTGTTCTTATTGCCTCATTGTTAAAATCGGCGTTGGTTCCATTAGCTTTTACCCCTGAAATCGTTCCATCTATTTCTACAATAAAGGTAACTGTAGTTTTCACCAACTCTTCTGATTCAAATCCTGAACCGTCAAAGTTGTTCATCACTTTATTTCTGAAAGAGTCTATACCTCCTATGAAATTGGCTTCTACTCCAAGTTCTCCTGACTCTGCAATTCTGGTTTTATCCACCGGATCAGAAATTACTGGCGGCGGAGTATTCATTACCGGCCCTGTTCCAACCGGAATGGTTGTCGGAACATGGGTATTAGGTGTCACAGGATCTCCTTTAAAATTATTTGTAAAGCCTGCTACAGCGTCATCAGGAATAGGATCTTTTTTCACATTATCCTGAGCAGTACTAGATGGTGTAGGTACTGTGCTATCAAACGTTTTTGTATTGGGAGCACTCGCTGGTTTTACAGGTTCAATTTTTACTGGTGGTGTTTCAGGTTCATCAGGAATTACCATCGGTGGAGGAAGTACATATCCACCATCAGTGATCACTTCTGAAGTCTTAAACGCTGAAATCACAAACGGTGTAATTGACACAGCAGCCATTAAACTTACACCTATAAAAAGTGCTTTGGTTAATATTCTATCTGATTCGTTTCTTAATACATATGCCCCATATTCTTTGTTACGGTGCTCAAAAAGAACTTCGTTAAAGCGAAATTCCTGGTTTTGATTCTGGTGTTTCATCACTATTACTATTTAAACTGTTAAAAAAAGCGATTATTAGTTTTTCAGTTCTTATCGATAAGCAATGTTTCAATATCAAAATATCTGCCAGAATTTTATCAAAACAACATAATATTAGAAAAAATTATGATAAAGTTTAAAATTTAACATTTTAAAAATAGAAAGTCTATACAAAATCTGCTTTATATTTTGAATAAGACAGCAGACAGGAAATTCACACGATACCATCAAGAATTTGAAATAAAACCACAGATGACACAGATTTCCACAGATGATTGTGCCTATTTTCATTTAAAAGAATTGTGATCTTTGCAGTTGACTATTCGGCATAAAAAAGAGATCATCGTTTGATGATCTCTTACTATTTTATTTTTCAGGAATATTAGAATAATTCTTTTCTGATGATGTTCTGACTTCTTTCAGGGCCTACAGAAACCAGGTACACATTGATTCCTAAATATTTCTCAATAAACTCGATGTATTTCTGAGCATTGTCCGGAAGTTCATCATAGCTTCTTGCTTTTGTGATATCTTCTTCCCAACCTGGCAGATCCTGATAGATTGGCTCATAGTTATACAACTTCTCTGTTGACGAAGTAAAGTAATCGATAATTTTTCCGTCTTCAGTTTTGTAATGGGTAACGATTTTAAGGTTGTCAATGCCTGTAAGAACATCTAGTTTTGTAATCACAAGGTTATTGATTCCGTTGATCATACAAGCATGCTTTAAAGAAACAAGGTCTAACCA
Source organism: Chryseobacterium sp. UF-290 (assembly GCF_058245615.1). Taxonomy (NCBI): domain Bacteria; kingdom Pseudomonadati; phylum Bacteroidota; class Flavobacteriia; order Flavobacteriales; family Weeksellaceae; genus Chryseobacterium; species Chryseobacterium sp. UF-290. The sequence continues at coordinate 16,463 of NZ_JBSICB010000023.1, forward strand.
TCCTGTTCTTCTCGGTCTTCCTGTAGTCGCGCCGAATTCACCACCGATCTGTCTGATCTTTTCTCCTAATTCATTGTCCAGCTCAGACGGGAAAGGTCCGTTTCCAACTCTTGTACAGTATGCTTTTGCTACCCCGATAAGGTTCTGAAGTGATGTCGGTGGCACTCCTGCTCCTGTACAAACGCCTCCTGTAGACGGAGAGGATGAAGTTACATATGGATATGTACCGAAGTCAATATCAAGCATCAATGCCTGAGCACCTTCGAATAGCACGTTCTTTCCTTCGTGGATCGCTTCATTCAGTTCCAGTTCCGTATCAACGATTCTGTCCTGAAGCTGCTTTCCGATCTCTAGGAATTCGTTGTAGATCTCTTCAACATCTAAAACAGGCTTTCCGTAGTATTTTTCAAAAAGAGAGTTCTTAACTTTTAAGTTCTTCTCGATTTTTTCTCTTAAAATCTCAGGGTTTAAAAGATCTACCATTCTGATCCCAATTCTTGCGATTTTATCTTCATAGCAAGGTCCGATCCCTTTTTTGGTAGTTCCGATCTGAGTTCCACCGTGCTCCTCTTCACGGTAAGTATCCAAAAGGATATGGTAAGGCATGATCACATGCGCTCTTCTGCTGATAAAAATGTGATCTGTTCTCAAGCCTTTGCTCTCGATCTGATTCACTTCTTTAATAAAAGATTTAGGGTTTACCACTACTCCGTTCGCAATGATACATTTCCCTTTGCATTGAAGAACTCCTGAAGGAAGAAGGTGTAGAACGAATTTTTCATCTCCCACATAAACCGTGTGACCAGCGTTGTCTCCACCCTGGAAACGCACTACATAGTCCGATTTTGCTGATAAAACATCCGTTATTTTTCCTTTGCCTTCATCTCCGTACTGAAGACCTACAACTACATAAGTTGACATATTTTACTTTTGTTTTTAGATTCGTGCAAAATTACTTTTAAAAAAAATGACGACCAAATTATAGTGAATATTTATTTGGAGTTGGGATGAAAATCATGGGATTATATTTTTTTTATTTATTTTTAAATTATCATGAAAGAAAAATTAAAAAAGAAAAAGGTTAAATAAGTTTTAAACTTGATCTTAATTTAAAATAATATATTTCTATCTTTGATTGTTATCAATACATGCCCCTAATTGCTATGACCTTATCCCAAAAATCAGACTATTTACCGTCCAATATCAATAGCGAGTCCCAGCTTTTCTACACTCTCTTTTCACCAGAAACAGCAAAAGCTACTCTGCTCATTGTTCACGGTATGCAGGAACACAGCGGAAGATATGCAGAAATAGCAGAATATTTTTCCAGCTATGGGATTGCTGTATTGACATATGATCATTTAGGGCATGGAAAATCCGTGAAAGAGAAAAAGGATATTGGATTCTTCCAGCTTAGTAAACCGGATGAAAGACTTATTTCAGATGCGGAAATGATGGCAGAGCATCTTGCAGAGCAATATCCGGATGTTCCGCATTTTATTCTTGGCCATTCTATGGGATCTTTTGTAACCCGTTGTCTCCTGCAAAAGGCAGGCAATAAGTTTGCGGGAGCCATCATTACCGGAACCGGAGGACCGTTAGCTGGAATCAATGTATTAAAAGGATATTTGTCGCTGGCTACTACTATTGCTCCAAGACACCGTACTTTTTTGAACTCTGTTTTTACCCGTGTCAATAACAAACATTTTAAAAAGGATAAAGGCTTCAGCGATACCAGCTGGCTCAGTGTAAATCCTAAGAACAGAAGAGATTTTGAGAAGGATGAGCTTTGCGGAATTCCGTTTACCCATAATGCTTTTTATACCTTATTTGCCATTTACAAAAAGGCTACAGCAAGAGATTGGGCAGCAGCAATCTCCCAATCGTTCCCATTTCTGTTTATAAGCGGACAGAATGATCCGATCGGTGATTTCAGTAAAGGAGTGATGGAAACTGTTGATCATTTAAAAGCAGACGGATTCCGGGATGTGGATTTTAAGCTCTATCCCGGTATGCGCCATGAGATCCTGAATGAAGAAATCAGAGAAGAGGTTCTTCATAGGATCTATGAATGGATTGTAAAACATTGTGAATAAATGCTTATAGATTAATAATATCTCGCAGATCAGGCAGATGACTGTGTTTTATTCTATCTGCTTAGTCTGCGAGATTTCTATCTTATTCACCTACTATTATCTCCCGGTCAATTCCAATTTCCTCCAGAAAAACCTCATCGTGTGAGATGACCAGCAGGGTTCCCTGATAGTCTCTGATAGAATTCGTCAGAATCTCCACATTCTGCAAATCCAGGTTATTGGTAGGTTCATCAAGAATAATCATATCCGGAGCTTTATTGCTGATAGACAATCCGCACAGCAGCAAGCGTAACCTTTCTCCCCCGCTCAGCACTCCACATTTTTTATCCCAGGTATCTTTACCGAACAGGAATCTGGACAATAATGTTTTCACTTCGGATTCCTGTAGTACACTATCGTTAAACGTCTGAACAAAATCATAAATGGTTTCATCATTATTAATCAGGGAATATTCCTGATCGATATAGATACTGCTGAATTCCGCTCTGCTGATATTCCCGGCATTGGGCTCAATATTCGCTAACAACAGTTTTATCAAAGTCGTTTTCCCCGAACCATTTGACCCTTTAATGGAGATTCTGTCACCACTCCGGATTTCAAGATTGATATTTTCTTTCCAAAGGTTTTCCCGGATATATGTAAAGTTAATTTCCGCCGCTGAAATCAAAATTTTCCCGGAATGTAAATTCGAATCATTAAAATTCACTTTCATCTGGTCAGCATTTCTCACTGACGAACGCAAATCCCTCAAATCATCGGAAATATCATTGATCTTCTCTGCATGAACAGACTTTAATTTTGAAGAATTTTTCTCTGCATTATTTCGCAATGTATTCATCATGATTCTCGCCACACCTGATTTTTCCTGCTTCCCTTTTCCCCGTGCATCCAGCTTTTGCTTTCGCTCCAACGTTTCACGTTCTTTTTCCCTGGCCTTTTTCAAAGCCCGTTCTTTAACATGAATATCATTATGCAAAGCTTCTTCCTCAATTTCTTTCTGTTCGGCATAGAAATCATAGTTCCCGCCATAAGTCGCAATCCCCTGATTACTTAGCTCAAATATGGTATCGACAAGATTAAGCAATGTACGGTCGTGACTCACGATGACAACTGTTGCTTCTGTTTTTTGAATAAGCTCATAGAGTAATTTTCTTCCTTCAAGATCCAGGTGATTCGTCGGTTCATCCAGGATCATCACATCAGGCTGGCAGATCTGAATACCTGCAAGAAAAACCTTGGTTTTCTGACCGCCGCTTAAATCTTCAAGGGGCTGGCTGAGCTCAAAGCTTCCAAGTCCCCAATGCTCCAGTGCGTTCTTACAGCGTTCTTCAATATCCCAGTCATCATTTAACGTCTCAAAATAGATTTCATCCACCTCTCCATTCGTGATTTTCTGAAGGGCATTCAGCTTCTGATCTATTTTCAGACATTGGGCTATGGTCCGGTTATTAAAGTTTCCAAACATTTGAGGAACGTAGAAAACATCCCCCTGAATATTAACATTTCCGCTTAATGGCTGTATTTCTCCAGCTATAATTTTCAGCAGGGTCGATTTTCCCGTGCCGTTACTTCCCACCAATGCGGATGTGGTGTGAGATTGTATCGTAAAATTGATAGAATTGAATAGCAGATTTCCTCCCGGAAACCCAAAGGACATATGTTGCAGTAAAATCATGATTTCTTTCTTAATAATGGTTAAACACCAATAACGCTGTGGCTATTGTCTGATCAAATCTGAAAGAAATTATATCCTACATGTCTGTATTTTTGGGTTTTGAAAGGACAAAGATAGTACAAATCCGGGATTAAACACAAAAAGATTTTAATCAAAAATCAAAAATCCGTAACTTTGCCTCCTACTAAAAATTTTATGGAAAGCATTAAAGTTCACGACAAAACATTCGTTCCTTATTTAGAGGATGCCGAAATTCAGGAAATTGTAAAAGAGACAGCGTTAAGAATTTATGAAGATTACAAGGATGAAGTTCCTGTTTTCATTGGCGTTTTGAATGGGGTAATTATGTTCTTCTCAGATCTTTTAAAGTACTACCCGGGTGAATGCGAAATTGCCTTCATCCAAATGAGTTCTTATGTAGGAACTGAATCTACAGGAATCGTTTACCAGAAAATGGAACTGACTAAAGATGTGAAAGACCGTCACATCATTCTTGTAGAAGATATCGTTGACACAGGAAATACTGTTGAGAGTCTTTTCAAGTATTTCAAGGAAACACAACGTCCTAAATCCGTAAAGCTGGCAAGTTTCTTACTGAAACCTGAAATTTACAAGAAAGATTTCAAGCTGGATTACATCGGAAAGGAAATTCCCAATAAATTCGTCCTTGGATATGGTCTTGATTATGATGAATTAGGAAGAAACTTACCTAATTTGTATCAACTAGCAGACGGACAAATCAACCATTAAAAACGGCTATTAGCTTCTAGCTTCTGGCTATTAGCTTTTAAATAAATTTCTAAAAAAGTAATTATTAACTAAACAAAGCTAAAAGCAAAAAGCAAGTCGCCAAAGGCCGAGAGCCGGAAGCAGAATGCCAATTGCCGGCAGCGAATCAACATTATGATAAACATTGTTCTGTTCGGCCCTCCAGGAAGTGGAAAAGGAACACAAGCCCAGAATCTCATCGAAAAATTCAATTTAAAGCAGGTCTCAACAGGTGATCTTTTCCGATACAATATGAAAAATGACACCGAACTTGGAAAACTGGCTAAGTCTTATATCGATAAGGGAGAATTGGTTCCGGATCAGGTAACAACAGATATGCTGATCGATGAGATCAGAAAGCCTACCGATACCAACGGTTTTATCTTTGACGGATATCCAAGAACTACAGCCCAAACAGAGGCTTTGGAAAAGATCGTTAAAGAAGAGCTGAATGACGAGATCGATATCTGTCTTTCATTGGTAGTAGAGGATAAGATTTTGGTTGAAAGACTTCTGAAAAGAGGTGAAACCAGCGGAAGATCTGACGACAGCAATGTAGAGATCATCGAAAACAGAATTAAAGAATATTACACTAAAACAGCAGAAGTAGCCGAGCTTTATAAGCAGCAGGGAAAATATGTGGAGGTAAACGGTGTAGGAGAAATTGATGAGATTTCCCAGAAACTTTTCGCTGAGGTAGAGAAAATTAAATAATCGGGATACGGGATACAAAATTGTGTCCCATACCCGTAACTTGCAACACAAACTATATGTCTAACTTTGTAGATTACGTAAAGATCCATTGTAAAAGCGGACACGGAGGTGCTGGTTCTGCCCACCTTCGCCGTGAAAAGTATATTCCCAAAGGTGGTCCTGACGGTGGCGACGGAGGTCGTGGAGGTCACATCATCATGAAAGGAAATGCTAATGAATGGACTTTGCTTCCCCTCCGATACACCCGTCACGTAAAAGCTGAGCGTGGTGAAAACGGAGGTAAAAACCAGCTGACCGGAGCCTTCGGAGCTGATGTTTATATTGAGGTTCCGGTAGGAACTATTGCCAAGAATGAAGAAGGTGAAATCATCGGCGAAATCATGGAGGATAAGCAAGAGATCATCCTGATGCATGGTGGTAAAGGAGGTTTAGGAAACGAGCACTTCAAATCTTCAACCAATCAGACACCAAGATATGCACAGCCTGGTCTTCCCGGAGAAGAAGGATTTATTGTCTTCGAGCTTAAAATTCTGGCTGATGTAGGGCTGGTTGGGTTTCCGAATGCCGGAAAATCTACACTTTTAGCATCTGTATCCGCAGCAAAACCAAAAATTGCTGACTATGCCTTTACAACGCTTACTCCCAATCTTGGAATCGTAGATTACAGAAATTACAAGTCTTTTGTAATGGCTGATATCCCCGGGATCATTGAAGGAGCTGCAGAAGGAAAAGGACTGGGACACAGATTCCTTAGACATATTGAAAGAAATTCTATTCTTTTATTCCTGATTCCGGCTGATTCTGAAGATCACTTCCAGGAGTTTAAGATTCTTGAAAATGAATTGAAAGAATATAATCCTGAATTGTTAGATAAAGATTTCATTGTTTCCATTTCAAAATCCGATCTTCTGGATGATGAACTGAAAAAGGAGATTGCCGCTGAATTCCCGGAAAACAAACAGCCTTTATTCTTCTCAGGAGTAACCGGAGAAGGTCTTGTAGAGCTGAAGGATGCTATCTGGAAACATCTACACGGATAAGTTTCGAGATATTCAATTCAAAAAATACAATAAAATAAAGGGAGGCACCAAAGCTTCTCTTTATTTTTTTACCATTTTCAGCCGCAAGATTGGAATAGCTATTGAAAGATACTTTGAAATTGAAACATGAACTTGATGGGGGATTATTTCCATTCCTTGGAGCATCCAATTTAGTGTGGTCATTTTTGTTTTTTTAAGGGTAAAAAAGCGGAATAAAATTCTTAAAAATATTTAAACTACCTTTGCAAAATGTAATTCTTTCAATCTGAAGGAATTTTTATTTAAATTTTAAAATAGTTCATTTGAATTTTACAGACTTAAACTTAATAGAACCTATTGCAAAAGCAATACAGGAGCAGGGATACACAACTCCTACTCCTATCCAGGAAAGATCTATTCCTGATATTTTAGACGGCAGAGACTTTTTAGGCTGTGCACAAACCGGAACCGGAAAAACAGCTGCTTTTTCCATTCCTATTCTACAGAATTTATCTAAAAATAAAATTTCTAACAATCATATAAAAGCATTAATTCTTACACCAACCAGAGAATTGGCTATTCAAATTGAAGAAAACATTAATGCTTATAGTAAGTATCTTCCTTTAAAGCAACTTGTTATTTTTGGAGGGGTAAAACAGGGAAATCAGGAAGCTGCTCTGAAAAAAGGAGTTGATATTCTGGTTGCTACACCGGGAAGGCTCCTTGACTTTATCGCCCAGGGGATTGTCAGCCTGAAGAACCTTGAGATCTTTGTACTTGACGAAGCAGACAGAATGCTGGATATGGGGTTCGTACATGATGTGAAAAGAATCATTAAGCTTTTACCACAGAAAAGACAGACTTTATTCTTCTCCGCAACGATGCCGGGTGAAATCCAGAAGCTGGCCAATTCAATCCTGAATAATCCCGTAAAAGTAGAAGTTACTCCTGTCTCGTCTACTGCGGATACGATCAAGCAGTCTGTGTATTTTGTTGAAAAGGAGAACAAGCTGAACTTATTATCCCATATTCTGCAAAATGATATTTCAGATTCCGTATTGGTATTCGCCAGAACAAAACATGGAGCGGATAAGATTGCAAGAAAACTTCAGAAAGATAATATTTCTGCTGAAGCCATTCATGGTAACAAGTCCCAGAATGCCAGACAAAATGCGCTGAACAACTTTAAATCAGGAAAAACCAGGGTTCTTGTTGCTACAGATATTGCTGCGAGAGGAATTGATATTGATGAATTGAAATTCGTTATCAATTTTGAGCTGTCTGATGTGTCCGAAACCTATGTACACCGTATCGGAAGAACGGGAAGAGCCGGAGCTGAAGGAACTTCCATATCTTTTGTGGACGGACTGGATCTTTTAAATTTAAAGAATACGGAAAAGCTGATCGGAAAGAAAATTCCTGTGATCAAAAATCATCCGTTCCATACTGATGATCTGGTTGTTCAGAAAAGAGATTCCAATAATAAGCCGGCTCCTGCAGGCGGAGAAAAACCAAAGACTTCTGGCGGTAATAACTCCAGATCGAATAAAAACCGTAATAAGCCTTCTGCAACAGCTTCGGTAGGTTTTAAAAAACCTAAGAACAAGAATTTCACAAGAAAGAAATAAAATAAAACCCTTTTCAAAAAAATGAAAAGGGTTTTTATTTTATCGTTTAAAATGTTACTTAAAAAGATTCTTTGCATTTTCCGTAGTGATACGGTCTATCTCTGAAAAACTTTTCCCATAGATGTTCACCAGCTTTCCGGCTACCAGATCGAGATATGAGCTTTCATTTCTTTTGCCTCTGTGCGGAACCGGGGCCAAATAGGGTGAGTCGGTTTCCAATACAATTTTATCCAGGGGAATCTCATTCAGAAACTGATCTATTTTTCCATTTTTAAAGGTCACTACCCCACCGATTCCTAAAATAAAATTAAGGTCGATAGCATGCCGTGCCTGCTCCAGATTTCCTGAAAAGCAATGGAAGATCCCCCTCAGTTTCGGATGTTTTTTTCTTTCCAGCACTTCGAACGTTTCTTCAAAGCTTTCTCTTGTATGAATTACGATCGGAAGGTCTTTTTCTATGGCCCAGTCGATCTGCTGTTCAAAGGCTTTCACCTGAATATCCAAAGTCGTTTTATCCCAGTACAGATCAATTCCGATCTCTCCTATCGCAGGAAAATGTCTCTGATCCAGATAGTTTTTTACAATTTCCAATTCTTTTTCCCAGGACTCCGGCTTTACATAGCAAGGATGTAATCCCATCATTGAAAATACATGTCCCGGATATTCCGTTTCCAGCTGCAGCATTTTCTCATGGGATTCAGAATCAATGGCCGGAAGATAAAATTCTGTAATTCCTTTATCTAAAGCTCTCTGAATAGCTTCTTTTCTATCTTCATCGAATTCTTCCGCATATAAATGGGTATGTGTATCAATCATTTTCGTATAGTTTTAACAGATCTTCGTAAGGGTTTTCAAGGCCCATAAGCATTCCGAATGCCGGTTCTGTTTTGATCCCCTGTTTTTTCAGTTCTATTATTTTTTGTTTAAATTCTTCTCCCTTTTCCTTCAATATTCTGTATTCAGCAATCATATGCCTGTAAGCATTCTGTTCTGTTACAGGTTTATTCTGCCCAAAGATCTCAATCGGAAACTCTTCCAGCATAAAGTTCAGCACGATACATTTCTCTCCGTTAATGATGCTGTTGTTAATTTTCAAATCAGCATCAGCTGGTATTAATCCGCTTGCTGCTATTTCATTCAGAAAATTTTCTTCAAGCCCGGGCTTAACTTCACAAATGATATCCAGATCACTGCTCTCAATATCAATCTCTATAGGAATTGTTCCTGCCAATAACGGAGAATAGTGGCTTAGCTTTTCAAACACATTATATCGGGTAAGAACTTCGTGAGCCCTTTTCTGTCTTTCGTTACCACTTTTCAGATAGTCCGTTTTTGTAAAATCGATCATTTAAAATATAGAATGTTTTACTTTCTTACGCTGGTTTTCAATCCTCTGATCAAGCTTTTCTCTGAACTCAATATACTTCGGATCTTTTTTGTCACTGGTCTTATGTTCCAAAGCCTTGATAATTTTAAAGTTCTCTTTAATAAAGCTTTGAGTTTCACCTGAAAAATAAGCACTTCCAAATTTGTCAAAAATATAATTGACCGCCTGAGTACTTGGATGGATCATATCTTCTTTATAAAAACGGTAGTCCCGCAGGTCATCCATTAAAATCTCATAGACAGGGAGGTAATGACAGTCTTCAAACATCGAAATCGATTCATGAATGGCTGTAATTAATTTGGATTTGCTCAGCTGGTTCTCGATCATGCCATCCTTGGTATGCCTTACAGGTGAAACAGTGAATAAAATCTGTACTCCTTCTTTACAGATATCCTTAAGCTCCAGGATCGTATTATAAATAGAGCCTGTCAGCTCCTGATGGGAAAGCAGTCTTTTTTCAAAAAACTTCTGTGGAATTTTGTGACAGTTGGCCACCAGCTTTTTCTTGGGAAGAAATTCATAGATGAATGAGGAGCCATAGGTGATAATGATCCAGTCGGCTTCCTGAAGGAATGCATTTCCTTCTTCAATCGCTTTGTTGATCTTATCTAAAGTCTGATGGATATACCGGGTATCAAAGCTTGTATGATGATCCAGAGAGATATATTCTTCGTGATAGGTAATCAGCTCTTCTTCTTGATAAAATTCCGAATCATGAAGCCTTGCTACTGCATTATTGATTGAAAACGGGTTAAAGATCGTTCCAAACGGATTATTGAGGGTCTGAAGCTGCCCGTCTTTCAGAAGATCGGTCATTTCCGTGGCAAAACAGGAGCCTATTGAAAATATCTTATCTTCAATCTCTATTTTCTTTTCTGATACAGGGATATCAACTTCGGTTCTGAACTTCATGTGTAAGGGGTTAGGATTTAGGTAACAGGGCCCAGAGTGTTTCCCTACATCCTAAGCCCTACTTCCTATTACCTTATTTAACTTTCTCTTCTCAGCAAGTAGTTTGCCAGTTCGATAAACGGTTTTTTCTTTTCTTCAGGAACGTCTATTTTCTGAAGGTAGCTTTGTCCGATCTCATTGTGCTTTTCGATCAGGCGTAATGCTTTTTCATCTACTTTTGTTCTTCTGAATATCTTTTCTACTCCATAGATCTTGTCTACATTGTCGGTCTTTTTAGAATACCAGTAGTCAAGCTCTTTTCTTTCTTCCTCCGTAGCATGTTCTCTTGCCAGCAGGTATAATACGGTCTTCTTATTTTCGTAGATATCTCCGGCATGCTTTTTCCCAAACTGTGCCTGATCTCCGAATACGTCAAGATAATCATCCATGATCTGGAATGCAATTCCGATATGCTTTCCGAAATTGAAGATCGCTTTAGCATCCTTAAAGTCGGCTTTTGCGATCAAAGCTCCGATCTCAAACGAGGAAGCACTTAATACTCCCGTTTTATAGGTGATCATTCTGATATAATCATCAAAGGTAACGTTCTCCTGGGTTTCAAAATTAATATCATACTGCTGTCCTTCACATAATAGAAGTCCGGTATGGGTGAAAATTCTGATACATGCTTTAAAGATTTCAGGCTCAAGGTCTTCAAAGAATTTATAGGCCTTTAGCATAAGTCCGTCTCCGGACAGGATTCCCACGTTAATCCCATGTAAGGTATGAATCGTAGGTTTGTTTCTTCTTAAAGGAGCTTCATCCATAATATCATCATGGATCAGCGTGAAATTATGGAAAAATTCGATCGCTAGCGCCGGTTTGATCGCCTGCTTAAGATCACCTCCGAATAAATCACATGCCATAAGAACCATAATAGGACGAAGACGTTTCCCTCCGTGAGAGATGATATAGTTCATCGGATCATATAATTCCGTAGGTTTATCTTTAAAAGTATATTTACTGATGGCGTCTGCAACAATTTGTTGGTATCTGTCTAAAAATTCCATAAAATCTAGTAGTTTGAGCAAAAATACGATTTTTCAAAGGTTCAGAAAACAAAACACCTACTCTTTTAACGAAAGTTTGTGAAGTTTAAGTCATCATTTTGATCATACATTTCAGTGATGTGAATGAAGACTGATTTAAATAAAAAAACTTTGCCCTTACGGACAAAGTCTATATGATTATATTGATTTGTATCTTAAGAAAAGAATCTTACCAGAAGGTAGGTAATTCCTGCTACGATCGCAGAGATTGGAATTGTTAAAACCCAAGCCCAAAGAAGGCTTACCGTAATCCCCCATCGTACTGCTGAAACTCTTTTCGTCAATCCTACCCCGATGATAGAACCTGTGATCGTATGTGTTGTAGATACAGGAATACCAAAATGGTCTGTAATGAATAGAGTGATCGCTCCTGCAGTTTCTGCACTTACTCCCTCCAGAGATGTTACTTTTGTAATCTTGGTCCCCATTGTTTTGATGATCTTCCAACCACCGCTCATCGTCCCTAAACCAATGGCAAGGAATGAAACCAGAGGAACCCAAAGATAATGCTGGGCAAAATAGTCAAAACGTCCTGCAGCAGGAATGTTCAGATAAACCGGATCCTGAAGCATCTCAACATGATAATAGATCAGTGCTGCTCCAATGATACCCATTACCTTCTGTGCATCGTTCAGACCGTGTCCTAAACTGAATAACGCTGAAGAAGCCAGCTGTAATCTCTTAAAAGACTGATCTGCTTTGTGCGGATTTGATTTTTTATAAAGATGAACGATAATTAGTGTAATAATGATCGAGATGATCATCCCTATAATCGGAGCCATGAAAATGAAAAGGAAAATAGGAATTACTTTATCAAACTTTACTACGCTCTGGCGGGTTACCTGGCTGAAAGCTTCTTTAATCGTTCCCCATGTCCCAAGGTCCGGCTGTGCCGCAACTACATCATGATAGTCCATCATAAAAGCATGCATAAGAGCTGCCCCCAGGAAACCTCCGATCAGCGTATGTGACGATGAAGAAGGAATTCCGAACCACCATGTAAGCAGGTTCCAGGCAATAGCTGCCATAAGACCGGAAAATATAACTTCAAGGGTGATAAAATTCTCATTAACTGTTTTGGCAATTGTATTACCAATTTTGAATTCTCCAATAATATAAGCAGCGATAAAGAAGGCTGCAAAGTTCCAAAGCGCCGCCCAAAGTACAGCCTGGAATGGAGTTAAAACTTTTGTTGAAACTATAGTTGCAATTGAGTTGGCCGCATCATGGAAACCATTGATATAATCGAAGATCAGAGCCAACGCAATAATAACTATAAGTAAAATCGGAAATTCCATTTTTTGCTATGTATTAGGCGTATTTAATCATGATGTTCTCAATCGTGTTGGCAACATCTTCTGCTTTGTCTGTTACTATTTCAAGATAGTTCAATACAGATGAAACCTTAATGATATTGATCGCGTCATTGGTTTCAAATAATTCTACCATTGAGTTGGAAAGCAGATCATCTGCAATATTTTCAATAGAGTTTACCTTGATACAAGCTTCTTTCACCTGCTCCATGTTTTTGAACCCTTTAAGGTTTTTCATTGCATTCTGAATTTCAAGACATGCTTTGTGGATCAGTAAAGAGAAGTCTGAGTACGCCTTCATCTCCGGTGATTTGTATAGGAAAATATATTTTGTAGAAGCGTAGATATAATCGGCAATATCGTCTAATCCTGTTGCCAGTGTGTGAATGTCTTCACGGTCAAAAGGCGTAATAAAGTTTTTCCCCAGCTCTACGAAGATCTCATGTGTAAGCTCATCATTTTTGTGCTCGAAATCGCTCATTTTTTTCAACATGGAATCGTCATTAAGATCGAAATCCTTGATTCCTGTGTTGAATTCTTCAGACATTGCAACTAGGTTTTCAGTTACCTTTTCAAAAAGTACAAAGAAGATTTTATCTTTCGGTTGAAAAGCGTGGAAAATATTACCAATTCCCATTTTTTAGTATTTATAATTCGTGTGCAAATTTCTTAAAAAAGGATTGTACGTGAAACTATATAACATTAAGTTTTGTTAACATTAGCTTACGGCCTGAATATCAAATAAAAAAACCGACATTACTGCCGGTTTTGTAGGGTATGAAAAGGAAATTAGTTAGCTACTTCAGCTCTCATATCTTTTCCTTTGAATTTCATTGATTGAATATTGCTTAAGACATTGTCTTTAAACGATTTTTCAACTTCGAAGAAAGAGAATTTCTCTAAAATTTCGATATCACCTATTTCAGCTCTTTTCTTGCTTTTTCCGCCAGCAGTAGCTTTATTGATAATATCTAAAACATCAAGCTTCTTCAATTGATCTTTCTTTCCAAGATTAAAGAAGAATCTTACCATGTTCTCATCTTTTCTTCTCGGCTTTCCGCCACGGTCTCTGTCTCTTCCGCGGTCTCTGTCACGATCTCTTCCTCTATCTCTGTCTCTGTCACGTCCGCGATCTCTTCTTGAGTAATCATCATCTCTGCTGCTCAGTTTCTGCTCAATAAGATCGTGCTTATCTTTGTAATATAAAGCGAGGTCTCTCAATTGGAACTGTAGCAACTGGTGCACCAATTCTTCTTTTGAGAAGTTGCTCAGATCAGGAATTAAACTATCATCAAATTCAAAAAGATTTTCGTGCTCTGTTAATAATTTTTCAAAAACACCACCTACCTGAGCTTTAATGATTTCATCACCTGTAGGTATAAATTTTTCGTTAATTTCAATTTTTGTTGAAGATTTGATCTGCTTCAGTTTTCTGCTTTCTTCCGGCTTGATCAACGCCATAGAAATACCGTCTTTCCCTGCTCTACCTGTTCTTCCGCTTCTGTGAACGAATACTTCAGGATCATCAGGTAAAGAAAAATGAATAACGTGAGTCAGGGAGTTTACATCCAGTCCTCTTGCTGCAACGTCTGTCGCTACAAGGATATCGATGTTCTTCAATCTGAATTTCTTCATTACCGTATCTCTTTGCGCCTGAGAAAGGTCTCCGTGTAGCGCGTCAGCTGCATAGCCATTCTGCATCAGGAAATCTGCCACCTCCTGAGTTTCCATTCTCGTTCTGCAGAAGATGATGGAATACTGGTTAGGATTCGCATCGATCAATCTTTTTAAAGCTTCTTTTTTCTGACGGTACCCTACCACATAATATTCGTGAGTAATGTTCTTCTTCACTTCGTTGATAGAACCTACTGAAATACGGTGCGGCTTTGTAAGGTAATTTTTGGAAATTCTTTCCACCTCCTTGTTCATCGTTGCAGAGAATAAGAAAGTCTGTTTAGTTTCCGGTGTTTCGCTCAGAATGGTTTCCAATTCATCCTTGAATCCCATAGAAAGCATTTCATCAGCCTCGTCTAATACTAACCAATGAATGGCAGAAAAGTCAAGTGCTTTTCTGTTGATAAGGTCGATTACTCTTCCCGGAGTTCCCACAATGATCTGTGGCTTATCCCTCAAAGATCTCATCTGATCTACAATACTACTTCCACCATAAACCGCAGTTGTTTTGATGTCTTTCATGTATTTAGAGTAATTCTTTATGTCTTTAGAAATCTGAAGACATAATTCCCGTGTCGGACAAAGCACCAATAATTGGATTTTGCGACTCGTATCGTCAATCATATCCAAAATCGGAAGCGAAAATGCTGCTGTTTTGCCTGTCCCCGTCTGCGCAAGTGCGATCAAGTCGCGAATATCTGAAAGAATAAAAGGGATAGTCTGTTTTTGGATTTCTGTTGGGCTTTCGTAACCCAGTTCGCCAATTGCCTTAAGAATATCAGGACTTAAATTGGTTTCCGTAAATAAATTCATTAACTATTTTAAAATTTTTGCAAAGATACAATAAATATTTGATTTGTTTTTGAATAAAGTTTTAAATATACAAACTTAAATTCAGAATCCTTTAAGATATTTTTAATTTTTGGAAAATTAAATCTAAAAAAATAAGCCTTGAGTTAAAAAGTTGTTAAACATTATTTTTTTTTATTAAATTGGATTGATTTTTTCTTTATTATTTATGAATAATCAAAAATAAAATCACCAAATATTTTTTTTCTTCTTTTAATATTCCCACTTATTATGTAAATTTGGTTGTCAATTTTTAGCTGATTTTTAATTGAATAAAAAAATTATTTTCAAAATAATTGTTCACTGGCAACCAGAAATAAAAAACACCAAACAAGCAAAATTATGTCAGCAAGCATTTCTTCCAAAACATTTGACTTCTTAAAAAAGTTAAGCAAGAATAATAACCGTGAGTGGTTCAACGAAAATAAAAACCTGTATACAGAATCACAGGAAAATGTAGTTGCATTTCTGGACCAGCTGATCAAAGAAATGTCCGGTTTTGATGAGGAACTTGCTAAGATCGACAGTAAAAAATCATTGTTCAGAATATATCGTGATACCCGGTTTTCAAAGGATAAATCTCCTTATAAGACCAATTTCGGGGCTTCATTGGGAATGGGAAAGGGAAATCAGAAAGGAGGGTATTATCTTCACATGGAACCTGGAAAGTCTTTCCTGGCCGGCGGAATCTACATGCCCGAATCTTCTGTTTTGAAAGAAGTACGCAAAGAGATCTCTCTGTATGGCGATGATTTTCTTAAGATTGTCAATAATAAAGATTTTAAAAAGCATTTTCCGGAACTTGACCAGGATGATAAGCTGAAGAAAGTGCCTCAAGGTTTTGAAAAAGAAGATCCCATGGCGGAATACCTGAAGCTTAAAAACTTTATTGTAGTATATCCGCTGAAAGATGAAGAAGTTTTGGATAAAAACGCAGTAAAAAACCTGACAAAAGTATTCAGGCTGATGAAGCCTTTCAATGATTTTCTGAATACTCCTTTTTCTTTAGATTCTAACTGAATCCAGATAATATCAAATCTCCCGCAGATTTGGATGATTAAGCAGATTATAAGGGTTAAACTCTATACCATCTGTGGCAAAAATCCGCATTTTCCGCAAGATCTGCGAGAGATACAATAAACACCGATATAAAATCTTTAAACTCCATTTCAAAAATCTATTCATCTGCTGACAATCCTTCCCGGGATGCGTTCAAAACATGCTAAAAATCATTTTTCACCTACAAAACAGACCACAAGCGCTAAATACTGAAAATCAATAAATTATATTTAACATTTTTTAAGATAAGTTTTACATTTTTGTTTATCTTTGCTGTTCGTCAAAAAGCTAGGGATGTCTTTATACCAAAAAATAGCAGAAAAGCTACAATATATAAGTCCGGATTTTTATAAAAAAAGATATTTTAAGAACTTAAACAATCTTAATAAAGATAATTTTTCAGAACGCAATGTAGAGCCGGAGTTGGTATGGATCAAGGAATATCTCCCTAAAAATGCTGTAATACTGGACATTGGAGCAAATGTAGGAACTTTTCTCTATCAGCTGGAAAACAAATTGGATCATGAACATATTTATGGTTTTGAACCCAATAAAAAACTTTACCGACGGTTAAAAAGACTGTTTCCATTAATGCGCATCCTTCCTTTAGCCCTTTCTGACGAAAATATGATAGCGGAATTTAAAGTTCCGGTTATCAATGGCAAAGCAATTGCGTCCCGTGGTACTTTAAACACCTCTTACAAGGAAAAAGGGGAAGAAAAAAGCTACACAGAAAAAGTGAAGGTTATCAAACTGGACGAATGGGCAGCTCTGGAACACTTCAACAGACTGGATTTCATCAAAATAGACGTTGAAGGAAACGAAATAAAAACTCTTTCAGGAGCCAGAGAAACGATTAAACGGTTCCTTCCCACCTTAATGGTAGAAATGGAACAAAGACACCACCAAACCCCGATATGGAAAGAGATCTCTGAAGTAGCAAGCTGGGGATATGAAGTCAAGTATCTCAACAGAGACCGCTTCACGCTGGAACCGCTTACAGAAGATATTCTATTACAAAATACAAACGACGAAAAAAATAAAACCCAGTACATCAACAATATTATTTTTATACCTAAAAACTTTTAAAACAACTTTATGAGTGTAGTAGCGAGACAAGGCTTCAAATATTCCATTATCGGTTATATTGGTTTTTTGCTGGGCACAGTTTCCGCAATATTCATTTTTCCGAATGATTTTGAATTTTATGGAAAGCTTCGCTACAGTATGCAGACCGCCGAGATGCTTGTTCCTTTCGTTGTATTCGGGATTTCTTATGCGAATGTAAAGTTCTTTAATTCCTTACAGAAGGATGGTAAAAATCAGAACATGCTATCGCTTTCACTTGTCGCTGTTCTGATCAACTTTCTCATATTTGCCACGGTATTCTTTATTCTTCCTTATTTCTACCCGAAGTTCATTCATTCGGAAGCCTGGAAAATTAAAAAAATTATTCTCCCCTTAATTCTAATATTGTCTCTCTGCGCTATTTTCAATAAATATACTTCCAACTATAAAAGAATCGTTGTTTCTAATATTTTTGACAATCTTCTTCCTAAAATAGCCAATCTGGGAGCTTTCTGTCTCTTCTTTTATTTTTCTCTGTCTCAAAATATCGCTTTGGCATTCTTCTTCGGGATATTTACACTCATGCTTTTCGGGTATATTTATTATACGAATAAGCTTGAGAAAATCCAATTTGATATCAGCACAGATTATTTCAAAAAAAATGACTTCTGGAAAGAGTTCCTGAACTACAGTTTCTTTGGCTTTCTTGGAACATTTGGAAATTATCTGGCGATCAACAGTTTTATGATCGGAGAATTTATGGGAATGGAAGAAAACGGGATCTACTCCGTTCTGTATGCCTTAATTTCCCTCATCTCTATTCCACAGCTGGGATTATTCAACATATCTGCTCCTATTATTAGTAAAAACCTTGCTGATGGGGATATGGAAGAGCTTGACAGATTCCACAAGAAAACTTCTTTATCCTTATACTTTTTAGGAGCTGTATTATTTTCCTGCATTATGGTTGGATTCCCTTATCTGACACAGTTTATGCCCAAAAACGGCACTATGCTCAGAGAATATGAGCCGGTAGTATGGATCTGGGGCTCTGCTGTCCTTATAGACCTGGCAACCGGATTCAACGGAAATATTATTTCGCTTTCAAAGTATTACAGATTCAATATCCTTGTGATGCTTCTATTAGCAGGGCTAACAATCGGACTTAATTATTATTTCATCAAGAATACAGATCTTAAACTGATCGGTATTGCCTTATCCACAGCTATTTCTCTGACGACCTACAATGTTGTCAAGATTGTCTTCAATTATATTGTATTTAAAGTTTCGCCATTGAGCATTGAAATGATCTTTGTTTCCATTATATGTACCCTTGCTATCACAGTGGCTATCGTTCTACCCAACTTCAGCAGCAATCTCATCAACCTTATTTATAAGCCTGCAGTCGTTTTAGCATTGATCTACGTTGGGAATTATTTCACAAAAATATTCCCGATAGAAGATTATCTGAATATGAAGTTTATTAAGAGTGTTTTTAAGATCAAATAGTGAAGCTGATAAGGCTAAGAAGGTGTTTTGTAAAATTTTGTTTTAAGCGGAAATAAGCTGGCTTAAAAGGTGTTCCAGTCTTTTTTGTACTTCTCTCCTGCCATAATTTTTTTGAAAATCAAAATCAATTCCGGAAAGTTCATTCCACTGTTCAAGAATATTATCTTTCTCAGGCAGAATAAATTTCAGTTTTGACGGATAATTTTCAGGAAAAACCGCCAGTTTCCCATAAGCGATGGCATCCCCCAGGTTTCCGGTCATCTTGGTAACTCCATACACCTCCTTTATACTGAAAAACTCGGTTTCCTGCTGAATCGGGCACCACAAAACGTCTGCTTTCTGCATCCATTGCTCAAAATTTTCAGAAGAAACCCTCTCGGAAAAAAACATAATGCTGATATTTTCCGGTAATTGCGCTGATAGGCTTTTAAGCTGTTTCAATTCATTGCCTTGCGCCTTTCCAAGAAAAACGAATTCATAAAGATTATCTGTCTCTAAATGTCGGAGAGTTTTAAAAATATAATTGTAATCTCTTCTTTTCTGTGAAACACCACCGGGAATAACGACCGTGCACTTTTCATTTTCAGTCTTATCAAAGCTTCTGGTATAAAAAAGGGGAAAAAACTGATATTTTTCCGATGATAACGCCTCATCCAGCACTAAAAGGGATTTTGCTTTCCGATATACTTCGGAAGAATAGAACAGGCTTTCTTTCCACCACAATTTCAGCCTGTAGATCACATCTCCTTTGAAAATATTTTTCAACAGATCTTTTCTGGAAGCTTTTGTAAAATTGAGATTATGGGTAATAACCGCTGTGTTATATTTCTCTGTAATAACCAGAAATGTGTTGAAAAAACGATGAACGGTTCCAATAATGACCAGGTCATATTCTTTAGCTTTCAGCTGGTCTAAAATCATAGAGCTGTCTGACAGATATACTGCTTTATCATGTCTGCTGATCTGATCCTTAATCTTTTTTGAAAAATAATAATCTACTGCAAAATGTTGAGTCTCCTCCATGATATCCATGAAAGCCTGGGCAATTTCTGCATGAGTGTCTATTTCTATGTATGCTATTTTTTTCACAGGTTAATGGAAGTTAGATCTTTTTACTTTTGTAAGCTTTGGCTAAAGCGTTGAGTTTTTTATTTTTTATTAGCGGGCGAAAACATGGTTTTATTGATATGCATTATCTTTCGACCAAATAGGAGGTAAACTTATCAGCTACATTGCATTTTTACTTTTCTCCTTTTTCGCATTTACTTCTACATCTTCAGCCATTTTTTCTTCAGCATGTTCCAGCGCTGGTCATTAATAGCTTTCTGTTCTTCTTTTGTAATTTTAAGCTCCATTTTGGTGGACCTGCAGTTTTCATAGGCTTTAACAATATCAAAGAAAAATGTCACGGATTTGCTTTTCATTGCTTCTTTTGAAGAGGCTATATAAGCAAGGAATCTGTTGAGCCCCAGAAAATAAAAGTACCGGCCATAGTAATCTGCCGGCCGTATGGTATAATCTGCTCCTTTTACTTTAATCAGCCTTACATGCAGCTCGGGAAGAACAATTTCTTTCCAGCCCAGGTTTTCAAGCAATATAGAGTCAATATTATCCCAACCTAAAGTCTCCCTCAAGCCACCGATCTGAATGAAGCATTCTTTCCGATACGCTTTCATAGGTCCTCTTACATGATGTTTATTTGAATTCCCTTCATAAGTCCAGTTTCCGTCTTTTTCTACATACAGAAGTCCACCTACCAATCCATATTCCGGATTATTTTTAAAAGCGTTTGCTACTGTTTCCAGATAGTTCTCGGGGAGAATTATATCAGCATCAAATTTACAGATGATATCAAATTCATCGATAATTTGGGTCTGAAGCCCACTTTTAAAAGCATGAACGACCTTGGATCCAGGCTGATGTTCAGATTTCTGAAGGTCAATGGTTTCAAAACGTACATCAGTCTGCATGTATTTCCTGATCACTTCAGGGGTTCTGTCTGTGGAACCGTCATTTACTACCACTACTTTAAAATTCTTGTTGCTCTGCAGTTGTAAAGAATCAAGGGTAAATGGGAGGTTATCTTCTTCGTTATGGGCAGGAATTATAATTAAAAACCTCACGAATTATTATATAAATGATGAATGATAAGTGATAAATGATCCTATCGGCGGGATCATTTACCACTTATTGTTTTTATTATTTATTATGCGGCTTAAGCATATTTTTCGGATCAAGAATTTCATCCAGTTTCTCCTGGGAAAGAATTCCTTTCTCCAGAACCAGATTATAAACGCTTTTTCCGGTTTCCAATGCTTCTTTAGCAATCTGTGTAGATTGTTTGTAACCGATGTAAGGGTTAAGTGCCGTTACAATACCGATGCTGTGCTTTACCATATTCAGGCAGACTTCTCTATTGGCTGTGATCCCTGTCACACATTTGTCACGAAGGGTATCCAGAGCATTGCAAAGGAAGTTGATATTTTCCATAATCGCATGGGAAAGTACAGGTTCCATTACGTTAAGCTGCAGCTGTCCTGCTTCTGCGGCGAAAGTCACGGTAAGATCATTCCCGATCACTTTGAAGCAAACCTGATTCACCACTTCCGGAATCACCGGGTTTACTTTACCGGGCATAATAGAAGATCCCGGCTGCATTGGCGGAAGATTGATCTCAAAAAAACCGGCTCTCGGACCTGATGAAAGCAGTCTCAGATCATTACAGATTTTTGACAATTTCACTGCAAGACGCTTGGTTGCTGAAGAATAGATCACATAAGATCCTGTATCCGGAGTAGCTTCTACCAGATCCGGTGCGGAAACAATCGGGAAGCCTGTAATCTGGGCTAAGTTCTTAGCACAAAGGGTTGCATAGCCTACCGGAGCATTCAATCCTGTTCCAATAGCTGTTGCCCCCATATTCACTTCTACAAAAAGGCTTGCATTGTTGTTCAATTTGGAAATATCTTCTTCCAACGTAGCTGCATATGCCTCAAATTCCTGTCCCAATGTCATAGGTACTGCATCCTGAAGCTGGGTACGTCCCATCTTGATGACGTCCTGAAATTCAACGCCTTTGGCACGGAAAGCGGCTACAATTTCCTCAAGTCTTTCCACCAGCCCGATGTTCATCTGCAGCAATCCCATTTTGATCGCTGTAGGATAAGCATCATTGGTTGATTGGGAAAGGTTGATATGGTCATTAGGGGAACAGAATTCATATTCACCTTTATTTTTTCCTAGTTTTTCCAATACGATGTTGGCAATTACTTCATTCGCATTCATATTGATTGAAGTTCCTGCCCCACCCTGGATCATGTCTACCGGAAACTGGTCATGATATTTCCCATCTACAATTTCATCACACGCCTCTGCTATCTTGAAATACAGGTTTTCGTCCAGAAGTCCTAATTCATAATTGGTTTTGGCAGCTGCTTTTTTTACAAAAGCCAACCCTTTGATGAAATCCGGATATGAAGACAAAAGTTGTCCTGAAATCTTGAAATTGTTGATAGCTCTTTGTGTCTGAACCCCATAATAAGCGTCTAGCGGCACATTCAGTTCGCCCAACAGATCGCTTTCTTTTCTGAAATTTTCCATTACAGATATTTTACTGTTTTTGATCGTTTAAAGATAGCAAAAACGCATCTAACGATGCGTTTTAATTTGAATTATTTTGCCGGATATTTTACATTTAAAGCTTGCAGTATCGCCCATGTTTCGGCATCCATCACTCCGTCATAATTCTGCGGACGGAAATGATACTGGAAGGCTTCAATGGTTTTCTTGGTAGCGTCATCCCATTTCCCGCTCAGCTCTATTCCATACCCGAATTTCTGTAATGCAGTCTGGATCATAAAAATAAAGCTAGGCTCACTATATCTTGTGACAAATTCTGTCTGGGCAAGATCAAAGTAACTTTGCTTGGTAGCTTCATCATACCACATTCCTATCTGGTATTCGTCATATAGCTTTTTCCATGGGAACATAGGCCCCGGGTCCTGTTTTCTTGTAGGTGCAATATCGGCATGCGCAAGCACATTGGTGGGCGGAATCTGATATCTTGTAACAATGTCTTTTGCCAACGCTGCTACTTTTCTCACCTGCTCATCACTGAATGATGCAAAGATTCTTTTGCCTGTACCATCTGTAGAGTAACCGGTATTTACAATTTCAATTCCGATGGAAGTGTCGTTTAGATTCTTATCATTCCTCCATGAGCTTACTCCTGCGTGATAGGCACGTTTGTTCTCATCTACCAGCTGATAGATCTCGTTATCTCCGGTATTGTTTACCAGATAATGGGCACTTACAGCCTGCTGGGTAAGAACAGTAATCGATTTGTCATCCGGAAGTGCGGTATAATGCAGTACAAGATAACGCTGTCTGAAATTTTGTGCAACAGCAGGGAAATAAGTTTTCACCACTTTATATCCGCCCGGTTTGGCAGACACAATAGAACCATAGCTTGCCGTATTATCATTTTTTGCAGGGTCTGCTATATTAGTAGTAAAAAAGTCTATTCCATGATCGGATACAACTTTTGGTTTCGGAGCTACCGGAGACTGTGTCTGAACGGCCGGTTTTGTCTGTGCTACGGGGGTTTTTGGCTTGTAGGTATTTTTTTTCACATTTTGCTGGGAAGTACATGAAAAAACAAAAGTGCTTAATCCGATGATATATAATGTTTTACGCATCAGTTTGGTTTTTGGATGATTTATTCCCTCAAAAATACACAAATTTTTCTTGAATTTTATTTGGTAAATAAAGAAATCTGTTCTATATTTGCACTCGCAATAACAGAACAACGATCATTAAAAAATAAACAATAAGGAGGGTTGCCGGAGTGGTTAACGGAGCAGTTTGCTAAACTGTCGACGCGAAAGTGTCGCAAGGGTTCGAATCCCTTACCCTCCGCTCTTCTAATATATTCGGGGCGTAGCGTAGTCCGGTCATCGCGCCTGGTTTGGGACCAGGAGGTCGCAGGTTCGAATCCTGCCGCCCCGACTTTTTTCAAAATTTTAAGGGTGCGTAGCTCAGCTGGATAGAGCATCTGCCTTCTAAGCAGACGGTCAAAGGTTCGAATCCTTTCGCGCTCACTTAAGACTCACAAGAAATTGTGAGTCTTTTTGTTTATATCAGTTTCATGGGTCACCACTGTTACATTCTTTATCCTAAATCGCTTTAAATCTTTTGAGCAAAGGTAACATGACAGGTCTAATCTGCAAGCAATAGCAAATTTGATTTTCTTCAATGAATCTATCAGAAACCTTGTTTTACAATATCAAAATCCTCTGCTTCAGGAGAATTTAGTTCATTTATGAATAAGTAAGCAAAGCTACAAAGATTATTATTTTTTATATTTGCTTTCAAACTCTGTAGACGCCTGGTTGAAACCGTTTGCCATATTTTGGAATGCTTCATTTATTTCATTGAGCAATTTATTTTCAGTAGCAGGATCATTCGTATTGTTCTTCCTAATTTCTATCAATTTTGGATAAGATTCCGTTACAATTTTCTTATAGCCTTTCAATCCGCTCAAAACAGCAGTTTGAAATTGGGCATCACCTTTGAAATCGCCCAATTCTTCTATTTTTTTGATATCAGCATCCAATTGCTTGTCCCATTTTACACAAACTTCCTCAGCTTTAGCATAGTCAGCACTTGCCATTGCTGTATTCATCTCACTGATGTTTGTTTCGCTACCATTGATACCGTAATGATTTCATTGTTATAAGCTGCAGGATCTGCGTTTCCGGAGCCGCTACAGCTCGTTAATGATAAGACTCCCATAACCAGGGCTCCAAATAAAAATTTTTTAGTCGTTCTATATAATTTAAAAGATTTCTTATTGACTTGTAATAAATTCAACCTTTCTCAGTAAATCTGATTATTAATTAATAGTTGCAATAGAAATCAAATTGTTATAATTTTGTTTTTCTCTATTCTGATTCAATGAAAAATTTTAATCTCATCATCACAAGCTGCTTCTTTATTTTGGCCGTATCATGTAAAACTGCAGCTCCGGCTTCAAAGATTTCCACACAGGAGACGTCTTATCAGAACCTTGGGCATAACGGAAAAATATATGCTGCATTTTATCAGCAAAGAGCAGCAGAATATGAAGCCCTGTGCCTTCAGGCGTACAATATTGCAAAGCTCCGCTTAGACGAAGCTTTAGCTCAGAAATCTGAGAAACCTTTAGCCATCATTTCGGATATTGATGAGACCTTTTTAGACAATTCATATTACGCTGTTGAGCGTGCGAAAATGGGAAAAGGTTATGATCAAAAAACCTGGGAAGAATGGACTACCAAAGGTATTGCAAAACCATTTACCGGTTCTCAGGAATTCTATCAGTATGCTGCAAGCAGAGGTATACAGGTTTTTTACGTTACTAATCGTATGGAACAGGAACGTGACGGAACTCTTAAAAATCTAAGAAAATATAATTTCCCTCTTCAAAATGACACCCACCTTATTCTTCGATCAAAAGAAAGCAGTAAGGAAAACCGACGAAAGGATATCGCTAAAAATTATAATATTGTTTTACTGTTAGGTGACAACCTTGCTGATTTCTCCGATATATTCGATAAAAAATCAGAATCGGAACGATCGGCAGCAGTGAAAAACTCGGCAGAAGATTTTGGTAAAAAATTCATCATTATTCCTAACGTTGGCTATGGAGACTGGGAATCCTCTTTTTATAATTACAAATATGACTATACAGAGCAACAGAAGGATTCAATGATGTATAATGCTGTGAAGGGTAATCCTTAAAACATCGCTGCCATTTTTATATTCATAGCCGTAAGCTTTTATTTGTTTATCCGAAGGAAAGGCAGCTAAACCAGGAAGTCCCTATTTGTTTTAAGCAGACATTGCAAAAAGAGCGTTTCTATATCACTCCTTTTGCTTTTGTTCCGTTCTTTTTGGAAGCCTCATATTTTTTATTTCTGAGCTCACGCTTCATTTTCCGGTATTCCCACGGTGCCATAGCATGAACATCCTGCCAGAGGCCGATCTTTTTGTTCCGGGCAGTTTCCTGCAGCTTCCCTAATGAAGCATCTTTTGAAAAAGAGAAATACCACCATCCCATTCCCGCTCTGATCACTTCCTTTGAAAGATATTTGCCATGATCATAGTAAACTTTTGCAACAGCCCGGCCATAACGGTCTTTACCAGTCTCTACAAAGCTCACTGTTTTGCCGTACACCTGAGCAGAAGTGAACTGTTTTGCGTTTTTTCCGAACGCCTGTCCGTTTTCAGGACAATCGACTTCGGCAAGTCTGAGCTTTTTTTGCTGATTTCCTTTTAAGAGTAAGGTAATGGTATCTCCGTCTGAAATTTTTATTACTTTCCCCCTGGTCTGTGAGAACAGCAGTAGCGGGAAAAGTAAATACATCAACATTAATCGTTTCATCCGGCAAATATAGGAATAGAAAAAGGTAAAAGAGCACTTCTTATACTATACATTTTTTGTTTTAGATTTTACCGTTTGAAATTAGATCACAATCTTTAAAATTGTAACCAGAACGAAATATTCAGATAGAGAGAAAAATAACTCGAAAATTTCTCTTCATCTTTTAAATAAGGTAAGTCAATGGTTATTAATTGGGTAAAGTTAACAAAAAAGCATGCTCAAAAAATTAATTAAAAATTATCTTATATTTTATTTTTTTATTCCAAAAAGTATTGTACCTTTGCAACCGCAAAAACGAAATAAAATTCGTTATTGATGGCCATCTCGGGGCGTAGCGTAGTCCGGTCATCGCGCCTGGTTTGGGACCAGGAGGTCGCAGGTTCGAATCCTGCCGCCCCGACTTTTTTCAAAATTTTAAGGGTGCGTAGCTCAGCTGGATAGAGCATCTGCCTTCTAAGCAGACGGTCAAAGGTTCGAATCCTTTCGCGCTCACTAAGGCTCACAGTTTTCTTGTGAGTTTTTTGTTTCAAAAAAGCATTGTTCTTACAATAGCAAAAACGAAGTAAAACTCATTACTGATGACCTTCCCGGGGCGTAGCGTAGTCCGGTCATCGCGCCTGGTTTGGGACCAGGAGGTCGCAGGTTCGAATCCTGCCGCCCCGACTTTTTTCAAAATTTTAAGGGTGCGTAGCTCAGCTGGATAGAGCATCTGCCTTCTAAGCAGACGGTCAAAGGTTCGAATCCTTTCGCGCTCACTTAAGACTCACAAGAAATTGTGAGTCTTTTTGATTTAAAGATCATGATTAATTTTGATGAATTCAGTAAACCCTACAGATTTTAAAAACTTTGGGGTTTGTTGATTTTAATATCATAAAAGTCATTATTTCATCATTAATGGTTATTGATTCATTATTATCTGATAAAACAGAAAACCGCTGTACAATACAACGGTTTTTATTTATATTAAGGCAGTCATGTCATTTCAGCTTATAAGAACTTCCATTCCAGCGATATATTTTTGAGGATTGTTTTTTTATTTCCCTCTCTTTCTCATCTGTCTCCATGTCTTCTGCTTTAAAGATAAATACATTCGGAATACCTCCTTTATCATTAGGGAAAACATATCCTTCACTGTGATAGAAAACACCTGCATCAGCTACATTCATCAATTGTGGGAGCGTAATCAACTTTTTATCCTTAAAAAGGACATACTGATCATATGTTGCCACGCCGCAGGCTTCACCGGAAACCATTGCTTTTAAAGTAAAGTCAACATTCCGCAATTGGTGATTGCTTTCAATAGTGAAGGCAGCCGTGCTCAGTTCATCACCTCTTCCCGTATTAAAATACACCTCATCAATCAGCCTATTGCCTTCCATAACTTTTATCCCTGCAATGTTCTGTTTCTCTATCTCATTATACGGTTTTGTTTTTTTATCCACTGTTTTTGAAAGTCCAAAAAGGAAATCATACCCGTTTTTATTACGGTATCCTACACAGAGGTTCCCTCCCCAGACATATCCTTCAGAAGCTGTATCTCCCTTCTGATAAGAAACCTTGTACCAATTGGCTTTTCTTTCTCCCAGCTTCAGAACCGGGACCGTTTCCTCTTTTTTGAGGATCATTACCTGTTGATTGGTCTGTAATGAGTCTATGATCTGGCCATTGACATCAGGGGCTTTTCTCACCCTTGTCCAATCCGTAAAGATCTTTTGGGTCTTATTTTCTTCAAAACCAAAAACACCATCTGCATATACTTCATTTTCCTGTGCTGTAAAAAGCTGCAGCGTCAGTACACATAAAGCCGCCCATAAAGTTTTCATCATTCGTATTTATTTTTATTTCTCAAGCAGCAGGCTCACCCATTCTTCGCGTTGCAGCTGCTTTTTCAGTTCAAGACCGCTTTCTTTACATACTTCCAGAATATCGTCCACATCAAAGAAACAAAGCCCCGAAAGCAATAGTTTTCCTCCATCGTTAAGCACTGAAACATAAGTTGGAATATCTGAGATCAGAATATTTCTGTTGATATTCGCTAAAATGACATCAAAATTTTCCTGTCCCAGGTTCTCAGCTGTACCCTGCTCAATACCAAGATCAACATTGTTTCTTACAGCATTTTCTTTTGAGTTTTCCACGGACCATTCATCAATATCGATCGCTTTCGTATCTCCGGCCCCCTGCTGTTTTGCATAGATTGCCAATACAGACGTTCCACAACCCATATCCAAGACCTTTTTACCATTAAAATCAATATCCATCATCTGTTGTATCATCAAATGGGTGGTAGGATGATGCCCCGTTCCAAAAGACATTTTAGGTTGAATAATAATTTCATGCATTCCCGGAACCGATTCATGAAATTCAGCTCTGATCAACACCTTATCATCAATATTAATCGGAGAGAAATTCTTTTCCCATTCTTCATTCCAGTTGATGTTCGGCATCTCTTCAAAAGAATATTCAATCTTTACATTCTCATTTTCAAAGATCGGAAGAGCCTTCAGCTGGTCTTCATTGAACAAATCAGTCTGGATATATCCTAAAATTCCGTCAATTTCTTCTGTAAAGCTGTCAAAACCTATTTCTATAAGCTCTGCCATTAATATCTCATTCCATGGCTGTAATGGAGAAATTTTGAAATTGAATTCTAAATAATTTTGCATGTGAGTAATTTGCTGCAAAAATACTAATGTTATTATTGCTAAAAAAATGGAAGTGGTAATTTTTGGTTAAAGCCATTGGAATAGGATACAAATAAAGCGGGCTAAAGCCCGCTTTATTTGTATTTTTGTGTCGTTCAAAACTATTGATTTTCAGTAAGTAGTTTTCCTCCAACTTTAAACTCTGAACTTTACCCTCCTATGGATTCGTAGAGAAAATAGAACCGTTAGCGATCAACGCTCTTCTGTTCATTTTCAAGATATCTCTCACCCATTCCGCAAAATCTTCCGGCTGAAGCACTTTATCAGGATTTCCGTCCGTAAGTCCACCCTGGATGCTCATATCAGAAGCAATGGTACTTGGTGTCAGTGTAATTACACGGATGTTCTGCTTTCTCCATTCTGCCATCATCGACTGAGATAAAGAAACAACAGCCGCTTTTGAGGCTGCATAAGCTGACATATTAGGTCCGCCTTTCAATCCGGCCGTAGAAGCTACGTTAACGATATCACCTTCTCCTTTAGCCTTCATAAACGGATGTACCGCTTTTGCAGCGTAATACACTCCGAACAGATTCGTTCTGATCACCTGCTCCCATGTTTCGGAAGGCATTTCTTCAAGAGTTCCGAAGTCTCCGATGCCTGCATTGTTAACCAGAATATCTACTCCTCCTAGTTTTTCTGCTAAAGTATCAATTCCTGCTTTTACAGCAGCTTCATCATCGATACTGAATACTGCATAGGCAGCATTTACGCCTAAATTCTGGATTTCTTCAACTGTATTTTTAAGGTTCTCTTCGTTTCTTCCTGTAATGGCAACATTCACCCCTTCATTGGCCAAAGCTAATGCTACAGCTTTACCTAATCCTCTTCCGCCACCCGTTACAATGGCATTTTTTCCGTTTATATTCATAGTAATAATACTTTTCGTGATACAAATTTACAAAAGAACATTTTTACAGAGTGGAGAAAACACAGATTTAATAGTTTTTTAATGGTTTTTGCAGCCAACTCAATCTTGTCTTACAAAAAATAAAACCGGCTCACTATGAGCCGGCTTCAAAATCTAAAAAAGGTATAGTAAAAAAAATAAAAAACTTAAGGAATCTGAATGGCATTCTGTACTTCAAATTCTTCTGAAGCTGAGAATTCGTTTCCGTACATGTCTACGGCCTTTACCTCTACTTTATGTTTCCCTAATGATAATTTCTTAGGAAAATCCGCTTCCCAGATATGTTTTGACATTTCAGGATTGGAAGGTCTTCTCCCCTGTAAAATCTGCTCTGTAGTATCCCATTTGAATACAGAAAGGGCAAAATTCGGATCGATGGTTTCATCATACTCCATTTCTTCCCATTTTCCGTTGTCTATTCTGTATTCCACTTTGTCTTTTTTACTTCCCATAAAGAAATTGGCCAATACTTTTGCTGATGTTTTTGATGGGAAAGGAATGACTTTCGGAACGTATAGTTTGATCTGATAATCTTCCGGTTTTCCGGCAGTTTTATATTTTACTTTATACTGATTATCACTAAAGCTGATGAAAGAATATCCTTTTGCGGTACCGTCTCTCATGGTAGAAGTAGGAAGTCCAGAATCATCCGGTGTACCTGAATACCAATCCCCGCAAGTGGTTCCAACATTATATTCATGCAATTCTTTTATCCCGTTCCAGCCTTCTTTTTTTCCATAGAAAATCTGCTGCTGAATATGGGTATGTGCCGATAAAAGCAATACATTCCGGAAAGGATTTAAAAAGTCGAATAGTTTCTGACGATCTGCATTTCTAAAGCTGTCTTCGTTTTTATGTTCCAATGGAATATGAAAAGACACTACGATAAGCTTGTTTTTATCCACCAATTTAAGATCATTCTCAATAAACTGAAGCTGATCTTCACGGAAGCCGCCCCAATAGCCTTTTCCATCTCTCGGGTCCGGATAAAGAATATCGTCTAAGATGATAAAATGTACATTCCCGTAGTTGAAAGAGTAATTAGCCGGTCCGAAATTCGATTCAAAAGTTTCATCAGAAAGTCTGTCTTCTTTTGCATCGTAGTTCATATCATGATTTCCCATGACGTTATACCATGGCAGGCCAATTTCCTTCATAATGTCTGCATAAGGTTTCTGCAAGCTTAGGTTATCTCCCACCAGATCTCCCAGACTGATTCCCAATACTGCATTTTTCCTGGTATTTTTCACTTCATTTACGATGCCTCTTTTAAAATAATCGAGTTCTTTTTCTGTATACGGCTGCGGATCACCAAAAACAAGAATATCAAAGTTTTTGCTTTCGTTCTGCCTGTAAAGCGGGAAATTCAACTCTTTAGGAAGCTCTCCTGTGGGGGCGACTCCCTTATATTTAAAATCTGCAGGGGAACCATTGGGTTTATGATGGTAATAAAACAGGGGCAGATTATTACTGTTCAAAGCGGTCTGATACCCCGAAGGTTTGATCACAAAAATAGTCTGGTCTTCCTGAACAGGCAGGCTGTAACGTCCGTTTTTATCAGTCAGTACCACCTGAACCCCATTGGAAACCGCTACCCCCTCAATTCCTTTTTCACGGTTTTCCTTCTTTTGGTTCTTATTCCCATCTTCGTATACATATCCCGAAACGGAAGATTGGGAAAATGCCATTGCCGAAATCAGCATACAAGGCATTATCAGTTTTATTTTAATACTCATCTCTTTATTCTTTATTCTTTATTCTTTATTCTTTATTCTTTATTCTTTATTCTAAAAAAATCTACTTATTCCACCACATTTTCACATTGATATTATCTCCTCCCATCTGCTGAACTGCAGCCTGATAATTCGCAGAATTCAATACTTTAGGGTTAGGCGGATACATTAGCCTTTGAGGAAGTTCACCATTATTCAAAAGTCCTCCATTATCAGGAAGTACCGGGAATCCCGTTCTCCTTTTTTCAAACCACTGCTGCTGATCTACAAAGAACAGGGCGATATACTTCTGAAGCATAATCTTTTTCAGATCTGCTTCATAGGCCACATTGGGGTTGTCAAAATAATTGGCAGGCACTATAGCTCCCCACTGTTCAATAGATGCTTTCACACCGTTTTCGTAATAAGTCTTCGCTGTTCCCGTAATAATTCCTTTCAATGCTAATTCTGCCAGGGTAAACTGAAGTTCGGCATATGGATATATAAAGATCTTCAGTGGCGCCTTTGCCAGATTTTGGTTAAGGTTTGACGGCTGATAAGTAAATACGGTTCCGAAAGGATATCCTGACGGAGCGCCTACATACCCGATATTATTTCCTTTCAGATCCTTTGCCTGGGTAAAGAACATTGCCATACGGGGATCATTGTTCGCTTTTAAAGCCTGTACAAAAAAATCTGAAGCCGCTCTTCCTGTTGTAAAATCCTGAGGTCTTGCAATAGGCGGCATCAGCGGAGAAACTCCTGTAATATCAAGCTTTGCAGCATCTGCATTGGCCTGAAAAACAGGATATACTGTTGGATTATTGATTATTTCCTGTATTCTTTCCTTAACATTTATTTCTCCCTCCCTGCTTAAAATCCTTGTCAGCAGTCTTAAAGAAAGTGAATTACAGAATTTTTTCCAGTTGATAATTCCATTAGGATCTGTATCTGCTTTATAGAACAGGTCTCCCCCGGAAAGCATTTTATTGGTGATGAAAAGAGAATTGGCCGTATTCAGATCATCTAACAAACGTAAATAAATGTCTTTCTGCCTGTCAAATTTTGGCTGCAGAATATTATCGTCCAGCTGGGATGCCTGCGAAAAGGGAACATCTCCATAGGTATCGGTAAGATTGGAATAGATCCATGCATTCAGCACCAGAGAAATAGCTTCATAGTTCTTATCCCCTTCAGCAATGGCAGCTTTTTTCAGGTCATCTACCTGCTTCAGCCACCTGTAGGAATTATTCCAGAAACCTGCTCCTGTATTTTCCGTGATATAATATCGGCTCAAAGAGTTTCCTTCATTAGGAAAATCAAGGGAAACCTGCATAAGATCAAAATTAAAATCATTGGCTCTGTTGTATCCTACTACAGACATATTATATTCTATAGGAACCAGCAAGGCACTGGCAACGGGTACATTAATTCTACTCTTATCCTTATTGATCTCATCAAGGCTTCTGTCACATGAAACAGTACTGCTTACAAGGGCAAGGAATGAGCATATATAGACTAATTTTTTCATTTTTCTGATTTTAAAATTTAACGTTTAACTGAACTCCTACTGTTCTGGCCTGAGGTAACTGTCCCATTTCTACTCCCGGAGTAATCGTCGCATTATCAAGTGTTGCCACTTCAGGGTCAAATAATGGGAATTTCGACCACATCCAGAGGTTTCTTCCAAATAAGGCAAGGGTAATATCTGTTACCTTTAAAGGTTCAATGACAGATTTCGGGAAAGAGTAAGAGATTCTGGCATCTCTCAGCTTAATGAATGAAGTATCGAATGAATTGGTTTCCACATTCGCTCTTCTGTAATAATCTCCGTAATAGGTATACACAGGAATTCCTTTGGTATTGGGTGAAAAGCTTCCATCAGGATTCTGAACAACTCCCTGTCCTACGATAAGACCATCAGGATTGTCTCTTCCTGCAAGAGTATGGGTAAGTTTTCCCTGTTCAGACATTTTATGATGTGACTGCGAGTAAGCCACTCCTTTATACTGGCCGTCAAACGAGAAGCTAAGCGTAAGATTTTTATATCTGAATTCATTCTGAAGGCCTGCTCTCCATTTCGGATAAGCATTTCCTATTTTTTTCATTTCAGTAGGCTTCGCCGTCATACCGTCAGCCCCATAGATCACCTGCCCATCCGGTGAATACATCAGTCCATAGCCATACATATCACCAAGAGAGCCACCCACTACGGCATTATAATACACCACACCTCCTATACTTCCCATGGTATAAGGAGTTCCGTTAAATTCTTCCGGAAGGGAAAGAATCTTGTTTCTGTTCATGGACCAATTGGCATTAACGTTCCATGAGAAACTTTTAGTTTTTACAGGATAGGCACTCAAGGACATTTCAATTCCTCTGTTTCTCAGCTCACCGGAATTTATGATCCTTTTGTTATACCCTGTTTCATACAGCACAGGAATAATGATCGACTGATCTTTAGAGTTATTCTGATAAGCTGTAAAATTGAAGATTAGCCTGTTTTTCAGAATGTTGAAATCCATCCCTCCTTCTATGTTGGTGATCATTTCCGGTCTCAGGTCTGGATTCGGGTATAGCAGCGGAGATTCTACTGATCCTGTAAATACACTGTTTTCATAATATTTTTCAAGCATATAATTGTAGGTATCATTTCCTACTTTAGACCATGACAGCCTTAGCTTCCAGAGATTTAGATTATCGGATTTCAATTTAAAGATATCAGACAGAACAAAAGAAGAGGCCACTGAAGGATAAAAATAAGACCTGTTATAGCTTGGAAGTGTGCTGCTCCAGTCATTTCGGGCTGTCACATCCAGGAAGGCCATATCCTTATAGCTGAAGTTTGCTAAAGCGTACACACTATTCACCTGATTATCATTAGGGCTTGCCAGTTTAAAATCCTGTGCAGTAGCATTGGAAAGCTGATAAAGCCCCGCTCTGTTGAGTCCTATCGCCCTGTAATCATTCATAGTATACTCGTGGTACCTGATATTCCCTCCGGCAGAACCTGTCACTCCAAAATCTCCAAATTTATTTTTATAGGTAAGCAAGATATCATTATTAAGGTCAAAGTACCTGATGTACTGTTCTCTGTAATAGCCTTTCAGATAATTGGCGGAACTCCACGGCCTTCTCTGCGTCCGAAGCTCATTGCTCCACTCCAAACCGGTTTTATAGGCTATATCCAGGTTCTTTGCCAGCTGATAGCTGACGTTGATATTTCCTGTTATTATTTTTTTGTTTGTACTGTTCAGGTTTTCGTAAGCGATCAGATAAGGGTTATCGATATAGGAGCTGAAAGGATGTATCTGATCCACCTGCTCCTGACCATTTCTCCAGATCGGCTTATACCATTCAAGGTCTACATTCGGGTTCTGGAAAATCATGAAATAGGAGATCGACTGGTTGTTGTAGCCTGTCGCAGGAAGATTATCACTTTTTGTATTGCTGAAATTGATTTTAGTTCCGATCTTCAGCCTGCTGCTCAGTTTGTGGTCTAAAGACAAGGCTGCATTGAGTCTGTCAAAGCCTGTATTGGGCATCATCCATTCGTTTTTCAGGTAAGAAAGTGAGGTCCTGAAAGAAGTGGTTTCATTCGAATGTTCAATAGACAAACTGTTTGAATAGTTGGATCCTACCTGCCAGAAATCCTTGATATTGTTTTTATAAGGTCTCCAAAGCTGTCTTTCCAGGCTCTGCCCTTCTATGGTGGGATCATACTGAAAATAATACTGTCCGGCAAACTTCGGTCCGAAGGCGCTGCTGGTAGATCCTGTATTCACACCATCTGCAGAAGCTCCATAGGAATAATAGTAATTTCCGTCCTTATCTTTCTGCTGGGTTCCCTGCCCGTATTCATACTGGTAATCCGGCCATTTCAGAACGGTGTCGAAGCTGGTATAAGAGTTTAAGGTAACCTGAATTTTTCCTTTTCTGGTTTTCCCGGATTTTGTGGTGATCATGATTGCTCCCCTTGATCCTCTGGATCCATATAAAGCAGATGCGGTAGGTCCTTTCAGGATAGATATGGATTCAATATCATCCGGATTGATACTGTTGAAGCTGTCACCATAGTCAATCGGAAGATCACCTCCTGATCCCGCGCCATAAGCTGCCGTTCCGGTTCCGGTT
The DNA here is from genome assembly GCF_058245615.1 of Chryseobacterium sp. UF-290. Classification (NCBI taxonomy): domain Bacteria; kingdom Pseudomonadati; phylum Bacteroidota; class Flavobacteriia; order Flavobacteriales; family Weeksellaceae; genus Chryseobacterium; species Chryseobacterium sp. UF-290. The sequence goes on from NZ_JBSICB010000023.1 coordinate 52,109, forward strand.
CTTCTTCCGCTTAAAGGAACGCCATCGACTACAATCAGCGCATCATTATTCCCGATACTCATAGAAATGTCTCCACGAAGTGTGATACGGCTTGTCCCAAGAGGCCCTGCTCCGGCCGTCTGGATTTTTAAGCCTGCCACTTTGCCTTCTAAAGCCTGCGCCCAGTTATTGTTTTGGGTTCGCAAAATTTCATCAGATTTAACAGTCTGGGTAGAATACCCCAGAGACTTGTCTTCTCTTTTGATCCCCAAGGCAGTGACTACCACTTCGTCAATTCCTTTAATAGTGTCTTTCTTAACTTTCTGCTGAGCTGCCAGATTGACGCTGATCAATCCTAACAGCGAAAAAACCAGCAGCTTTTGTGTCTCTTTACGCATTTCCTTTTTGTTTGCGCAAAATTAAAACGACATTATGAGTACGATTTTAATAACATTTTAACATTTTTTAAAAAATTATTGAACAGTATATTAATTCCACCTTAATAACATTGATTAAAGAGCTGGTTAATAATAGGTTAAACAATTAAGGATTTTTAATACCATTTTACAGCTTTATTTACTTAATTTTATTGTCTTTTCATGAGAAAATAAAACACAAAACACTAATTTACAGCAAATTAAAATATAAAAACTCTTCTATCTGCTGTCGAAAGATCCCAATTGTACATAAAAACTACAGCCTGTCCCTATATAAAGAGACAGGCTGTAGAATTTATTGATCGGCACCCTTCAGGAGAAGGGAATGCTCAAACCTTTGCTTATTATATTAATGAAAATCAAAAATTTTCATTTTGCAGCCAGCATTATTCACCTTTCAGCTGTTCAGGAATATTCGTTGTTACAAATCCGATTCCCTGTTTTTTCAATTCATCATAGACTGCAACATCATTCACTGTCCACGAATTGGTAATAAGATTTAAAGCTTTAGCTTCTGCAATCCAGGTAGGATTTTTCTGGAAAACGCTGTAATGGTAATCCATCCCGTCCAATCCTTCTTCCCTGATCTGTTCCGGCGACAATTCTCCGTTCAGATACTGAACTTTAAAGGCCGGAGCAAGCTTTTTGATCTCTTTACATATATTTAAGCTGAAAGAAATAAATTCACTCTGAGATTCCAGCTTCATATCCTTGATCATTTTGATCGTCTTTTGGGTGATCTCATTTTCTATTTCCGGAGTTTTGGCCGGCTTGATCTCAACAATCAGTTTTACAGACGGATCTTTTTTACCTTGCTTTAAATAATCCTTTAAAGTGGGAAACTTTTCTCCATTCGATAATTTCAGCTGCTCCAATTCTTTGAAAGAAGTCTCTGAAATTTCCATTTTACCATGATGTTCATCATGATTGATCACAAGAACACCGTCTTTCGTCATTCTCACATCAAATTCTGACCCGTAAACTTTTAATTTCTGAGCATTTTCTAAAGATTTAATAGAGTTTTCCGTTGTGGGCGGCTGAGCCTGAAAATATCCTCTGTGGGCGATGATCCGGGTTTGTGCTTTCATTAGAACTGTACTTAAAACTGCTAATCCTAAGATAAAATTTTTCATAATATAATTTAGATAATTAAAACAAAGTCCTGAAACTTTTTGATAAAGGTAGGTATTAAAAAAGTGTAAAACCACAAAAGTTTTATGATAAAAACCTTTGTGGTTTACTGCTATTTATATATTATCAGAAACTATACTTCGCTCCGATCTGGATCTGGTACGGATTTCCCGACAGAGGAGCCAGTCCGCTTCCGCTTACATTTTTAACGTATTCAAACTGTCTGGTGTCCTGATTAAACTTAGTTACCCTGTATAAAGATGTATTTCCGTATGATTTGTTCACCCCCCATTCTTTATTCAGCAGGTTTGCTACATTGAAAATATCTACAGAAAGCTCGAATGCGCCTACTTTATCAAATTTTATTTTCTTAGCCACACGAAGGTCCCAAACGCCGTAGAATGCGTTCTTACCTCCGTTACGTTCCGCGATTTTCCCGTTATACTCACTGATATAATCTTTCAGCGCCTGTCCCACCTGAGGATCATCTAGAATGGTCTGGGCAATATCAGGGAAGATATAAGCCAGGTCATTGGAGTCTACAAAGTCTCCGTTAATATTTCCTCCTGCCGTCATAGAGAAACGTGTACCCCCGATTCCTGAATATCGTAGTCCTAATGTAAATCCTGCAACGGTAGGTGAATTACCATAGAGCACCACCTTGTTTCTGAACTGATTATCAGAATAGGTCATTCTCAGATCTCTCGGATCACTCTGGATCATGGTTGATAATGTTGCAGAATTGGCTACGTTTCCGTTATAGGAAGTATTGTCTTTAATATCAGACCAGGTATAACTTGCTGTGATCTCTCCATCTTTCCAGTAACGGTAACTTGTATCTACAACAAATGAGAACTGATTTACCTTACCGTCACTCACCAATTCAAGGACTCTGCCGAAATTAGGATTGATTCTTCCTGCTTTCCAGTCGAAGCTTACACTATTATTAGCATTATTGGTAATAGCGCTGGTAGGAATAAATACGCCTCTTCCTCCCTCGTTAGCCAATGTAAAAAACGGGTTAGCCACCATGTTTCTGTCATAATAGTAGTAATTATTTCTACCCAATGCCATGTATCCTGCTATTCCCGCTCTGAATCTCTCATTGAAGAAATGCGTGTAGGAGATATTGGCTTTATACACGATCGGGATCCTTGCATCTTTCCCTGTATAATTGATGGTAGGAATCTGATACTGGGCAAGTGCAGGTACACTTCCGTAATTATTTCTATAGTCGTTAAAATCGGGGGTAAGACCAATAGCTATAGGGTTGACATCTACCGTTGCAAGATGCTTTCCGTCAAATACCAGATTATTGATGATCATATAATTGTTAATATCCGAAGAGAATATCCCTGCTCCGAACTTAAGGAAGTCTTTATTCTCCTCATTGATATTCCAGTCAAACTGGAATCTCGGCTGGATCACAAATGATTTGATCTTATTGTCTGTTCTGATTCCCATCTCATCAAACAGCTTCTGATTGAATTCCGCTTTTGGATAGCCTCCGTAGTCCAATCTTAATCCGGCCATCAGATCAAGTCCTTTGGCAACTTTTGTCTGAAACTGACCGTAAACACCAATATTCCAAATGTTTGATCTTACGGATGGATCTTCCATCAAAGGAACTTCTCTGTAAAACCTGTAAGGCGTCATCGCATCAAAATTACCAAGCCCCTGGAAATGGAATCTTCCGTTCACTTCACTTCCGTATACCGATTTTGCAGTCGTATACATCAGGTCGGCACCAAAAGTATATTTTACCTTATCCGTATTGTAATATAAGTTGTCTACAATCTGCAATACATTATTTCTGAAGCTTTCCTGAGCAAAACGGTGTCCGCCGATCTGAATATTTGTAGCCCCTACATTTGAAGCTACTCCTTCAACAATCGCTCTCGGAACAGGCTTCCCTAATTCATTGTTCTGGTAACTGTCCTGGAAGGTATAAAGGTACTGCGCTTTTAATTCGTTTGTTAAATTAGGTTTCAGGTTTGATCTTAATGTTAATAACAAACTGTTGTCAAGGTTTTTGTCATTTCCGTAAGATTCGAAGAAGTTGATACTGGTATTATCACCCAATCCGTTTTTATTAAGATCGTAAGTGAAGTTATTTCTCAACGTCAATAAGTGTTTCTCATTGATCTGCCAGTCTAAACGTAAAAATGCGGCATCAGAATTTCTTACTTTATCAAAAGTTCCGAACTGTGGTGTATTGCCTACTCCATATTTTGATCTTGCGATATCCAGGAACTGATTCAGTGTCTCTGTTGTCGTGTTGAATCTTTTCTCGTCATCCGGAGATTTGATGTCTGCAATGACCAAAGGTCTTGAATCCAGCTGATGATCCCAGGCTACGAAAAAATGTAATTTATTTCTGATAATTGGTCCTCCCAAAGAAAATCCGAACTGAGAAGTTGAGAAATCATTCTGTCTTTTGTTTCCTCTGATATCGTATGGGCTGGAAAGCCAGTTGGTTCTTAAATATTCCCAGGCACTTCCTGAAAATTTATTGGTTCCTGATTTGGTAACAGCACTTACGGTTCCACCACCACTTCTTCCCAGAGTAACGTCATATTGGTTGGTAGTAATTTTGAATTCACGTACCGCTTCAATGGAAATAGAGAAAGGAGCTCCGCTTCGGCTGGTTGTAGACCCTGCGGAAGTCGGGTTTTTAGCAGTCATTCCATCAATGGTAAAGTTGGTGGAAGATCCAAGCTGTCCGGACAAATTTCCACCTTTTCCGCTTAATGGGGATAATTCTGTAAGGTTGGTAAAGTTCCTTCCGTTTACCGGAAGCATACTGATGTTCTTGGCAGAGATCGCTGTAGCAGCCCCAAGGTTTCCGATCTTATTCTTCAGGTTGCCGGTAATTTTCACTTCTTCAATCTGCTTTTCTCCCCCGAGATCCATATTGACTGTAACCTGATCTCCGAAGTTGACATTATAGCCTTCTTTCTTATCATCATTTACAATCACCGTATAAGGCCCACCCAAAGGAATTTCTTTAAAGATATACTCCCCTTTTGAGTTCGTTTCCGTTTCTGTGCGGAACCCTGTAGATTCGTTGACAATGGTCACTTTCACTTTTTCCTGAGCTGAACTTCCCGGCCCGGTAACTTTTCCTACGATAGAAGCCTGCGTGGTCTGCGCATAAGCCATTGTTCCAAGCCCTAAAAACAATAACCCGAGTACAATCTTTACTTTTCTCATTTCTTCAAATTAGATGTGCAAAGGTATTTTGACTTTAAAGGTTAACTATTTAAGAGAGCTTTAACATTTCTTTAATTAAATCAAAACGTTATGTTAAATTACTTTAAACATAAATTCTATTTCACACGTAATCAGCCAATTGAAATACATTACGCATCCTTAATTTTGCTATAAAATTGAATTTTGTTATTTTTTAGATGATTTTGCCTCAATAAAATCCTTACGTATTCACGTTACTTTAGTTATTTTTGCTCAAAAGATATACAGCACATGTCTGAAAACATTCAACAAAAGATAGAACAGCTCCGCAAAGAGCTTCATCAACATAATGAGAACTATTACCTTCTGGATACGCCTACCATTACTGATTATGAGTTTGATATGCTCCTGGAGCAGCTTCAGAATCTGGAAGCCAAGCATCCTGAGTTTTATGATGAGAACTCACCTACAGTACGTGTAGGGGGCGGAATTACAAAGGTCTTCCCGAACATTCAGCACAAATTCAGAATGTACTCTCTTGACAATTCCTATGATTTTGATGATCTGGAAGACTGGGAAAAAAGAATTATCAAAACCATTGACGGACCTGTAGAGTTTGTTGCAGAGCTGAAGTACGACGGTGCTTCTATTTCCATTCTTTATGAAAACGGAAAACTGACCCAGGCAGTGACCCGTGGGGATGGTTTCCAGGGAGACGAGATCACTCCGAATATCCGTACTATTTCAGATATTCCTTTAACTTTAAAAGGAGATTTCCCTTCTCATTTCTTTATGCGCGGAGAAATCTATCTGACCCGAAAGAATTTTGACAAGCTCAATAAACTGCGTGAGGAAGAAGGACTTGACCCATTCATGAATCCAAGGAATACCGCAAGCGGAAGCCTGAAAATGCAGGACAGTTCCGAAGTAAGAAAACGTGGGCTTTCTTCTGTATTGTACCAATTTATTTCTGAAGATGTTCCGACAGAAACGCACTGGGAGCTGCTTCAGAAAGCACAGAGCTGGGGCTTCAAAACTTCCCAGCAGGCCAAATTATGCAGAACCCTGGATGAAGTAAAAGAGTTTATCACCTTCTGGGATACAGAGCGTCATCATCTTCCTTTTGAAATTGATGGTATTGTTTTAAAAGTGAATTCGCTGCAACAGCAGAGACAGCTTGGATATACAGCAAAGTCTCCACGCTGGGCCATGGCTTATAAATTTAAGGCTGAAAAGGTAGAAACTGAGCTAAAAAGTGTTTCTTACCAGGTAGGAAGAACCGGAGCAATTACTCCGGTGGCGAATCTAAAACCTGTTCTATTGGCTGGAACTACTGTAAAAAGAGCATCTCTGCATAATGAAGATATCATCAAAAAACTGGATCTGCATGAACATGATTTTGTCTATGTAGAAAAAGGAGGAGAGATCATTCCAAAGATCGTTGGAGTAAACACGGATAAAAGAACAGAGGAAAGCAAGGAAATAGAATATATCAGGCATTGCCCTGAATGTGGTACTGAGCTGGTAAAAATTGAAGATCAGGCCATCCACTTCTGCCCGAACGAACTTCACTGTCCGCCACAGGTTGTGGGAAGAATGATCCATTATGTTTCCAGAAAGGCCTTGAATATTGAAAACCTTGGAAGTGAAACAATCGAACAGCTTTACAGAGAAAAGCTAATTGAAAATCCGGCTGATTTCTATGTTTTAACGAAAGAACAGCTTCTTCCACTGGAAAGAATGGCTGAGAAATCCGCTCAGAATATTATCACAGGGATTGAAAAATCAAAAGATATCCCATTTGAGAAGGTATTGTATGGAATCGGGATCAAACATGTGGGGGAAACAGTTGCCAAGAAACTCGTCAAAAACTTCCCAACTATTGAAGAATTAAAGAATGCTACTGTTGAAGAGCTTTGCCAGGTAGAAGACATCGGAACCAAGATCGCCGTAAGCATTGTAGATTTCTTCCAGAATTCTGAAAATATACTGATGATCGAACGTTTGAAATCTTATGGGGTACAGCTTGAAAAAGGGGAAAGTACCAATGAGGTCCTATCTAATGTATTGGAAGGAAAAGCTTTCTTATTCACCGGGAAACTGTCTTTATTCACAAGAGAGCAGGCTGAGGAAATGGTAGAAAAGCATGGCGGGAAAAATATTTCTGCCGTTTCGAAAAATCTCAACTACCTTGTGGTAGGAGAAAAGGCAGGAAGTAAACTAAAAAAAGCTCAGGATATAGGAACCATTACTATTCTGGATGAACAGCAGTTTTTGGATCTGATTGAGAAATAGTAAATAATTGAAAATATTTTTACCCAAAAGCCATTGATTCTTTTCAATGGTTTTTTTGATATCCGGTTACCTGGAGTGTATAATAGTTTACTCAAGCTGCTCTACATCCCTGTGACAATATCAGCTTGAAATACTACACAAAAGTGTTATTTCCCATTATAAACTTTGATAATAATTTTAACTAGATTTTAAAATTATATATCATGAAAACAATTACATCAAAACTGGTCCTCATTATTTTACTATTAACATTCTCATTTTTTAACAGTCAAGTTGCAGGAGGAATGCTAGTTTCTACATTTATTGACGATACAAAAAAGGCGATTCAGGATATCCTGAATGACACAGACTTTATGGTATCAAAAAATTCCTTTGAAATTAGGCAGCATTTGCTTCTTGTGGAAGATAATCTTGAAAAAGTAGGAAATGGTTTACTCAATAAAACATTTGATGAGTTGGATGATAAGGTTAGACTTACCTTCAATCAGATGAATAACACAGTTAATAACTTTGATATTAAGGCAGCAGGTACTTTAAACAAATTGGATGAAACAATTGCCAATTTAAATGATGCACTATCTACTATTCCTGGCTCTAAAACACAGCCCAGAATATTGAAATATACTCCCAATGCTGTTGGTCGTGGCTGGAATAATAATTTAGTCTTTAAGGGATCATTTCTTGGCAAAACAAAAAAACTGTCATTAGTTTTTAATGGAATAAAGTGTAAATTAATTTCCAGTACAGAAAATCAAATGATATTTGAATATCCAAAGAGCTTACAAAATTCGAACACTGTTGATAAGTTATATGGAGATTTGAATTTTGAATATAAAGCAGGATTATTTTCAAAAAACAAAAAGATTAACTATAAGGTTTTAGTATTTAATATTCCCAATAAATTTGGAAATTATAATCTAGAAGCAAAGGTTGAGGGGGAAGAAACTGACTTTTATGATAGAAATGAAGAATACAGCCATAGAAATGATCATTGTAGCGGAACTAAACACCTCACTTATAATGTAAATGCCAGAGACGGATGGGATATTGTCTTAGAATCAATAAAAGTAGACGTTAATAAGACTCAAAACTCTCAATTTAATGGAATTTTTGATAGGACTAAACATGGTTTCCAGCTGAGAGGTTCAGTTGCAAATTCAGGTAGTTGTCAGAAAGTATTAGCTAAAGTAGTGGTATACGATGCTAGAGGCAGTTTAAAATTACATGTAGCATTTAAAGAATCCAGAATAGTCTCCAAAATTTCTACAGCACAAGTTCAGGCTGGTGATCTACATTTTGGAAATAAAATAAAGATTGATTTACCCGAGAAAACTAAACAATTTACTATATTTCTTACTGATATTGACGGCAAGCAACACGTGATTAGTGATACTACTAATAACATAATGTACGACATAGAATATTTTCCACTGGGAAAATATGTAACAATTGGTATTAAAGATATAAAACAGATATTTTAAATTATAACCGTTTCATCAGTTAATGAAAAAGTTTTTAATTATAGAAGTTATAGAACTCCATATTCTTAAATAGATAAGAATAATAAATAATTAAAGCGTAATCACCTGTGAAAACCTATGTGTTGTGTGGTTAAATATACTATGTATAGGTTTAGCTATAAGTATCCAAGTATAAGAATAGGTATGGATAGTATGGATAGGAATAGGATAGATGAATAGTATGGCAGTTATTGGGTACAAAACAAAAAAATCCTTTATCGTAACGATAAAGGATTTTTAAAAATAAAATAAAAACTGGCGGCGGCCTACTCTCCCGCGTTAGCAGTACCATCGGCGCTGGTGGGCTTAACT
>NZ_JBSICB010000024.1:0-57715 GCF_058245615.1 Chryseobacterium sp. UF-290
TCTCTGGTTCTTCAGAATTTAATTATTATCTAATTTAATACTAAATCCTTTTGCAAATCTAAAGGCATTCGTGGCAATACAATTTTTTAATCTTCTACATCCGCATCTATTAAAACCGCCAGCTGTATACATGGCTCATCAGAACGGTTGCTCCAGGCATGGTTAGTTCCTCTCTGAATAACAATATCCCCGGGGCCGAGCTTAGTTTCTCCTTCTTCCATGATGAGATACAGTTCTCCTGAAAGAATAATGATATAATCCAGCGTTGGAGTCCTATGCATCATGGGATGAGGTTCTCCGGTTTTAAATTCTACTCCCAGATCTTTATCAGGCGGAATGACTACATACCGGAAGTAGGTGCCATTTTTTGGTGTTTGTGGGAAACCTGTATTGGGAATTTTAACCTCGAATTCTAAGCTTGCCGGCGTCTTTTGAGTATTCCAAATGTCTGAAATAATAAGTCCGGGAAAGTGTTCCACTACATTTTCTGTCTGCTGATCTTCAATAATAACGGATTTTCCGTTTTTAACTCCTGTTACGATACGTCTGGGTATTTTATTCATTGTTTAATGTTTCATGACAAGTTTTTGACCTTGCGTCTGGTTGTTTTTTAAAATAGCATGTGCCTTTAGAACGGTTTCCAGAGAAAGGCTGCCTATTATTTTATGCTGTGGAGGAGTAATGGCTCCGGTTTCAATCAGCTTTTTGATTTCCTTTAAGCCGTTTTGATAATAGTCGTATTTTTTGATCATGGTGTATGTATAATTGGAAATGTTCATGATAAGGCACCCTTTATTGAAAAGTATCTCATGAGCCTCTTTAGTGACTAATGCCGTCACATCTACATAAGTCCCATTGATCTTTAATACTTTAGCGCTGACCTCCGCCATATCATTTCCTACTAAGTCAACTCCTATATCAAAGGGCTGATGATTGTTGGCTTTTAAAAGATTTTCAACAAGATTTTCCTGTCTGTAACTGACGATCTGATGATCTTTCACTCCCAGGTTGAGCAGCATCTGCCTGTTTTCTTCACTTCCCACAGTTACTGTGAAATGCTGAATATGATGGGCCAATAAGATCTTAACAAAAAAAGAGCCTACTCCTCCGGCTGCTCCGGTTACAAGAATTGTTTGTTCAGGCTGTAATTTTAACCGGTTAAAAATCTGAAGTGAGGTCAGCCCTGCTGATGGAATAGCAGCGGCCTGTTCAAAGGAAAGATTCTTCGGTTTGAGTGAGACAATCGCTTCCGGAACAGCAATATATTCTGCATAAGTGCCATTGCTTCCCATTGAACCGCTGCCACAGAATACTTCGTCTCCAATACTAAACTGAGTGACTTCATTTCCTTTTTCTACAATAATTCCGGACAGCTCCCGACCCAATATGGGTGAGCTGATCAACCTTCTTTCCAGCTCATTTTCCAGCATCTGGTAATCGATGGGATTGAATCCGCTTGCTTTAATTTGAATTAAAACTTCATTGCTTTTGGGTTGTGGCTTTTCTATAGTACCATCTTCAAGCTGAAAATCTTTATTTAAAATGACTGTTTTCATACTGTTAATTTGATACACAAATGTAAAAACAGAATAGTTTATATTTGCTACTAGTTAACAAATGGTAACTAGTTACCTTGATGAAACCATTATGGCAAAAATTATTGAAAACGGTACAGAAAGAGAGGCGACCTGCACGGAGGAACTATTCGCCATGCGTGACAGCCTGGATGTTTTGGGAGGAAAATGGAAGCTGATGATCTTACGTTATCTGACCAACAGAACAGATCAGCAGATCCATTTTAAAAAGCTGGAACGTGGAATTGATGGAATTTCTGCTAAAATGCTCAGTAAAGAGCTGAAAGAGCTGGAGACAAATCTCCTGATCACAAGAACCATTCAGGATACAAAGCCCATTACGGTAACCTATGCCGTAACCGAATATGGAAAATCCGTATTTCCGGTAACGGAAACATTGGTGAACTGGGGATTGTTGCATAGGGAGAAGATTAAGGAGTCGATGGGGTAATGTTTTTTTGATTAAAAGATTAGAGAATTAAGGAATTAAGAGATTAGGTATAAGTTCTATAGATTGTAAAGGGAATCTGAATTATTTGATAAATCTGTAAGATCTTTTATTGATGAACAATATATTGTCTTTAAGACGCAGGGAAATCAAAAAATTTCAAGCAAACTTCATATATTTATTTCGCTACGAATTCACGAATAAAGTAAAAGTTCGTGCATTCGTGGCAATATAATAATAAGATAAATTTTCCCGCAGATCTCACAGATTCCGCAGATTCTTCATCAGCATCTGTGAAATCTGTGAGATCTGCGGGAGATAATCTTGCACCTTTGTGTTTTTCAACAACCTATTTCAATAAAACAGCAATGATCGCCAATATTGCCGGCAGTGCCTGAACAAAAAATATTCTCTTAGTAGCTGATACTGCTCCATAAATCCCTGCTACAGTAACACATCCTAAAAAGAACAAGGCGACATTATCCTGCCATTGAGAATCTTTAATCAAAAAAGACCATATCAGGCCGGCAGCAAGGAAACCATTATAAAGGCCCTGATTGGCAGCAAGTCCTTTTGTCGGTTTAAACATTTCTGCAGGCAGAGCGGCTTTGAAAACTTCTTTTCCTTTTGTCTCCCAGGCAAACATTTCCATCCAGAGAATATAAATATGTTCCAGTGCAACCACTGCGATCAGAATTTTGGCAATAATTTCCATGATTTACTATTTTGTCATTGTAAAACTAAAAAAATAAAGTTAAGTTTGGGTAATCAATTCTCAAGATGGATCCTTTCAAAGAACATTTAAATAAATTCATTACTGTCACTGACGAGGAATATACTTCCATTCTTTCTTTTTTTCGGGTACTGGATGTAAAGAAAAAGCAGAATCTGATGCTTGCCGGAGAAATTTGCAGACATATGTATTTTGTAAATAAGGGCTGTCTCAGAAAGTTTTTTATCAATGAAAAAGGGGTAGAGCAAACCACGGAATTTGCCATAGAGAATTGGTGGATTACAGATACTTTTGCTTATGAAAGACAGATACAGTCCAATTTCTCTATTCAGGCTGTGGAACATTCTTCTGTTCTTGTGATCGATCTTGAAAATCAGGAATTGCTATTAAAAAAACATCCTGTGATGGAACGTTATTTCCGGATGATCTACCAAAGGGCTTATGCTGCTGCAGAACGAAGGATCCGTTATCTGTATGAAATGTCCAGAGAGGAACTTTATATGCATTTCAGTACTCTGTATCCCTGGTTTATTCAACGTATACCGCAATATCTTATCGCTTCTTTTCTTAATTTGACCCCGGAATATCTGAGTGAAATCAGGGCGAAGTTACGATCTTAAACCAGTTTAAGGTTTTTACGGATTAATAACCGGAGATTTGTCATATTATTAAAAGCCAATGCAATGACAGATACCCAAAACCAATTTCCACAGTTATTTTTAAGGCTGGCACTCGCTGTGACGATGCTTTCTGCGGTGGCAGACCGGTTCGGATGGTGGAGTAAAGAAAATTCATCATGGGGGAACATGGCCAGTTTTGAAGAATATACGAGAAAACTGACCTTTTTTCTTCCGGAAGCGTTGAGTACTTTTTCAGCCTATGCGGCAACCTTTTTAGAAATACTTTTTCCATTGATGCTGATCGTGGGATTTAAAACTAAAATTGCCTCCTACGGAAGTGCTGTCCTTTTATTGATTTTTGCAGTGTCAATGACCATTGCATTAGGTCCTAAAGCTCCCCTGACCTATTCCGTATGGGTAGGAAGTGCAGCAGCTCTTTTATTGGCTGTACAGCAGCAATATCCTTTTAGTATTGATCAATTAAACCAAAAATAATATAATAATGAGCGCAAGATTAAATATTGCAACAGTAGATTCAGCAGCATACAAAGCGATGCTGGGATTGGAAGGATACCTTCAGAACATTTCTTTAAATCAGATTCAGAAAGAACTGATCAAGATCAGGGCCTCTCAGATCAATAAATGTGCTTTCTGCCTCGACATGCACACTAAAGATGCCCTGAAATATGGAGAAACTCCTCAGAGGATTTTTATTTTAGAAGGATGGAGAGAGGCAAAAGATTTTTTCACAGAAGAAGAGCAGGTACTTTTGGCTATGACGGAGGAAATTACTCTGATCAGTCATGAAGGCTTAACTGAAGACACCTATCAAAAGGCCAAAGCTCTTTTTGATGATCATCAGATCGCACAGATCATTATGGCTATTGTAACCATTAACGGATGGAACAGAATAGCGGTAAGTACGCATCTCCCAATTGAAAGATAGTGAAATAAAGGAGCTGGAGGCTGAGATAAGGCTGATTTTATAGAAAGAGCTTTTCAAAAACTGAAAAGCTCTTTTTTTGTAAAAACAATGAGAAGGAATAATTCTGATTGATATTAATTCTAACAATAAATTCTAACGGTTAATCTTATTTTTTTATCTGAATTACCTTGTCTCACTTGACACAGTATGTTATGAGATTTTCTTATTTCCCGGAAATAGATCATTTAATAAATAGCAACAGGATTTACATTCACCTGGGTTGATCCTACATATAAAGGTTGCCCCGGTACAAATAGAAATTTCCATATACTGGCGGCTATCTATCAGTTCCGGATTGTAAATTCCTTTTTGTCAGCATATATTGGTTGATGGCTGATACTTCCATATCCGTATTTTCTATTTTCTTGTCTTTAAAAAATAAACTACAAAAGTACAAATCATGTAAACCTGAGGTTTTTAATAACTTTTACCCTTTTTATCATTTAATTTAAGATGATCTGTTATTTATTTAATTCCTTTAAGATCGCTTCTCCAACACTTTTTGCGGACTGTGGATTCTGTCCGGTAATGACTCTCTGATCCGTTACTACATGATTTTGCCAAAGTCCTGATTTTTCGAATTGTGCGCCTCTTTCTTTTAACTTGTCTTCTAATAGAAAAGGAACAACGTCTGTTAATTTTACTTCAGCTTCTTCTTCATTGGTAAAAGCGTTGACCTTTTTACCGTCTACCAGGTATTTCCCGTTGCTGAGCCTGATGTTGACCAGACCTGCCGGACCATGACATACCCCTGCTACAATACCGTCATTCTCATAGATCTTTGAAGCGATACCTGCCAGTTCAGTATTATCTGCAAGATCCCACATCGCTCCGTGGCCGCCTGCATAAAAGATCGCTGAATAATCTTTAGGATTTACCTGGGAAGGTGTTAAAGAATGATCAATTTTATTTTTATATTCTTTGTTTTCCCAGAATTCTTTGTTGACAGGATCTTTCAGATCAAATCCGTCTACTGGAGGAGTTCCTCCTTTCGGGCTTACAAAATCGATTTCATATCCTGCTTTGTGAAGAACTTCCCATGGGTGAGAGACCTCTCCCAGATAATATCCTGTATCTTCACCGGTACTTCCTTTTTTATCGTGGCTGGTGACTACAAATAAAATTTTCTTTTTCATATTTTTTGATTTTTGGGTTTGTGCCTGAATGAATCCAACCGTAAAGACGGCCAGCATTAAAAACGCTAATTTTTTCATATTTAAATGATATGGGTTAGATATATCTGTGGTTTTTCCTGTAATTTCTCATCTGCCAAAGCTCCGAAAGCCTTGATGTAAGGTTGCTCATTATGCTGTGCCAGTCCTTCTTCATTTTTCCATATTTCATAGAAGACGAATTGATTTTTGTCTTCGATTCCCTGGTGAAGACTGTACAGTTCGCACGCTTCTTCTTTTCTTGTTTCTTTTACCATATTCTGAAGAACTTCCAATACTTCTGCCTGATGTTCTTCTTTGGCTTTGATAATTGCTGTAAGGTGAATTTTCATTATTAAATAAAATTTTCAATTGATGAATATATTGGCTTCCATTCCAGTTCAGTTCTGGCTTTATCGGCACTGCATAAACTATTAGACGCAAAACCGAAATATCCCCCTGCAGGACCAAATTTATTAACAGCATCTTGTATGCTTAAGGATTTTGCCGGTTCCAGGTTGTATTTTTTACTGATGTTTTCTGCAATGTTTTTTATAGATGATGAACCGTTTTCTGCATAATAAATAGAGCCTCCTTTTGCTTTTTCCAGCGCAAGCACATACAGGTCTGCCAAATCTTCAATGTGTAGGTTGGACCAGATATTTTCCCCTTCTCCAAAGTAAATACCATGTCCTTTTTCTTTAGAAAAATCAATGAGGGCAGGGATCTGGATGCTGCTTTTTTTTATTCCAAGACCTTCTCCGTAAACCATTGTAGGTACAATAACAATACTTTTTATACCTTTTTGAGCAGATTGAAGAACATGATTGTTGATAAGTACTCGTGATGCCATTTCCAGCCTTGGATGCAAAGGGAAATCTTCTTTAAAGATAAAGTCACTTTTTTTACCATTCTCTTTTCCACCAAAAATAGCTGAACCTGAAGTAAATATAAAGGTTTTATGACTCCCTTCCAATGCTTTGATAAAGTTATCAGCTGAATACGCATCATCAGCAGAATCAGCATTGTGAATAACAGCATCAGCATTGGTAACCGCTGATTGTATAAAATCTTCGTCATAGATATCTCCGATAATTGGCCGGATTCCCAATGCTTCCAGTTCCTGTATATGAGATTCGTTGCGTACAAGTCCTGTAACCTCATAGTTTTTATCAAGAAGTTTCTTTGCAATACTTCCTCCTATATATCCTGTAACACCTGTGATGAGTATTTTTTTCATTAGACCAGCTGCAGTTTTAATTCTTTTTCAAATACGTTTTTCACATGTTCTCTGTAAAGCTTCATATCACGCTCTACATTAGCATTTTTCTCCACATCATGAAAGTGGAAGCTTTCCATTTTTTCTAAAGAAACAAAAGCATTCATTCTATGGAACCCAAACAACGGCCCATCATCTACGCTTCTTTCACTGAAGAACTCTCCAGGAAGGGTAAAAGCTGTTGCGGGGGCATTCCAGCTTGTAGTCAGCATATATTTTCTTCCGCCGAGCATACCTCCTGTACCGTAGTTGATCTCAGGATTGGCAGCATTTCTTCCGTCACTCATATAAATTCCTCTGGCATGACCCGCTGTGAAAACTTCGTCGATATACTTTTTCAGACCGTTCGGAAGCTGGAACCACCAGATCGGCGTATGATAAATAATGTAGTCAGCCCAGACAAACTTTTCTACCTCTTCATGCTTGTCGTAGCTTTCACTTACATTAGTGATTTTTACTTCTATATTTCCAAATCCTTTTAGAACTTCCAATGTATTTTCTGCAATAGTCTGATTATATTTTCCTCCGGAATGTCCAAAGTTTTGTCCACCGTTGATGATAAGTACTTTTTTCATTTTTTATGATTGTTTAAATTTTACTCTGCAAAGTTAGGAGGGATATTTGTATAATAAAAATAATATAAATTATAGAGAAGTATTATAAAAATTATAGAATATTTAAGGTTTAAAGTTGCTGGTTGCTAGTCATGCGATTCTTATTTCTTATCTCATATCTCCATGTCTCTTGTCTTGGTTCTTCACTCTTGGTACCTTCTTCTCCTGGTCAAATGTCATATGATTCCTGAGCTGAAACTCCTTTATGTCGTGTAAATTTGTTGAGCAAATTGAAGGATAATGATACAAATAGCGGTTTTCAGTGATGTGCACGGGAATCTTCCTGCATTGGAAGTGGTGTTGAATGATATTGAACGAAGGGGAATTTGCCAGAAGTTCTGTCTGGGAGATCTTGTGGATTTCGCTCCCTGGGGAAATGAAGTGATTCAAAAGATCAGGAATCTGAATATTCCTTGTCTGATGGGGAATCATGACGAAAGGATCGCTTTTGATTTGCCTGTATTCCCTTTGAGTAAACATTCTGAAGAAGAAACCAGGGCCAGGTTGGTTGCTATTGATCATTCCAAAAAACATATTACAGAAGAGCATAAAAAATTTCTCTCAGAGCTTCCTTTTCATTTAAAATTAAGCTATAAAATAGGACATAACCACTGGAATATTCAGCTTGTTCATTCGAGTCTGTCCAGTAATGATACTTATCTTTATGAATCTGAACGTGATCAGGTCTTTACTGAAATGCTGGATGCCTCTCAATCTGATATTGTTGTGATGGGACATACTCATTTATCTTTTAAAAAAGAATTTGGAAATAATAAATGGGCTGTCAATTGCGGTTCCGTAGGACGTTCTAAAGAAGATAACAGGCTCGCTTCTTACTTAATCTTGACTTTAGATGAAGAAAAGATCACCCCGGAAATTGTGCAATTGAATTATCCGGTCGAAGAAACCATTCATCAGATACAGAAAAGCGGAATCCCGGACTATTATGCTTCATTTCTGAAAAACGAAGATGTATTAATATTATAATTATTTTGTAATTTTGTATTATAATATTAATAACTTATTATGGTCAATTTAGAATGGTATCGTACTTTTAAAGCCATATATAAAACCGGAACACTGACAGGGGCAGCAGATGCCTTATTCATTTCGCAGCCCGGGGTGAGCCTGCACCTGAGTTCTCTGGAGGCATACGTCGGATACAAACTGTTCGACAGAACCGGCAGAAAAATGATTCCGACGGAGCGGGGGAAAGTGTTGTTTAATGCAGTTGCCGAACCTCTCACGAAGCTTGAGGACGCGGAGAAAAATTTCCAGAAATCCACGGAAAAACATACCCCTACGATCAGTGTTGGAATGTGTTTTGAAACTTTTCAGACTACATTGGAACAATATGTTTCTACATTACCTTTCAATCTTATCATCAGTTTTGGCCAATATCCTGAAATGCTGGACCAGCTGGATAAAGGAATTCTGGATCTTATCATTACTCCGAAAAAAGGGTCTTCGCCCAATATAGAACACGAAGCATTTTCTTCGGAACAGATTGTTCTTGTAGGTGGAAAAGATATTGATGCCGCTGCTTTCAACAAAGTCTTAAAGACAAAGGATGCCGAAAAGATTGAAGAATGGCTGAAAAATGAAAAATGGTACGGAACTACAGGGGATATGGAACACCTTTTCCAGTTCTGGACTTTAAGTTTTGGACATAAACCGGATTTTCGCCCGAACTATATCGTTCCCAATCTCAACTCAATTATCCGTTGTCTGAAAGGTGGAACCGGACTGGCTGTTGTCCCGGACTTTTTATGCAAAAATGAAATCGAAAACGGAGCGGTAAAGCTGATCTGGGAAGGAAAGAAAAAGCTGGAAAATACGCTCTATTTCGGATGCCGGAAAAAGACCAGCTATCAAACCGAAATAGAACATATTAAAGGATTATTCCGTAAGATGATGGGTAAGTAGAACCATATCCCGCATCTGCAGCCCATTTTCATAAATAGGAGATGGGTAGTTTTCTATAAAAAAATCTTTACGGATTCCTGTTTTCATGAATCCGTTTTTCTCATAAAACCTGATCTGTTGGAATCCCGTATCAGAAGTTCCGACGGACAGGGTTTTATAATGGTTTTCCCTGGCAATTTCTTTGGCTTTACTGATCAGAATACTTCCGATCCCTTTACTCCTGTAGCTTTCAATAACTGCAATATTTTTGATCTCCAGTTCGGTATCACTGTTCCTGTACAATGCCATGACCGCAATATTTTCAGTTCCGTCATATAAGAGATAAATATCAGAGTTGAAGATGTACTGATCAATAGCTTCAGTTGTTTCATCCGCCAGCAGAAGCAGTTTATATGGGATCTCTGACCCCGGATCTATTGGTGTGAAAGTGAAATTCTCCATCTATAAACTCATATGAATAATTGGATAATCTTTTCCTGAACCGTCTTTTTCAGATTTTCCGGTCTGCCGGAACCCCATTTTTTCATAAAAACCTATTGCCTGCGGGTTTTGTTCATTAACATCTACTTTGGTAAGACCTGTTTTCTCTTTCATAAATTCATACAGCTTTTTACCATAGCCTTTTCCGCGGTTGTCATTATGAATGAAAAGCATTTCCAGATTACCCTCGGCTACGGAAGCAAAACCCTGAGCTTCATGATCATCTGTGATTAAATAAACCTCCAGATTCGGAAGGAAGTCTCTTGGAATAATTTCTTTGAAATAATTGAAATCTTCTTCAGCAAGAAAATCATGGGTGGCTTTCACCGCTGATTCCCATATTTCCATAATTCTCGGATAATCTCCGGCACTGGCAAGCCTGATTTGTTGTGACATGATTTGAAATTTATACAAAAATAGGGAAATTAGAAGTTAGAAGCCAGATGCTAGAAGCTAGAAGGGAAAGTATTTCAGGGAATTTTTATTCCCTTCTTTTGGAAGGATATATTTTTACAAAGCAAAAAACGGAGTGGTTTTTTATTTCCTTTTTTCATGGTTGGTTGGAAAACGCAAAGGCGCAAAGAGAATTAGTAGCATCATGCTTTTAAGGCACAAGAAAATCAAAGATTTTCAGCAAGGACAGCCCGTTATTAGATTGAATTCTCCCGCAGATTTCACAGATTACGCAGATGCTTATGAAAAATCTGCGTAATCTGCGGGAGATAAAATAATATTTAACAAATATACTGCATCCAATTCATCGAAAATAAAATCTTTTCGCCTTACAACATAAAACCAATAAAGCCTTTGTGTCTTTGCACTTTACAGCCTACCATTAAAATTTTTCCCAAAAACAGTAAAATTGGTAAGCCGGAATCCCGATTTTTTATCGCAAATTTGTTTAATCACTTTATAGTAAAATCAAAAATCAAAAGATTATGCAAAAGAAAACCTATACAGGGCAGCCTGTGGTCACCTTAAATAACGGAGTGGATATTCCGGCTTTAGGATTTGGAGTATGGCAGATGGAAGATCTGAAAGAATGTGAAAACGCAGTGATCAAAGCTATTCAGACCGGATACAGAATGATCGATACTGCTGCTATCTATCAGAATGAAACGGCAGTAGGCACAGCTGTGAAAAACAGTGGTGTAAACAGAGATGAATTGTTTATCACTTCAAAAGTATGGGTTCAGGATCATGGGTATGAAAAAGCGAAGAGCGCTTTTCAGAGGACGTTAGACAGATTACAGATGGATTATCTTGACATGTATCTTATTCACTGGCCTTATGGAGATTTCTTAGGAACCTGGAAGGCACTGGAAGAATTGTATCAGGAAGGAAAGATCAAAGCAATAGGCGTTTGTAATTTTACCGTTGAGAAGCTGGAAGAATTAAAAGCTAATTCAACCGTTTTGCCGGTAATCAACCAGATCGAGCTGCATCCTGTGTTTCAGCAAAAGGAATTACAGGTTTATGACAGGGAAAATACTATTATAACTCAACCCTGGAGCCCATTGGGGAACGGTAATGCCAACCTATTAGGCAATACGGAATTGAAAGCGATTGCAGAGAAGTATGGTAAAACTGTTGCACAGGTGATCCTAAGATGGCATCTGCAGGAAGGATTTGTTGTCATTCCTAAATCTGTAACCCCATCAAGAATTGAAGAAAACTTTAATGTATTTGACTTTGAACTGACAGAAGATGAAATGAATGTTGTCCGTTCTTTAGATACAGGAAAAAGATTATTCTTTGATCCGAAAGATCCGGAATGGGAACAGAAAATGTTAAATTCTGTAGCGGATATTTAATTAACAGACTTATACATCAGGAATTCCCACAGATTCCACAAATTTCACAGATTAAAAAACTGTGTAATCTGTGTGATCCGTGGGATTTTAAATTAAAGAAAATTATGACCGCAACAGAATGTATTGAAACATTATCATTGTTCAAAAATGAAAAAGAAATCGATAAGGTTGAAAAATTTTTCAAAGGAAATGATGGTATTATAATGCATTTTGGAGTCAAGTTCGGGGATGTCTTTGCTACATCCAAAGTATTATGATCATTACAGGTTTTTTTGTACATTTTTATTAAAATAATTCTTATGTTTTGGCCGGATACAATCAGTAAGAAATTAGGAATACAATATCCTATCATCCAGGCACCGATGTTTGGAATGAGTACCCCACAGATGGTTGCAGCAGCTGCTAAGGCAGATTGCCTGGGATCTCTGGCATTGGCAGACCTTGCAGCGGAACAGTCTGTAGAGCTTATCAGGGAAACCCGGAAACTGACGGATCAGCCTTTTGCGGTGAACATCTTTGCACACCGTATTCCTGAAATAACAGATGCTTTACGGGAGAGGTTTACTGGAACCAAGCAGTTTATAGAGCAGCTGGCAAAAGAAAATAATATTGAGGTTTCTCTTCCTGAGCTTGATGCTATTAGAGTGAAAAGTTATCATGAGCTGATAGATCCCATTATTGAAGAAAACTGTAAAATTGTAAGCTTTATATTCGGGAGTCTGGATGACCAAAGCATTCAGAAGCTAAAAGAAAATGATACGATCCTTATCGGAACCTGTACTTCGGTAGAGGAAGCTTTGATCCTGGAAAGATCAGGGGTGGATATGATTTGTGTACAGGGAATAGAGGCCGGAGGGCATCGGGGCGCGTTCAACGCGGATCATGTTCTGCAGATCGGAGGTCTGTCTTTGCTGTCACAGGTACATGACCATGTGAAAGTTCCGTTGATCTATGCCGGAGGAATTTACAATGCAAAAACGATATATGCAGCAAAAGATCTGGGGGCACAAGGTTTTCAGACGGGAAGCCTGTTACTGGCATCTGAAGAGAGTGCCTTGAAGCCATTTGAAAAGGACCGGCTTAAAAAAGTGAGAGAAGAAGAGATTATTCTGACAAAAAGTTTTTCAGGACGCTATGCCAGAGGAATCAGAAATAAATATATTGAAACGATCGAAAATTCAGACTATATTTTACCTTATCCTTATCAGAACAAATTGACCAATGCATTACGTGCAGCGGCAAAGGCTTTGGAAAATCCTGATTTTGTAGGGATTTGGGTAGGACAGTCAATTCATCAGTATAGTGAGCTTTCTACAACGGATATTTTGAGAAATTTAATTCAGGAGACTGAACGTTTTAGAAATATTCAAGTGATTTAAACTAATAAAAAAGCTCCTTTCAACCGAAAGGAGCTTTTGCTGTATTGTAGAATCTAATACGAGTTTTTTTGTCTGATTAAGTTACTTTGTAAGATCCAAACCACCAAAATTTCCGGAACTCATCATTAAATAGACTCCCTGTGCTTTATCCAACGTTCCCCAGTAGGTATGAAGATCTTCGGCATTCGTAAATACTTTCAGATTTTCATTTTTGAACTTTTCTTTGATCAATTCGGGAGAGATAGGTTCCATTCTTTTGATCTTCAAAGCATCTTCCGAATAGAAAACCACAGCTTCATCCAAACCGTCCATAGCATGGTCATACTGCTCTAAAAAGGCAGGGTTTAAGCTTGAATAGGTATGGAGTTCCAGGAATCCGTGTTTTTTCTCATTCCTGAACTGTTCTTTAAATGCTTTCACAGCTGCTTTTACCTTACTTGGCGCATGGGCAAAATCTTTATAGAGAGTTCCTTTGTCTTCCCTCTCTACTTTTTCAAGACGTTTGGAGGCTCCTTTGAAGCTCATGATCGCTTCGTAGAAACTTTCATCCATAATCCCCAGCTGTTGGCAGATATGTCTTGCTCCTTCCAGATTCAACAGGTTGTGAGCCCCAAAAATAGAAAGCGGAACATCGCCCATTTCCGTTTTTAAATACACTTTTCCGTTGTTGATCTCATATTCGGGCGTTTTATAAGGAATCTTTCTAAAATAATTTTCAGCATTTTCCACTACTTTTACTACTTCAGGATCTTCTTCATTATAAACCAGAACACCTCCTGCTGTAATGCTTGCCACAAACTTTCTGAACTGATCGATATAGTCGTCAAATGTTTTAAAAACATTGATATGGTCCCAGGCAATGCCGCTCATTAAGGCAATATTCGGCTGGTATAATAAAAATTTGGAACGCAGGTCAATAGGGGAAGAAAGGTATTCATCGCCTTCCAACACCATAAAATCATTATCCTGAGTCAGTTTTACCATGCAGTCGAAACCTTCAAGCTGTGCGCCTACCATAAAATCCACATCCTTCTGATGAAAATTCAAAACGTGAAGAATCATTGACGTGATGGTCGTTTTACCATGTGATCCTGCAATCACTACTCTGGTCTTATTCTTAGACTGCTCGTACAGGAATTCCGGATATGAATATATCTTCAGACCCAACTCTTTTGCTCTTGCGAGTTCAGGATTGTCCTGATGAGCATGCATACCAAGGATGACCGCGTCAATGTCCGGAGTGATTTTTTCCGGGAACCAGCCCATTTCCTGAGGCAATATTCCTTTTTTCTCCAGTCTCGATTTTGAAGGCTCAAAAATGGCATCATCTGAACCTGTTACCTGATATCCTTTATCTTTTAATGCGATGGCAAGATTATGCATGGCGCTTCCGCCAATGGCAATGAAGTGGGTTTTCAATTGTATTTACTGTTTTTTAACATTAGTATTAATGATCTGCTGGAAAGCTCCAAGAATGTTGTTCCAATGGGGCTGATAATTCGGAATAATCATACTGGCATCCGACTTACTGCCTTCATTAGGTCCTTTCTTGATGTTGATGGAAGTTGAAATGTTGTCGTAAAGTTTTTTATGGTCTTCCTGTATCTTTCTGAAGTTATTCTGAGAAAGAACCTGATCCAGCTTCTTTAAATCTTCATCGGAAATTTTAAAATTCTGTTTGTACTTTTTTCCCTGACCTTCAAAAGAATAATGCGCATTATTCCCTTTTATAAGAAGGTTTTCATATACTGGAGCATAGCCTCCGCTTTTCGAATAGCTGATATCAAAATCCGAATATACTTTTTGGCTGTTGCATGAAACTAATACTGTGATTATGAATAAGATTCCAAGTATTCTGTTCATAATTTTCTAATTTACTTAATTATTTGAGTCCTTTTGTTCTAATTTTTTAGCTTTAAGTTCTTCATCATAACTGTGTAATAGGTTGAAGGCTTCAGTCTGCTCAATGGCAGTCATGATCTTCAGTAAAATTTCCGGTGCTTTTTCATTATCGTAATCGATATCCAGAGGGGCTTTAAACTCCATGGTAGGTTTTACACCGGTAACCTTTACCCGAAGTCCTTTTTTATCAAACGCTCTTCTGAATCCGTTTATTTTGATAGGAATGACAATAGGGCGCTGATTTTTTACCAATTTGGCAGTTCCTCTTCGTCCCTGTGCAAAAGCTGATGTAGTACCTTGTGGGAACGTAGCCACCCAGCCATTGTCCAATGCTTTCATGATATTGTCCACCTCGCTCATATCCACCATCCTGTTTACGCTTTTACCTTCTGCTCTCCAGGTTCTCTTTACTGTTACAGCGCCTGCAATTTTGAAAATTTTAGGAAGAATTCCTTTATTCATGGTTTCTTCGGCTGCTACATAATAAAAATCGATCTTGGGATTCAGCAGATAGATCGGATTTTTGATGGTATTTAAATATCCATTATTTACGGCACAGAAAGCATGATACATGGCTGCAACATCTGCAAAATAGGTCTGATGATTGGATACAAACAACACATTGGAATCCGGAAGATCCACAAGGTGTTCTGTGCCGGTGATTTTCAGTTTGTTAAAGCCATTAAATCTTCTGTAGGATACAATTCCTAAAATAAAAATAACCAACCTTTTTAAAAAATAAGGTGTTCCGAATGCATCGGTGAAAATATTTTTCTTCGCCATTTCTCAATTAAACACGGTTGTGCAAAGTTACATTTTTTTCAGCAACTGGCTGAATTCACTTAATATCATTGCTGTTGCCCCCCAGATAATGTATCCGTTGAAATTGATTACAGGAACTTCCTGGCCTCCTGCACTGGGAAGAGCCATGATCTCAGGAGTATCAGACAAATTCAAAAAGGATGTGATGGGAAACTCAATGGTTTCCACCGCTTCACTCTGCTGAAGAACGAAAGCCGGATTTTTCTTAGTATATGAAATATAGGGATATACATAAAAATTGCTTGGCGGAATATATATAGGCGACATTTCCCTGATGATCCGTACATAATGCTTATCTATACCGATTTCTTCAGAAGTCTCACGAACAGCCGTTTCTGCAAAATCCCTATCCATTTCCTCACGTTTTCCGCCGGGCAGTGAGATTTGCCCGCTATGCCTGTCATGCTCATTAATGGTTCTCTGGATCAATGGAAAATACCACTCGTTGTCTTTCAGGTACAAAACTATGTTGACAGCGGCAAATTTGGGATTTTTTGCCAACACTTCATCATAAGTAAAAACAGGACGGTAGGGAGGAGAAAATATTCCATGGGCGTGTTCGCCGGGAAGCTCTACGCTTTTTACTTTCCTTAATAAATCTTTTCCAAAATTTTCCATACCTCAAATTTAACAATATATTCTTGAAGAAATAAGGGCCTTAACATTAATTAACCTATGTGGATGGTTGGGGTGGAAGATTAAAAAATTGAAAGATGAAATGACTAAAAAATTAAAAAATTAAGAGATTAAGGAATTAAGGAATTAAGAGATGATGAGTATAGGTTTGTAATGAGGATAAGGCAGCCCCTTTTTATTGAGTTGATTATAAAAATTATGATTGAACAAGTATATTAGGAATATGCTGTACCGGGAAGTTGACGGAATTGGCAATGAAGCAATATTCATTTGCCCTATGATGGAGTTCTTTTGCTTTTTCAACCATTGCATTTTCCGTTATTGTAACGGTTGGATGCAGGGTGACTTCTGTAAAATGACCGCTTCCGCTGGCTGTTTCCTCCATTATTCCTGCTGCTTCATCTGTATAATTCGTGACAATGATTCCTGCTTCGGAACAAAAATGAAGATACCACAGCATATGACAGGAAGACAGGGAAGCGAGAAACATTTCTTCAGGATTATGTTTGGTCCTGTCTCCACGAAATGCAGGATCTGATGATCCCTCAATCATCATTTTATTTTCTACTGAAATCGTGTGGCTTCTTTCATAGTCTCTATAGCCACTGGTTCCCGTTCCTTTATTGCCTGTCCATTGGATGACTGCTTTGTAATGGTGCTGCTTACTCATGATAATTATTTTATATTTAATGTTACCTTATAAATTTTACTCAGACCATTTTCCCCTTCACTGGTGTATTCCTGGAAATCGTCGATATCTTTAAATCTTTTTGGCTGTAAACTACTTCTCCTGCTGGTAAAATATAAGGTCTGGGTTTCTTCATCATAGAAAGGGCAGTATTCCATAAACTTAGTATTGACCGGTGTTCCCAGATTCTCTGCTTTCTGCCAGTTTCCATCTGCCGATTTCCTCGATATATAAAGGTCCCCGCTACCCAATCCTCCTTTCTCATTGTATTTTGTAAAGATGATAAAGTTTTCTTTTGGGGCAATGAATGCATTAAATTCATATCCGCTGCTGTTGATGTTTTCGTTCAGCAACTCTGGAGCGGAAAAAGCATTGTTTTCCCATTTGCAGAAGTAGATATCATCTTTTCCCATTCCGGTGGGAGCTTCCATGGTGAAGTACAGATTGTTATTTTCAGATAGGGAAGGATAGAACTCGTTCAGTTCAGAATTGACCGGTTTTCCCATATTGATGGGCTCAGACCATTCAGAGCTGTCATTTTTTCTTTCAATATACCAGATATCAAAATCTTTCTTTAAGATTTGGTTTTTATTCAGAGGCCGGTCTGAAGCAAAATAAAGGCGTTTTCCGTCATGTGAAAGAAAAGGCTCCATATATGAAAATGGATCGTTAAAAGAGATCAGCTCAGGCTTTGACCAGACGTTTTTCTTATTCTTCTTAATGTACGCGATATGCGAGACTTCTTGGTTGGGGCTTTGTATCGTAAAATAAGCTTCAGAGCCATCTTTGGAAATAGAAAGGTCTCTTACATTGAGAAACCTGTTAAGATCTTTATTGAATAAGGTTACTTCATTGGGTTTTTGGGCGGATACTAATCCTGCAATTAAAAAAAAGAAAGGCTTAAATAGGGTTTTCATGATGCTTAAATACTTTTTTCTAATGGATTGATGGTTTATAATAAAGCTTATGAACTTATTCAATAAAAAAGTATCTGCTAAAATTAAGCAAATACTTTTAAAAAATAGGGGGTGGCTTTTTAGTCCACTTTTTTCAGGATGGGATAATGTAATAAAAAACCTCCAATAAGAACTGGAGGTTTGTATTTTGTTTAATTAGAAAATTCTATCAATTCTTCTTTCTTCGAATTGTAGATCTTGTATTCTAAATATTTAAAAGAATCCCTTGGTACGATGGTTACCCATTTTTTGTATTTGATAAACCATTTCATCTGGATGCTTTTGATGCCTTTGGTCAAGTAGGCTTCTACGAATGGATGTACATGCAGATAGATTTTTCCCTTTTCTTTCTGCAAAATATTTCTTAAGGTTTCACCCATTCTTTCCACGATAACGATCGGAGCTACGATTTCTCCGTCTTTGTTCGGGTTTTCTTCTTTGGTTTCGATCTGTTTTTCCGGACGGTTTCTTTGTCTGGTGATCTGGATCAGTCCAAATTTACTTGGAGGAAGTATTTTGTGACGGGCTTTGTCACGTTTCATTTCCTCTTTAAGGTGCTCATAGAGATCTCTTCTATGATCTGAATTCGTCATGTCGATGAAATCAATCACGATAATGCCTCCCATATCACGGAGGCGAAGCTGTCTTGCGATCTCGGTAGCGGCCATTTTGTTCACTTTCAGTGCGTGTTCTTTATTGACAGCCGCTCCGGTAGTGATGTTGTTTCCGGAGTTGACATCCACGACGTGGAGTGCTTCTGTGTGTTCAATAACAAGATAAGCGCCTTTGGAGCTTGGAATGTTGACATGTTTCCCGAAGCTCTGTTTAAGCTGTTTTTCAACATTGTAATATTCCAGAAGAGGAATATGGGAATCATAAAACTGGACAATATTTTTCTTTTCAGGAGCAATTACTTCAATGTAATTTTTCATCTCGCTCACCATCTGCTCATCATCACAGATAATATTGACGAAATCCTGATTAAAATTGTCTCTTAAAATAGCTGAAGCCTTGTCTTCTTCGCTTAAAACTTTCGATGGAACCTTATTTCTCTGGATATTTTTAAAAGTGCTTTCCCATTTCTGAACCAGCTGATTCATGTCATTATGCAGGTCGGCTACTTTTTTACCTTCGGCCACTGTTCTGATGATGACTCCGAAACCTTCAGGTTTGATACTGTCAATAAGGGTTCTCAGTCTTTCTTTTTCCTCAGAACTTCTGATTTTTTTGGAAATAGAGACTTTGTTGTCGAAAGGGATCAGAACCAGGAAACGACCTGTCAGTGAGATTTGGGTAGAAATTCTTGGTCCTTTTGTAGATATAGGTTCTTTGGTGATCTGCAACAGAACAAGGTCGTCCTTGGCTATCACTTTATCTACCGTTCCATTTTTGTCTATTTCGGGTTGTATCTCGAAATTTTTTAAGCTTGAAGTGCTTTGTTTTTTAGAAATAGTATCTTTTAAAAACTTTTTGTATGTAAGATATTGAGGTCCCAGATCCTGATAATGCAAAAATGCATCTTTGTCATATCCGATATTGACGAATGCGGCGTTCAGGTTGGGTGCGAGTTTTTTTACTTTTCCTATAAACAGATCTCCAACTATAAAATCGCTTTTGTCTTCTTGCTCATGAAGTTCACATAGTCTTCCGTCTTCCAGCAGTGCAATCTTTGTAAGATCATCTTCATGCGAAACTATTAGTTCTTTCTTCATTTTGTTATAAGATAAAATTGTTAAGATTATAGAAAATCGACATGTTTCTTAGTTTAATTCAACTACTAAATATAAGGATTTAGGATGAAAATCATTATATTTTTATTAAAATAATATTTGAAACCATCCGTTTTCTGCGAAATCTTATAGTTGCAAACAAAAATATAGTCGGTGAACTTTAAAAATATAAAACCACCAACTATATTATTATATTGTAAATCTCGAGAAGAAGAGATTATTTTTTCTTATGTCTGTTTGCTCTTCTTCTTTTCTTTCTTTTGTGAGTCGCAACCTTGTGTCTTTTTCTTTTCTTTCCGCTTGGCATAATTTTAATTTTTTAGTAACTAGTTAATATTCAGTTAATGTTCTTATTTTACTGCAACTTTAGTTTTTACTTTCTCAACAAAAGATTTTGAAGGTTTGAAAGCAGGAATGTTATGAGCAGGAATCTCAATCGCAGTATTCTTAGAAATATTTCTTCCTGTTTTAGCAGCTCTTGTTTTAATGATAAAAGATCCAAAACCTCTCAGATAAACGTTATCCCCATTATACATAGAAGTTCTGATCTCCTGCATAAAAGCTTCTACAACTTTCTGTGTTTCATTCTTTTCTGTTCCCAACTTATTTGAGATGGTGTTTACCAATTCTGCCTTTGTCATTTCCTTATTTTAATTTTAAATTTTAGGTGTGCAAATTTAGTTAAAAAAATTGAATACTAGCAAATTAGTGGCAAAATATTTTTATTCAAATACCTGATATTTTAATGGGTACACTATATTCAAAGATGCTTCAGGATTATTTAACAATTTAATAATATAGCTTCAGTATACGGCAAAAACCTAATGTGGAAACATTGTGAAAGCCTTTGTGACAACAGTCTGAACAAGGGTTTATGATTTTATATTCCATATGCTGGAACTTTTATCGATCCTCATTTCAAAATTTAAAATCAGGAATTTTATCATTTCCTACATACTGGAATTATAATATCCGTTTTCCACACAGAAACGGATAAGATGAAGTTTGGTTTTCAATCCCAGCTTTTCCGTAAGGCGGTTGATGTAAGTGTCGATTGTTCTTGTGCTCAGATTGAGTTTTTCTGCAATTTCCTTATTGCTGAATCCCTCATAGCAGAATCTCATCAGCTGTATTTCAGCCGGAGACAGTTCTTCCTGTCCCTTCTTCTGCCGGTCCATATATTCCTGTACTGCAAGAGGCTGCTGCTCCCATTCTTTAGAATAGGCATCATAGTCGAACTCTTCTGAAGCAATACTCCCTTTAATGATGTCTTTGATGATATTGCTTTTTTTCTGACAGTAATAGATATTAGGTATCTTTGAAAGGATTTCGGCCATATCCTCCTGGTAAGTGCCGGAATAGGTGACGATAGGGGTTTCTGTATTGTTCTTTCTGATGTATTTGATCGCTTCGATCCCGCTCAATACCGGCATAAACAATTCGATGATGAATACGTCTTCCTGTCTTCTGTATATTCTGTTCACAAGCTCGTGCCCGTTGTTACAGTCGTTCAGCAGCATATAGAAAGGGTTTTCCATAAGCGTTTTGATCATTATTTTTTTAAAATAAAAATCGCTGTCTGCAATGGAAAAACGCACGGTATTAGATAATATTTTACTCATTCTTAATATCGATTTGGCGAATGATATTTAAAATTCAGAGGCCTAATTTAGGAAAAACTTATTAAAACAGAAATTAATATTAATTTAATCAGGGTTTTTACGAAATTAGCCTGGGGAAATTACGTATTGTGCATAAAATTTTTTTTTTATATTTTCACAGGCCAAACAAATCGCAATTTATGTCTTCGAACAGGGAAAAAAAATTAAACAAATCTGACGTCAGAATAGGCATTTGGAAGTTTATTCTATCTTTTGCCGTTTTGGCGGTGATATCTTTCGCATGCCTATTTCTCTTCTTTAAGAGTTATGATATGCAGCGGGAAGGAATCAGCAGGGAAGCTGAAGCCTATAAAGAACTGATGCTCCGAAGTGATGTGCTGAAAAATCATGTTGATGAAATCTATGATAAAATGACCCAGCTTAGTCTTAATAAGGTGGATAATGAAGTTTTTCTCAGAACCAGTATTATGGATAATGTAAGGGATGCCAAAAATATTATGGGGAAAGACAGTATCCAGAACTTTAAGCATTATGCCGTACTGATGAAACAGATAGAACCAATGATGGCTTTAAAGGCCAAGATCATCGAGGTAGAATATAGAAAAAAGCTGGCCAAAAGAGATCTGGAGGACTGTATGGGCAAAGTAGACAGAGCCAACAGTGAGCTTAGAAAAGATCCTACAAGGAATTTCACAGGAAGTAAAAGAAGAAGATAAAAAGAAAAGATATGCAAGGACAAATCACATTATCTAAAAAAGAAAGGCATTATCAGTTTTTTTACCTGATACTGATGCTGGTGACTGCTATGCTGTTTTTAGGCATCATTTTTCTGAAAGGATTTGTATCCCCATTTTCTGATGAAGATGTAAGAGGAATTCAGAATCTGGAACAAAAAGCTGAATTTGAACAACACCAAAAGGTCATTTTACCGATCATGGACAGCACTTATACCATGATAACCAAACTTACGAGTGATGGTCCGCAGCCTTTTGCTGAAAATAATATACAGTTGGGAGTCAATGATCTCAACAGCTATTTCAACGGTTATGATGTCATTGACATCAGAAAAGATGCTTATCCTCAGGTTGCCAAATTTTACAAAATGTATTTTGATGACAAAAAGGTAATTGCCACTACCACAGAAGATATTAAAATCTTCGAAAAGCAGGTGGAAGATTGCAGAATCGGATTTAAAGACAAGCAGAATAAAATTTACGAACGCGAAAAAGACCTGAAAGCAAGATCACAATAGGATAGAATGAAAAGACCAGGAACTATACATAAAACACATCACAATTACTAACTATGAATTATTTTCAAAAGAACAAAAAAAACATTATTATTGGAGTTATTGCAACATTGCTCATCGCAGCATTGGTTGCTCTGTGGCTGCAGAAAAAAGTGATCCACTCTGCCGATGATATTGTTGGGGTGGTTTATCCGTCTTCACTGGCGGTAGGGGATACACTTTTATTTGAAGATAAAACCCAATTTGCAAAAACCAAAAGATGGAATTTCGGAGACGGTACAACTTCTGATAAGAATAGTGGTATTCACTTCTACAATAAACCGGGATACTATCAGGTGAGTTTGATCATAGACAACAAGTACACGAAATCTTTCCCTGTAATGGTAAATGCCAGAAGCCTTCAGAAGCCAAAGGATACGACAAAAATAAAGTCAACGATCGAAGCTCCTGCTCAGGCAATGCAGAATGAAAATGTCCCTTTCCGTGCCATTTCAGAAGCCAAGCAGTTTGCATGGAAATTTGGAGAAACAGGAAATACGGACTCCAAGGAAAAATTCACTATTTATTCCTATAAGCAACCCGGAGACTATCTGGTAACCCTGTATACTGAAGAAAGTCAGGACCCTGTCTACCACCGTATCAAAATTCTTCCGGCTTATAATGCTCTTGCTGAAGAAGAAGTATCTGTAGAAGATTCTTATGCGAAAATAGATAACGATTTCAAATATCACCTGCAGCAGATCGCCAATGGCAACAGCTTCAATATGCATTACAATTATCTGCTGAAAACGTATCTGTGTAATAATGAAAACACTGTGGTAAAAGTAAATGACAGTAAGGTAAACAATTTCTATATGTATTGTGCAGGTCTCCAGTTTGACAAAAATACTGTGATCCAGACCGTAAAGGTGAATTTGGATGATACACAGAACTGTGTAACGAAAGTAGATATCAATCAAAGCAAATAATACCGTCCGGTTTTTCGGATGCGCCAATCATAAAAAGATAAAATAGGATGAAAAATAAATTTCCTCTAGCAGCATATTATATAGGGTTAACAGTATTACTGACGAGTTGCCAGGTAAAGCTTCCGTCAAAGAAAACCCCCGAACCTTCTCAATACGGTCAGATAGATAGCTCACCTGTAGTCAATGGTTATCCTAAAAAGTCAGTTCCATGGATCGTTGTTTCAGACAGATCCAGAAATACGGCTTATCTGGATAAAGATGATGAGAAGTCTTATAAGGAAGTTAAATTTTTAGAACCTTTAATGGTTTTAAAACACAGAGACGGAATGGTGAAAGTCGCAGAATATGTTCCTGATGCCTTAATGAAAAAAGTCTCATCAAAGTCGATCAAAACATATGGCTGGATTCCTGAATCTGACCTGCTTCTATGGAACAATTCCTTAAAAAGCGAAAAAACGGGTTATCCTGTAAGAGTAGCTGTAGTACCCAATAACAGTGAAGTGATCAGAAGCGCTGAAAGATATTACAAGAATGACTCAATCATGGTGTTCAATTCACCCAGTCTTATCGAAACAGCCAATGTAAAGATCCCTAACGGACAAATGGTATATGTTTATAAACAGGCTGAAAACAACAAAAGATTTTTAGTAGGTAAAAAACCATCTATAGATATAGACAGTATTGGTACCAGCCTTTACGGATGGGTAAGTTCCAATGTGATTTCTACTTGGGGAGAGCGTTCCGCGATAAAGCTGAAGAATACAACAGGGATCAACGAAACAACTTTAGGAATCCATGAAGGCTATCCTGGAGGATCAGGCTCAGATGCGGAAAACAGGACGGCTATTCTTCTTACGGATGTCAATAAGAGACCTCCATTAGAGAATATCTTCCCGATAAGTCTTCCACTGGAAGAAGCTCCCGCTCCTGATTCCAAAACAAAGTATTTTACCAATATTTTAGATTACAGTAAGAACTATGTTTTCAATGTTTTGGGAGAAGAAATTTATTTCGACCGTTACAGGGAGATCACAGAAAGAAATAAAAATATCAATATCGTTTTTGCCCTGGATATAAGTGCTGCAAATGCTCCTTATGCTCCCATTGTAAAATCGTTATTACAGGATCTGCAGCTTAGATTTGAAAAACCATCTTACTTTAGTACAGTAAAGTATGGAGTGGTTTTATACAAAAATAATTCCTGTGGAAATAATCTCGCTGTTTCCAATCTAAGTACCGATTACAGTAAGATCACTTCGTTCATTAATCAGAAAACGAATGAAATGAACTGTGCAAGTAACAATGGTTACCAACCGGTAGGGGAAGCGCTTTCTGCAGCCGGAAATCTTCTTTCCAATGTTCCCGATGAAACCAATATTGTGGTGACGGTAGGTACTTCTGCCAGCCAGAGCGGAAATATGTACAGTGTGATAAGCTCGCTTACACAGGCTCAGGCAAGGCTGATCATGTTCCAGACCAATGCAAGATCTTCAGATAACTATAATGACTTCGTATTGATGGCAGAGAATGTGGTTACCAATACAGCGAAAAATATTGCTGAGCTTAAAAAGCAGAAGATCATTGACCAGTACGATGTTCTTACCAAAAATAACTTCAGCCTGGTGGAAGGGGATGAAGGATTCTTCTCATTAGCCTATCCTAAGCAAAGTATGTCTCAGGGATTTGTCATCTTCCCTAAAAAAGGAGATGTTGCTACTCCGGGATTCCTGAAGAAATCTGTAGACAGTCTGATTGCGCAGGTAACTGTAGATAATCAGAATATTGATAAATCACTCAATGACTATTTCCATTCTTCTGTAGGAGCGGGTAAAACAGATGTTGATCTGAAATATAAATATCTGTATCCGGGTCTTACCAATCCTGTTTCTGCAGGAATTGCAGCCCAGCTGATCAACTATGGAAGTCCGTTCCTTGTGAAAGGATATATCCCAAAAGATTTAAAAGAATATACGCCGGCCATAGAAAAGGGAATCCTCATTTCTGAAACGGAATACGATAATTTAAAAGCTTTCTATACTGAAGTATATAAGAATACTGAATCAGATCATCCTAACTTCAACCAGGCAAAAGCGATTAAAGAATATGTGAAATTGCTGAAGAAGTATAATCCGACCATTAAATTCCTGGATAAAGGAGCTCTTTATGAGCAGCCAATGTCTTATGCGATAGGGATGAGTACCGGGTTCGATCTTTCAGAAGAAGAATTGATGGCTAAGTATAAATTAAAAGGCTGGAAAAAATCAAAGATCGTTCCTAATGAAACTGTAAGAAACTATTTCCAGCATTATAAAAATCTGGCAGACAGAATGCTGGCCAACAGGAATAATCCTGCGGTAAAGATCCAGCAGAACGGTCAAACCTTCTATTGGCTGAATGAATATTTTACTCCAACAAGAATTCCGACAGAACAACCGGAATATACTAAGCATTAACAGTTAATCTTTATAAATACCAAAAGCAGAAGTACTACTTCTGCTTTTTTTGTATCGTGAAAGGAAGCTATATTGAACGCCAGGGATTATAAGTCATATGCCCACCTTAAGCTTTAAACTTTGAATTTTTGAAACTTAGACTGTTCGTATTTCTCGTTGATGTGGAAAATTACCGTTTTTAAGTGAAATTTATGTTTTTTATAAATCCTTTATTCATAGCTGTTTAAAAGATGTTACTAAATCCAAAGTCGTAGAATTACTACAAAAAGTCGTAGAACTACTACAATTTTTCAGATTTATACTGAAAAGTTTTTTTTAGAAAAAAAGAGCGTCTATATTTGCTACACAATCACTGAATCACAAAATATTACTAACGATTAAAATTTACAAATCATGGCAGAAAGAAATTCGAGAGGGATTTTAAAATTCAACAACGGTGAAGGACAAAAGCTGTTAAAAATGAACTACAGCGTATCCAGATCTACAGACGTTTCAGGACGTGTAGCATCAGATCCTTCCAATGCATTGATCAAAGTTACAGTAGAAGCTACTGAAAAGTCAGATATCCTTGAAAGCTTACTAAACGGTAAATACAAGCCTACAATCGGAGAAGTTATTTTCAACAAATCTCACGAAGAAGGAACATTGATCACTTTGAACTGGAAGAACGGATATGTGATCCAGCACGAAGTAGATTTCGATGCTATTGACAGCAACAGTATGCTGATCAGTTTCGTGATAAGTGCTGAGACCATTGAGTATGGTACTTCTGAGTATGCAGGACTTTGGCCAAGCAGCTAAAATTGATACACATAATCAACATTCATAAGAAAAGACTGTCCCTATCAAAGACGGTCTTTTTTGACTGAAATGAAATTTTATCCGATACTTTATACACCAATTTTACCTGATAATTATTTCATAAAATATTGTTATCTTTAGTACTTAACTGACACAAACACAAAGCATATGAAAACCGAATCACAGACTAAAGGGGCTTCCTTCCGCCCATCACAGAATGCAGACGGTATATCTGAAAACCATCATGCAGGAATTAACCGTCTGGTTAAACTCTCATTGGTTGTGGAAGGTAAAATTATTAAATACTATAAGCATTTCACACTTAAACAAAAAGCAAGTCATCATCACGAATTCAGTCTTATCCTTGCTCACGATGCATTGGGAGACAGACAAAGCCATACCCTGGAAGAAGCCAATAAGTTTTTGGGAAAGCGCATCACAGCTGTTATTTCCTATAAGGATATTGAAAACAGTCCGGAAAGAAATTTTGTGGGAATCATTACCAAGGTAGGATTCAGCCAGGAGAAGATGAGCCTGGGAAATATTGTACTTTCCGGATTCAGCCCAACCATATTGCTGGATGGCGCTCCGCATATCCAGAGCTTTGGTGGCGGACAGCCTGTCAATATGGGAATTATAGCGGAAGAAGTGATCAAACAGGGAATCGATAAAGAACGTTTTGATATAAGAGTAGATACTAACGACTATTCACAGATTATCTACAGCAGCCAGTATAATGAAACCCATTACAACTATCTTGCAAGAATGGCAGAAGCCTATGGAGAGCAGTTCTATTATGATGGAGAAGTCCTCCATTTCGGTAAGCTTCCGCCACAGAATAAGCCTATAAAGCTAATCTACGGAAGCAATGCCAATGACATCCGTGTGGAATTAAAAGCTGTACATACCAAACCTCAGTATTATGGCTATAACAGCAGTAAAAACGAAAAGCTGACCTCCGGCGAAACTCCGGTGAAGCACATGGGTGACCTTGCCCAGACAGCTTACAGCCACAACGAA
Source organism: Chryseobacterium sp. UF-290 (assembly GCF_058245615.1). Taxonomy (NCBI): domain Bacteria; kingdom Pseudomonadati; phylum Bacteroidota; class Flavobacteriia; order Flavobacteriales; family Weeksellaceae; genus Chryseobacterium; species Chryseobacterium sp. UF-290. Next base: position 27,851 of record NZ_JBSICB010000024.1, read on the forward strand.
AAAATATATAAAACACCCGCGCTTCAGGCGGCACCGATCAAGGCATCTACTCATTTAGATGTAGAACACTCGCAAAGAAGCACTTCAGGGAGTGAAGCCGTAAATGTATTTTCTGTATCCGGTTCTACAACAGTACCATTCCTGCACCCGGGATGTGTGCTGGATATCTATATGAGAAAACCGGACAGCAATGATACTTCTTACTTTACTAAAGTAATGGTCACAGAAGCTGTTCATGAAATTGATACGATAGGGCATTATACCGGCAGTTTTGAATCCATAGCAGCCGATACCGGATTTTTACCAAAACCTGAATTTACAGTACCAGCCGCCCAACCTCAAATAGCAACCGTTATTGCCAATGCTGATCCTGAAGGCCAGGGAAGGGTTCAGGTAAGATTCGACTGGCAGCTGAATGATACCACACACTATGTCCGTGTGATGAGTCCTGATGCCGGAGGAACCGACCAGATTACCCAAAATCGGGGATATGTAGCTATTCCCGAAGTAGGAGACCAGGTAATGGTCAACTTCGTCCACAGTCACCCCGACAGACCTTTCGTTATGGGCGGTATGTTTCACGGAGGAATTGGCCTGGGAGGCGGAGCAGACAACCGTGTAAAGTCTATTCAGACAAGAAGTGGGCACAGAGTAGTCTTTACAGAAGATGAAAGCATCATTATTACGGATAAGAGCGGAAATGAGATTCATCTGGATACGACAGGAAGTAACATTAACATCACGGCACCTGAGACCATGACCCTGAACTGTAAGAATATGAACATTAATGTGACAGAGAATATGACGACAACGGTGGGGATGAATAAGTCAGACAGTATTTCAATGAATCATACTGAAAGTGTAGGGATGATGAAGAATCTTTCTGTAGGAGCTAATTTTATGACTAATGTGGTGGGTAGTTTAATGGAGTTTGTTAAAGGTAATAGAGAATCCAAAGCAAAAGAAGTAAAAGAGAATTCTAAAAGAAGAGAAATTATTTCCCAAGAGAATAATGATATTCATGCACAGAAGCAGTTTAATAATAATAGTGGTGAAAATTCAAAAATGCATTAAGTCATGTCTATTATAAGAGTTACTGAAGGTGAGAATATTACAGCAATAGAACAAAATTGGACAGTTTTCACTGACCATTTTGAAGCATACGCGGGAAATAATAGTCATTTTACAGCTAAGAATGGGACATTTATCGGCGAGCCTAAAAAAGATTCGTTAGAAGAAACAACATATTTCAAAGAAGGAATATGGTGTTCAGATGTTGAAGGTAAAAATCCAATAACCCAAGCAGCGATAGGTCAGGTTGTATATTTTCATATAAAAATGCAAAATATTACGGAACCTAATGCAAAAGTAACATTACAATTATATGATGATGATGGCGGACTAGGAGGAGAGCCTGATCCAATTGATGTAAGGGAAGTTAAACAAGATGGAAGTCTGGGGGCATTGGTTACTGAAAAAGAAGTAATAAATAATAAAATCGTTTACAACCTTACTTTAAGTGATGGTTTGGCCAGTTTTATCGAAGATGATTTTGGAGATAATATTGAACTTTATTTTGAATGCAGTTATAAAGAAGATATAAAGGTTAAGCTGCCTTTAACATCTAATTCCTATCTTAATGTTGAAATATGTGATAAAAATGTAATTCAAAGTTTTAATAACAGACAATATGGAAGTTGCGATTTTTATCGTTTCAGATATGATGATTTCATGCGCCGTCATAAACATTGTAGCCATATGCCTCCAGTATATTATTTCGGTGAAATGAGAGAATTAAGCTTTTGGAGTACAATAGATGATATAAAAGAATGGTGGACACCAAGTTTAACTGAGGAAATGCGACAAGTAAGTATTTCAGTAGATGAGGTAGAAAAACAAGGGAATAGGTATAAGCCGGTTCCTTCGAGCAGTTATGGCTTTAAATATTGTATACGTTTTTCAAGAGTGCTAATGCCAAAGCTAACTTCACGTGGACAGGCATGGCTTACTGAAGCTAGATATAAATTACAGGAATATATGGAAAAAGGTGTAATTGACAAAAATTATACAGCAACATATGATACTGTCTTATTAGAAGGTTTGGAAGATAATTTTAACGATCACTTTAAACCCTCACTATTTGAAAGAATTCAGTATAGAAGTGATCCCCGAAAGTTAGAAGAGATAAAAAAGAATAATATAGAAAAATATTATACTGATATAGAGATAGATAATGAACGATTTCAAGAGTTCGCATTTGCTACTCATCCAGATGCTTATGATCCATTAAAAATGAAATATTTACCAGCTGATGATTTATTAAGAGTCATGTCAACCCCAGATATGAAGGAATGGTTGGGAGTTGCTACGTGGAAGCAGGCGTTAATTATGGCAAGAAATTTAGATTATCGTGAAATAACTGAGGTGACTTTAGAACGATTTTTCAAAAAATATGTATTAGGAGATGATGAATTTAGGTAATTTAAAGAAGATAATTTGTATTTTACTTTTAATAAGTATTAATTATGGATGTTCACAGAACACAAAATTAGGGCAAATGAAATGGATTTCAAAATATGACTTTTTTGATTTATATAAAACAAATGTTAATAATGGAAATTTTGGACCTGAAACAGGTCTGAAGTTGACCATTTTAAAATTTTTAAATGAAAAAACTATTTTTTTGGCAGGAAGTAAAGATTTACATAGTTTTTACAATAAACCCGGATATTCTGCTGTATTATTTCTATCGAAAGATCAGGGGAAAAGTTATCGCGAAATTACTTTTCCAGAAGAGACAGTTATGTTTATTACTGCTTCAGAAAAATATACTTTGATTGAAACAAATAGAGGAGGGAACAGTCAAATGGGAAAAGATGTTATCTATCTTTTGGATAATGAGACATTAGAGTATAAAAAAATTGATGAATATTCCTCTAAATCAAAAATTACATATTCCCAATTTAATGGTGAATCAGTAATCTATTCAAATAATGATCATAAAAAAATAGTAAATATTCTTACAGAAGAAGAAGAGGAATTACCTTTATATTTGGAAAAAGTATCTTGTATTTTGAAAAAGGGAAATATTGTTGCTTACTTACTGCAAGACGAAATACAAGAATATAATATTGAAACAAAACAACAAAAAATTATAAAAAAATTAAAAAATAATTATGATGTTTTGTATTATGAAAATGGAGAATATTTATTGGGAAAATCTAATGCATTTAAAACAAAAATTACAATTTACAATCAGAATGAAGATGAACTGTACTTGGAGGATGAGAAAACAATAGAATACTACCGTTACAGAAATTTCGTTTGCTATTTTAAAGAAACCCGCCCTTATGTTACGCTCTATTATTCTTATGATTATGGTAAAACCTGGAATGAGTATCATACAAAGGATTTTTTTACAACTGTTACCCCAAAAGGTTTCTATAAAGATCAATTTATTGTTTTAGATGTTGGATTTTATGATAGAAATGATAATAGTCACATTCTTGTAGGAGAATTTCAAAAATAGAGAAATTACACACCGAAAAAGACAATACCTTTTTATAACCCGTAATTATATTAAAGAGAGAAAAGTATTTTAGGAATAAATTGTCATCTAAACTTCAGATATACGTCTTTTTTAAAGAAATCCCTTTGGAATCCTGCTGCTTACTTACACTAAGTAGCGCGGTATCTTCAGAGGTGTACTTGAAGGAGGAATGTTTATTTTCCAAAAAGGACAAAAAAGAAAAAAACAATGAAATATTTAAAGATAATAGGGATATCTGTCATAATGTATATATTAGCCTGTTTAGTTACTTATTTTTCTATGATTGCTTATTCAGCTAATCCATCATCATCGTGTTTGAGCTGTTCATACAAAAAAGATGTTTTGGGATTTTCTATCTATTTAATTGTTGTATTTTTTCTTTTACTAATCTTCTTGCGAAAAAGACCTAAAAGAAATAAAATATTTTCTATAATTCTAACAGTTATATTTATTGTATTGGTTTTTCTGAATAACTATAACATTTTTGTAGATAGAGTAGCTTCATGGAGCAGTTATACTACTGAAGAAGAATTTATTAGTGTTTTATCAAGTTCGTATTTATATTTTATAATAGGAAGTATTGTTGTATTTTTTATTTTGTATAAATCTCATGACTTTTTATCTGACAATGTTGTTGTAGTAGGAGGATAGATTTAAACAGGTTTATAAATAAATTGAGTAAGTCTACAAAAAAGACTGATGTTTTTAAGAGAGACAGGTACAACAGATGCTTATAGAAAGATAACCTTTGGAAAACTAATGAACAAATTCTTCATTGTATAATTTTTCTTATATTGAGGAATATAAAACCATGTCACTCAATTAAATTACTAAAACATCAATGAGCAAAATCACCGATCAACTGAAATATTTTTCAAAATTATCTGCAACATTTATCTTCAGCCTGTTGAAAATTTATGGAATAGGAGTGCTTTCAACTGTGATTAGTCTTGTTGTTGGAATTTATATCTTATCACAAAGTTTAGGATCATCATTGGGACATAGCGGGGCTCTTGCGTTTTTAGTAGCTACCATTATGGCTAAACCGGTATCTGCAGTGCTTTTTTATTTACTGATCATCATTGCTCCGTTTGCTATCTGGATTTTCGCTACGAAATATGCAATGTCAGGAGTGATCAGCAGGTTGATCAGAGATCATTCAAAAACAATTCTGATTCCATTTATTGATAAGATCATTAATCAGTTTAAAACCCATCAGCCTGCAATAGTGCGTACCGGTGCAGACTTTGCATTGGCAAAAGTAAAATTACTGAATGAATTCAGGAACAGCTCAGAAAATAAGATACTCAAACGTGTTGTAAGCTACGCTTTAGGCAAAGTGAAATTTGATGAGCTTAATTTAAGTGATGAGAACGCGGATTTTTCTGATATTATAAAAAATACCCTGATCGAAAAACTTTATGAACTGGCAGAACCTTCCGCCATGTTATTCTATCTCTATATAGGGCTTCAATGGATAAGTTTGATTTTACTGTACTTTTTGAACATTTGAAGCCGGTTTTAATAAAAAAATATCTTTTAGTATCACATTTTGTGATCAAATGGTAATATCAAAAAATGGCTTAAAAGAGAAAAAAAGCCGGTTATTACTTCTCTAATTGAAGAATTAACTATCTTTATCTTATTTAGAATAAAATATTTAATTTTAAAGACACTAAAAAATAGAGGTTCTCTTCAGATCAATTGGATCTAAGGGAACCCTGAAACAGAACGCAAATATATTAATATAAGAAAAATTATAAATGGGAGTACTAGTAACCAACGAAACAGTAAAGCAGCTATTTCATATTGCTCAGTCGATAGCGAAGGAAAATTATAATGGCACTTATGGAGGTCCGCACATCCTGCAGGCTTTAATGCATAAAGATATTGGACTTAATGAATTTCTGAAAAGCATAGATAAAGATCCTGGATATTTCTACGAATGGGCAGATGTCCGTATTGAAGAATATCCTAAGACGGCTCATCTGCCGGATGAGGTTGGTCAGGATGAAGCTGTAGATAGCCTTATAGAAGAAGCTGATGATATCCGTTTAAAATTGGGATTGGATGAGATCACCCCGATCTGTATTCTGACTGCTATAGTAAAACCTCAGGTGGTATTTTCACTTCAGCAGTTGAAGTCACTTCCGCTGAGAGAGCACGAGATCTTCAATCTGTACAGAAAAGATACACCGTTTACCATTTCAGAAGATGTAGATTTTTCTTCGATTTTTTCAAACGGATCCGAGTATACCGATTCATCTTTTCCATCCATTAAAAGCTATTGCGTAGACAGAACAGCGCAGGCAAGAAAAGGAGAGCTTGAAAATATCATTGGTAGAGATAAAGAGCTGAGAATGCTGGTAGAGATCCTTTGCCGCAGAAGCAAGCCGAATGTCATCATCATTGGAGAACCGGGAGTAGGAAAAACAGCTTTGGTAGAAGGTTTTGCTATTGAGATCACCAGAGGAAATGTTCCGGAAATGCTTAAAAACGGAACATTGCTGGAACTGGATACCGGAGCATTATTAGCCGGAACTTCCTATAAAGGAGAAATTGAAGACCGTCTGAAAAAAGTGATCAATGAATGCAAAAAAATTGAAAAAGCCATTCTTTTCATTGATGAAATTCACACTCTTTTAGACCCGAAAGGAAGTATCGGAAACGTTGCCAACCTGTTGAAACCGGAATTGGCCAGAGGTGAGATTACCGTAATCGGAGCAACTACGCAGGAAGAATATAGAAAAATTATAGAGCCGGAACAGGCTTTTAACCGTCGTTTTGAGGTTTTAACCGTTAATGAACCGGACGAAAAGACCTGTGTGAAAATGATCGACGTACTTCTTGATGGCTATAAAAAGCACCATGGCATTGAAGTGGAAAAAACAGCTCTTCCGGAATGTGTACGTTTGGCCAAAAGATATGCAAAAGGGAAGAAATTACCGGATGCGGCTATCGACCTGTTAGACAGAACAATGGCGGCGATCAAAATGCTTGACGAACTTTCAGAAAAAGAACTCGAGAGCTGGAAAGAAAGCTATGATGCCATTTTAAAAGAAGAATATGCGGACAGTAAAGATAAAGCAGACGAGCTGATCTGGACCTACAACCTGTTGAGAGACAAGATCAGCCCTATTCTTTGGGGATCACTGAGCGAACAGCCTGCCATAGATAATTCTATGCCGGTGGATCAGATTCAGAAGATCATTGAAGATTCTTATGCTGAACTTCTACAGCATGCTGCGAAAAAAAGAGAAAAAGTAGACCGGCTGGAGCTGGCTGCTGTCATGGCTGCCAAAACCAATATCCCGATCGGGAAAATTCAGGCTCAGGAGAAAGAAAAGCTCCTGAATATGGAATCCCTTCTTTTGAATAGAGTAGTAGGACAGGATCATGCTCTAAAGATCCTTTCTGATGCTATCGTAGAAAACCGAAGTGGATTGAACAAACCGGGACAGCCGATTGGATCTTTCTTCCTTTTAGGACCTACAGGAACAGGTAAAACGGAGCTGGCAAAATCAATGGCGGAATTGCTTTTCAACGATGAAAAGGCAATGGTACGTTTTGATATGTCGGAATTTAAAGAAGAACATTCAGCTGCATTATTATACGGTGCGCCTCCGGGATATGTAGGATATGAAGAAGGAGGGATGCTCGTTAATAAAATCAGGCAACAGCCTTACACCGTTGTTTTATTTGACGAAATTGAAAAAGCCCACCATTCCGTTTTTGATGTATTCCTTCAGATCATGGACGAAGGTAAAGTACATGATAAACTGGGGAAAGAAGGAGACTTCAGCAATGCCCTGATCCTGTTTACCTCCAATATCGGAAGTGAAGAAATTGTAAAACAGTTTGAAGAAGGAAAAGTTCCGGAATCATCTTCACTGATGCAGATCATGTCGAACTCAGGAAGGTTCAGACCCGAATTTCTGGCAAGGATTACAGAGATCATTCCTTTTGCTCCCATCACGGAATCTATCGCAGAAAGGATCTTCAATATCCAGCTGAAATCTCTTCATACTTCGCTGACAAGACTGGGAATTGCCCTGAAAATCAGTGATGATGCTGTAAGAAACCTTGCATTAGGAGGATTCAGCAGCAAGTATGGAGCGAGACAAATCTCAGGAGTGATCCGTGCACAGCTTGCCAGACCGATCTCCAAAATGATTGTAAGAGAAGAAGTAAAGTCCGGCCAGACCATTCATGTAGACTGGAATAAAGAAGAAGAAAAGCTAAGCTGGAAAGTAGATTAAATTACAAGCAAAAAGGCTTAACCGCAAATGTGCTCTTTCGCCTTTTTCCTTTTTATTTATAAATACGTTAATAAGATGAAAACGATTGTCAGAAATATTTTTACAGGTTTAATGTTGTTGGGAACTGTGGTTATGATAAACGGACAGTTTCTTGCCGCTTCTGATACTTCGGAAAGCAGTGTAAAAAGATATCAGGGGATCATTAATGCCAATAAGGACCTTGTTGAATTTATAGAACAGTTACTCCTTCAGAAAGGGCTTCCCAAACATTTGAGAAACCTTGCTCTTATAGAATCTCACTTTAACAGGAACATTACCTCAGGAGCCGGAGCCGTAGGGATCTGGCAGTTTATGACCTCACATGCCAACCAATATGGGCTTACAGAGCAGGGACGTACTGATATTTATAAAAGTACGAAGACCGCTGCTATTTCTTTAAGTAACCTTTATAAAAAATACAACAATTGGGTAACCGTAGTGGCTGCTTATAACTGTGGTGAAGGAAATATTGCAAAAGCAATGCAGACTGCTGGCTCCTCTCAGTACCATGAATTTTATAAGTACCTTCCGGGAGAAACCATTAATCACGTGAAGAAATACCTGAATGCATGCTATGCTACGGGAGAGCTTCAAAGTGTATTGAATAACTACAATTCTTCAAGAATCAATAAAATTTTCTTTGAGGACGGAAACAGGAAGATGACGAGTGCCGCTCTTGCTGAAACAGAGATCAATGCCGGATTTAGTCTGAAAGTGGTAGCAGATGAGCTGGATATTGAAATGGATAAGATCCTGTCATGGAATCCGGGGATTGAGGAAGAACTTCAGAAAAAAGGGGAAAGTCCTTTTTACCTTCCAACGGACCTGATGCCGGATTTCCTGCTGAGAAAAAACAAAATACTGATGCGTTCCATAAAAGAAGGAGCCGCTACTCAGCAATAATATCAGACCGACTGAACAATGGAATCTTCTTTTATTTAAAAGGAGATTTTATTTTCTCACTCATACAGCCCAATGAATGAAAAATAAACTGAAATATATTTTCCTGGTACCGATCCTTTGGTTCTTCATTCACAGTGTGTATATCATTACCGATGGAATGAATGACAGAGGAGGAAAAGCCGGATTGGCAGTGGTTTTGGGGAATAAAATTAATGAAGACGGCTCATTGTCAGGCAGATTGGCAGCCAGACTTGATCAAAGTGCTAAGCTATATACCGAAGGAAGAGTAAAGAAGATCCTGGTAAGTGGAGGACTGGGCAAAGAAGGGTATTGGGAAGGAAACAAAATGAAGGAATATCTGATAAAAAATCACATCCCCCAGGAAGCTGTTATCGTAGACAATTATGGTAACAATACCGAGATGACCGTTAAAAATACCATAAGGATATGTGACAGTTTGCACGTCAAAAAAATCATTTCTGTTTCACAATACTATCATCAGACGAGAATTAAAAAACTCTTTAAAGAAAATTACTTTTGTACAGTGGAGAGCTCAAGTCCCGGATATTTTGAAATAAGAGATTTTTATTCGGTTTTCAGGGAATTTATCGCTTACTATTTTGGATAACCTAATTCTTATAAGGAAAAAATGTTTTTTTAGGGATAAAGGAATTACCAGCTTGAGTAATCTAAGTTTTTTGATGATTGCAATTCAGCTCATATACTTACAATATTTTCCCGTTTCCGATTTGTTAAAGCATGCTAAATTGTATTAAAAAGTATTAATATTTCTCGTTGATGTGGAAAATTACCGTTTTTATGTGGAATTTATGTTTTTTATAAACCCTTTATTCATAGCTGTTTAAAAGATGTTGTTAAATCCAAAGTCGTAGAATTACTACAAAAAGTCGTAGAACTACTACAATTTTTCAGATTTATACTGAAAAGTTTTTTTTAGAAAAAAAGAGCATCTATATTTGCTACACAATCACCGAATCACAAAATATTACTAACGATTAAAATTTACAATCATGGCAGAAAGAAATTCAAGAGGAATCTTAAAATTCAACAACGGCGAAGGACAGAAATTATTAAAAATGAACTACAGCGTATCCAGATCTACAGATGTATCCGGACGTGTAGCATCAGATCCTTCCAATGCACTGATCAAAGTTACAGTAGAAGCTACTGAAAAATCAGACATCCTTGAAAGCTTATTGAATGGAAAATATAAGCCGACAGTAGGAGAGATCACTTTCAACAAATCTCACGAAGAAGGGACATTGATCACATTGAACTGGCAAAACGGATATGTGATACAGCACGAAGTAGATTTCGATGCTATCGACAGCAACAGTATGCTGATCAGCTTCGTTATAAGTGCAGAAACAATTGACTACGGTACTTCTCAGTACGCTGGACTGTGGCCTTCGGCAGGTAAATAAGCCTATTCATCATCTTAGTAAAAATAAAATTGGTACAGAACAGTGCACTCGTAAGGGTATGCTGTTCTGTTTTTTCCATATAAAGAGATGATATTGGATTGATTGAGAAGTAGATAATTGATCAACCTTATATTTTTTGATTCTGTAGGTGCTGTATAATCAGCAGTTTATTTAATATTTAACTTAAACAGAAAACGCTATGTTTCAGGATGACAAAACAATTAAAGCAGATAGTCCCAATATTGATATGAAAGCTGGTAAAGAGCAGTTGAAACACACGGCAAAGGAAAATGTTGCTCAAAAAGCAGTAAATAAGGCGGGAGAAAAGGCTAAAAAAACAGCACAGCAAAGTGTAAGTGCTGTACAGGGTGCGCAACTGTTTATGAACCAGACTGTGGTTCCCAATAACCCTTCCGTTGTTGGAAATAAAGTATGGGCAAAGCAGCCTACCTCAAAGATACATAATGCAGAAGCCATTGCAGAAAGTTTTATTGCCGGGATCAACCGTGTAGTGAAGCTGGATGTAGTCATCGAAGGACAGATTATTAAGCACTTCAAGCATTTCAGACTGGTACAGAGTGTAGCCAAGCATCATGAGTTTAGTCTGACATTGGCACATGATACGCTGGGCAGTGCTGAAAATCATAACCTGGAAAAAGCCCAGAATTTCCTAGGAAAAAGAATTACCGTAGTCTTCAAATATAAAGATATTGATAAAGGTGCCGAACGAAACTTTGTAGGGGTTGTTACAGAAGTGGGATTCAGCCAGGAGAAGGGAAGTTTGGGAAATATCGTTTTAAAAGGATATAGCCCAACGGTACTTTTGGATGCGGCACCCCATATTCAGAGTTTTGGTGGTAGCCAGCCGGTCAGCCTGAATAGTATCGCATACCATGTGATCAGGGAAGGACTTGGACAGAATAAATTTGACTTCAGAGTAGATGCTCAGCATGGAAATATCTCCTACAGCTCCCAATATGAAGAAACCCATTATAACTATCTTGCCAGAATAGCCGAAGCCTACGGAGAGCAGTTCTACTATGACGGAGAAGTATTGCATTTCGGAAAACTTCCACCTCAGGAGAAACCTGTGAAACTTACCTATGGAAGCAGTGTAAGCGATATTGCCATCAAGATGAAGGCGCAGCATGTCAGCCCAAGTTTTTATGGATATAACAGCAGTAAAAACGAAAAGCTCACGGCTGGAAATTCAAAGATCAGCCACACATCAGATATTGCAAGACGTGCTTATGAAATATCAGAAAGAACCTTTACAACGCCCTCTTTAAGAGTTGCTCCTATAAAAGCGGTATCTTTTATGGATATTGACGCCTCTCAGAAAGGAACTGCAGGAAGCAAAGCATCTGAAGTTTTTGTCACTTCAGGAACGACTACTGTACCTTTCCTGTATCCGGGATGTACCGCTGATATTGAAATGCGTAAATCAGAAAGTAATGAAACCGCTTACTTTACCAAGCTGATGATTATTGAAGTTACCCACGAAGTGGACGGCAGAGGCTATTATGACGGTAAATTTGAAGCCATTGCCGCAGATACAGGTTTCATCCCACGTCCGGAATTTGAAACTCCGAGAGCAGAGGCGCAGTTTGCAAAAATAATTTCCAATACAGACCCTCAGAATCAAGGAAGAGTCCAGGTACAATTCGACTGGCAGAACGGACCGGATATTACAGAATTTATCCGTGTCATGTCCCCGGATGCAGGAAGCAGTGATAAGGTCAGTAAAAATCGTGGCTTTATGTCTATTCCGGAGGTAGGAGACCAGGTCATTGTCAATTTTGTACACCAGCATCCGGACCGTCCCTTTGTAATGGGAGGAATGTTCCATGGTGGTATTGGTGCCGGAGGGGGAGCCGGGAATAATATAATGAGTTTCAGTGGAAGAAGCGGTGCGGAATTGAAATATGATAATGGAACCGGGTCTATGAATCTTAAGGATCAGGGAGGCGCCAATATGTTTTTTGATGGAGCGGGAAATGCGGAAACCAATACAAATAACAATAAAACGGTAAACGTAGGAAATGATAATACAAAAACCGTTAAGAATAATAATACTACCAATGTAGGCTGTAAACATACAACAGACGTGGGAGAAGGTCAGAGTGTACTGACAATGGGAAATGATGGTGTAATAGACCTTAAAGGAGCAGAAAAAGTTACTTTAAAAGTTGGAAGCAGCAGCATTGAGATTACAAAAGATCAAATAACGGTGAAAGCTGATACAGTGAACATAGAAGGTGTTAGCATTACCAATGTCGGAAAAGCAAAAGGAAGTCCGGGAATGGTTGTAGATAGCAATGTTACAATCAAAGGAGGCCAGGTAGATATAAATTAAACCATATAAATAAGACTTACAGACAAAACATAAGCTGTGGAATCTTATTAATATTTTTAACTATAAAATAATCAGAAATCCATTTTATGGAATATAGTAAGCATCAGATAAAAAAAGGAGATACATTAGAATCAATAGCAGAAAGATATCAGATGACAGGCAAAGAGTTGCTGGCCTTTCATAACTTACATTCACCTGTTACCCAGCAGTTTTTTGGAGATTACCTGCCCATTCATATTAATACTGTTATCATACCTCTCCAAAAGGATAAAGAGGAGAAAAAGGATCTTGATTATACAGCATTTGAACAAAAAGCCAGATATAGAGCGGAGCAATTGAATATAACCAGAATAGAAGATGATGTAAAGAGTTATTCCCAGCTTAAAAAAGAATATGAGTTGAAATTTAATCTTACAAATCATGTGGTACAGGTAAAACTTTGCGATTTTTTTTATGAGTTTAATCCACCAGCATTGTCACGTGTTTTTGATTTTGTATCTGAAGTTGACTATATTAGAAATAACTGTTTGGTAGAAATCAACCAGCTTGGAAGATTTTCCAGAATTGTTGATAAAGATAAATTGAAGGTAAATTGGGAGCAGTTTAAAAAAAACAAGCTCAACGAAATCGAATTTGTAAAAGTTATAAGACAGACTCAACCAAAAGAATATGAAAAGCTCCTGAAGGAAGGAGATTTTCAGTTTTCAGATCAATATAACGACCAAAAAGACTATAACAGAGATCTTTTTTATCTCGCTGTACTGGACAAATATCTTTATAATGATGAAGAAAATCTGGGAAAAGAAGATTATATCTATCAGTCTCAGCTTTTTCCAGATGTACAGGTACCTATGAAGATGAGGTATGATATCCTTAAAAAAGAAGGAGATCTTATTACAATCAGAAAGGTTTGGGAGACCGTTGAGTCTGAAGAGTTGTTAGAGAAAGTAACCCAGGGTTATGAAAAATACCATCGGCCTTTGATAAAATATAAGTTTTCAGAATACAAACTGGATATGAGGAATCTGTTCACTTATAATTTGAAGACAAAGATTCTGGAAAAAGCTGAATTGTCAATTATTGAAAATATTGAAAATAATATAAAATCTGAATGTATATTTAACCTGAAAAGAATAAATAATGGCGGTTAATAAGTTCGTATTTCGTTCATACCCTGATTTTTCGACAAAGGTGATACTCTTGATCGTGTCTCTGGTATTGTGCCTTTTCATTTCATATATTATTCCAGGATGGGATTATTTAAATATTCATCAGGATAACCTCGAAAATTATTTTGGGAAATATATCCCTATTGGTATATTATTTTTCTTTTATCTGTCTCTTTTTATTATTCTATATATAGTTTTGCTCAATAGATTTTCTAAAAATTTCTATATCAGTAAAACAGATAAGGATCAGCTTACAGTATATACTGGAAATCAAAATGAGGTATTTATAAAAAAAGAGGATCTTCAATTTTCTACTACTGAAAAAACATTTAGTATTAAAAGTATATTGAATACAAATTTGAGAAAACATCCCAAGGGGATATCTGTAAAATCTTTTAAGCAATATATTAAGGACACATCAACAGAAGAGTACCACCATCTTGGAAACTCTTTTTCGGGCTCAATATTGCCAATGTCTATTGTATATACGTCTTTAGTTGTGGGGTTTATGATTTATATAGTGTATGCAATAGTTCTGTATAAAATATTGACACCTCATATGGAAGCATTTCAGGTCCTTTTTAGAGCGAAGAGCCCGCTATTGTTAATTGTAATATCTTTACCATTATTAGGTGTTTTCTTTCTGGTTATGTATTATTTGTATCAACAAACAATACTGAGAAAGCATTTGATAAAAATAGACTGGTCAGAAAATCAGGTAATGACTTCTACAGGTAACAAAAAATATATATTTAAAAAAAATGAAATTAAGGCATCTGTTTTTTATATAAACAGGTTTACCCATTTATCAAAATGGCTTATAATAGAACAGAAGAATGGTACACGGTATGTGATTTTGTGTGAAGATGAAGATAATAATGCTTATCAGGAGTTCATTAATTCATACGTGAAATATTTTGATATTGATATCGAAAATGCAAAAAGTACAATAGGTTCATCAACAAGTCTATTAATGAAAAAAAAATATACTCATGAGTAAATATCTTCCTCAGGAAACATTTATTGTTTGTTCTCAACAGGTAAACCCTTCGCCTGGTAATATTTTAGCAAATCCTGATTTATGGAATCTTTCTGTAATATATAAATCTGAAAAGAAGCCACTTTTAACAGAAGTTGATTTGATTCTTAAAGATGACTTTGAGTGCAAATCTAATTGGGGACAGGCTGCAGGATGGGGATTCTTTATTGGCGGGCTGATTTCAGGACTTGCCATCGGTGCTGCCGTAGCATTTTCTGTTTTAACTTTTGGCGTAGGGGCTATAATCATTGGGGTAGTGGCAACGGTTGTTATTGGTACGGGACTTACATTTGCGCTGAAATCAAATGCTACAAAATGTAATCCCAATTTAGTTGAATGGAAAAATCCACACCCTTCTGTTAAATTTGAAGGAAATAAAGCTGTGAATTTATCCTCATTTATGACATGTTCTGTAGGTCCTGGAATTTTGACTCCATTCATAGATGAAGAAGAAGCAAAATCAGCAGCCAGGAATGTTGCTTTTAGGAATATGGGGGAAGTAGGTCTTACAGCAGTTATATCAGGTTTGTTCGGCTTTGCAGTAGGGTATGCAGCGGGATCAACAGGTGGTCTTGGTAGTGGTCTTTTAGCAGGAGGAACAGAAGCAACAGTAGGAATAGTAGGAGCATATCTGATATTTCAGCCCATTTCCTATTGGGAAGCACAGGGAATGCAGGGAATCTTCAGTAGCGATGATAAAAGTACTGCTTACGATCAGATGCTGGCTTCCCGCAAAGAATTGGAGAGTTCTTTTACTGTGGATACACCAGATGATCCATATATAGGAACATCACAAACAAGTGCTGCCGAAAACCTGCTATATCATTCTTATGATAAGTACAGACAAAATCAGAACGAAAAGTACATCAAAGAAATTATGAACCTGAAAGGCACCCGTGCACAACGTGAGGCCAGAATTGCTGAAATCGTTGCTGAAATGAAGAAAACAAAATCCGGAGCTCAGGCTGTAGAAGCTATGAAGCGAAAAGGCAGCGGAAAAATTCTTCCAAGAGTAAAAACAAGCAATAAAGGAAATAGAGTAATTAATCAGCATAGAGCTGAAACCAATAAAGGAATGAAGGCTGAGACTGCCAAAGGCTTTGGAGGAATGAATGGAATAGGACTTATACTTCCTTTACTGGTATCTCCTCTTAATGAATGGACTTTTAATGTATTGGCAGATTCCTTTGCAAATCAATCAGGAGGTGGTGTTACCATTACTGCTGAACAAAACTAGCAATAAATATGTTCTATTTTTAGACGATGAAGCGTCAAAATACAAAATACCTGTTGGCAAATTTCCAAAAGACACTTTTACATCCAAACCATAACAGAAGTATAGGAAATTAGAATGATTTTTAAGCTTCAATAAAAATCATTTTCATGTATAATATTTCCCTTAATTGTGTATTAGTTTGTGTTTTTTAATTGTTTTAATGTAATAGTTAAAATATTTATTATTAGATATTTGTGTATGTTTTTATCTCCAATGTCGTAGAATTACGACATGAAATCGTAGAATTACTACAATTTTTCAGATTTCCTTCCAAAAGCTTTTTTTTCAAAAACTACCGTTTTATCTTTGTTATATAATTATTGAATTAACAATTTATTACTAACGATTAAAATTTACAATCATGGCAGAAAGAAATTCAAGAGGAATCTTAAAATTCAACAACGGCGAAGGACAGAAATTATTAAAGATGAACTACAGCGTATCCAGATCTACAGATGTATCCGGACGTGTAGCATCAGATCCTTCCAATGCATTGATCAAAGTTACAGTAGAAGCTACTGAAAAATCAGACATCCTTGAAAGCTTATTGAACGGAAAATATAAGCCAACCGTAGGAGAGATCACTTTCAACAAATCTCACGAAGAAGGAACATTGATCACTTTGAAGTGGGAAAACGGATATGTGATCCAGCACGAAGTAGATTTCGATGCTATCGACAGCAACAGTATGCTGATTAGCTTCGTTATAAGTGCAGAAACAATTGACTACGGTACTTCTCAGTACGCTGGATTATGGCCTTCAGCAGGTAAATAAGCCGGTACAACTTAAAAAATAAATAGAACAGTATGCTCGTTGAGTGTACTGTTCTGTTTTTTATCAAACCGAACCCCACACTCCAAAACTAGCAACTTATCTTCCTATTTTCTTATATTTGTTCATTATAGATAATATGGACGCAACACAAGATAAAAGGCTGTTTCTCATCGATGCCTATGCGATGATTTTCAGAGGATATTACGCATTGATCAGGAATC
Source organism: Chryseobacterium sp. UF-290 (assembly GCF_058245615.1). Taxonomy (NCBI): domain Bacteria; kingdom Pseudomonadati; phylum Bacteroidota; class Flavobacteriia; order Flavobacteriales; family Weeksellaceae; genus Chryseobacterium; species Chryseobacterium sp. UF-290. Next base: position 44,883 of record NZ_JBSICB010000024.1, read on the forward strand.
CAAGACTCACCAGTACAGGGCTGGATACTTCTGCCATCTTTGGATTTACCAACTCCCTGATCGAGTTGATCAGAAGAGAAAAGCCAACCCATTTGGCGGTTGTTTTTGATGTAGGGCAAGCAAGTGTGAGAACTGAAGATTTTTCAGACTATAAGGCCAATAGAAGTGAAACGCCTGAAGCCATCAAAATTGCCGTTCCATACATTCACAGGATTCTGGAGGCGATGCACATTCCGATTCTGGGAATAGAAGGTTATGAAGCGGATGATGTGATAGGAACCATTGCATGCAAAGCAGAAAAAGAAGGATATACCACTTTTATGGTGACTCCGGATAAGGACTTTGCCCAATTGGTCACAGATAACATTAAGATTTATAAGCCAGGCTTAAAAGGAGGAGATATAGAAATTCTCGGTGTAGATGAGGTAAAGGCAAAATACGAGATTGAAGATCCAAAGCAGGTCATTGATTTCCTTGCGATGATGGGAGATGCGGTAGACAATATTCCAGGGTTGGAAGGAGTAGGAGAGAAAACCGCTATGAAGTTTCTTAAAGAATTCGGAAGCATTGAAAAACTGCTGGCGAATACAGATAAGCTGAAAGGAAAACTGAAGGAAAAGGTTGAAGCTTCTGCAGAACGTGGTATTTTGTCTAAAAAATTGGCGACTATCATTTGTGATGCCCCTGTAGAATTCCATCAGGAACAATATGACCTTGAAACCCCTGACTTTGAAAAAGTAAAAGAAGTCTTTGATGAAATAGAATTCAGAAGACTGTATGAAAACCTTTACAGAGCTTTTGCTCCGGCACCTACAGAAACTGTCTTGGTAAGTGAAGTGGAAGTCAAGCAGACACCGACAGGAGCAGAAATGAAAGGAAAAGCGATGCAGCTTGATCTTTTTGCCAATTTCGAAGAGCTGGAGGAGGCAACCTCTACAAAATCAACGATTGAGCAGAACGACCACCTTTATCAGTTCATCAATAATCCGAAGGCCCAGAAAAAGCTGGTGGAAAACCTCTTAAAGCAAAGAGCTGTTTGTTTCGATACAGAAACTACCTCGTTAAATGAATTGGAAGCAGAATTGGTTGGAATGAGCTTCTCCTACAAAAAAGGGCTGGCCTACTACATCCCCTTTTCTGAGGATAGAAATGAAGTGCTTCAGACCCTGGAGATCTTCAGACCGTTTTTTGAAAAAGAAGACCTGCTTAAAATTGCTCACAATTTAAAATACGATTATAAAATATTAAAACAGTACGACATCACCGTTAAAGGTGCTATGTTCGATACAATGATTGCCCACTATCTATTGAATCCTGACGGAAGACATGGGATGGACTATCTTTCGGAAGTATATCTGAATTACAAGCCGGTATCTATTGAAACCATTATCGGAAAAAAAGGTAAAAAGCAGGGTAACTTCAGAGATGCGGACCTTAGAACACAGACCGATTATGCTGCTGAAGATGCAGACGTAACGTTCCAGCTGTACGAATTGTTTGCTCCGCAATTGAAAAAGGAAAACCTGGAAGAACTTTTCTACAATATCGAAATGCCTTTAATGAAGGTGCTTGCAAAAATGGAACTTGCAGGAATTTCTTTAGATGAAAAATGGCTCGCCCAGGAAAGCATTGATCTTGAAAATGACCTGAAACAATTGGAATCTATCATTTTTGAAATTTCAGGAGAAGAATTCAACATGAATTCACCAAGACAGTTGGGGGAAATTCTCTTTGAAAAAATGCAGCTTGATCCGAAGGCGAAAAAAACGAAAACTGGGCAATACGCGACTTCAGAAGATGTGCTTCAGAAACTGGCTTCAAAACATGAGATCATCAAGCATATTCTGGAATACAGAACCTATCAGAAATTAAAATCAACCTATGTGGATGCGCTGCCTTCACAGATTGAGAAAAAAGATGACAGGGTACATACCAACTTCTCACAGACTACAGCCGCTACAGGTCGTCTGGCAAGTGTGAATCCGAACCTTCAGAATATTCCGATCCGGACATTGAGAGGACAGCAGATCCGTGGAGCCTTTGTTTCCGGGGAAGGAAAGAAAATTATCTCTGCCGATTACTCACAGATTGAGCTTCGTCTCATTGCTGAGATCTCAGGAGAAGAAAACATGATTCAGGCTTTCCAGAACGGAGAAGATATCCATGCTTCCACAGCAGCGAAACTTTTTAAAATTCCATTAGAAGAGGTTTCCAAGACTCAAAGAGGCCAGGCTAAAACCGTAAACTTTGGAATTATCTATGGACAGGGAGCTTTCGCTCTTGCGGAACAGACAGGATTATCCCGTACAGAAGCCAAACAGATGATTGAAGCCTATTTTGAAACTTACCCGAAACTGAAGGAATATATGGCGGAACAGGTAAGCAAAGCACGTCAGGTAGGTTATGTTGAAACTATTTTAGGAAGAAAACGTCATTTAAAAGATATCAATTCCAACAACTTTGTAGTAAGAGGCCATGCTGAAAGAAATGCTGTAAATGCTCCTGTTCAGGGAAGTGCGGCGGATATTGTGAAAATTGCGATGATCAAAATCGACAGAGAGCTGGAAGAGCAGCAGTTAAAAACCAGAATGTTGCTCCAGGTACATGACGAATTGGTATTTGAATCTCCGGCCGATGAGGTTGAAGCCGTTTCAAAATTAATTAAAACCGAAATGGAAAGCGCTTTAAAAACTCAGGTTCCATTATTGGTAGAAATTGGAGTAGGAGATAACTGGCTGGAAGCGCATTGATAACGAGTATAAAAAATGATATACATAAGACTGTCTCATGTGAGATGGTCTTTTTCTTTTAGCCACTAATGCATGAATCCTTTATTTTTATTCTTGCATTAGTGACAATAAAATAAGCTATTAAATAAATAGGCTCTTGTTTATATCGTATTGAATTCAATCTCACCCATATAATAAAGCTTGTTTTCCTCTCCATCTACAGAAACAGGGTTGGGAATAACAAACCTGCTTGCAAAAATAATGGCGTTCACCGGCGTGTCAAGATTCATTTCATTAAGTTTGCTTTCAAGGACTGGCAACCATTGATCTGCATAGGAATAATCAGAAAATTTTTCATACAGTCCAAGATGTTCATCTTCGAAGCCATACTCTATAAAATCATCATCAAACCATTTTATGCTCTGTGACTCTGCGAATTTTGAAATGTACTGGTCCTCAGTTTCCTCTTCTATATAGTAGTTTTCATCCTCTTCTACAAAATCATAAAAGTCTTCTTCATTTTTAAAATATCCTAACCAGAAGTGTGAAATTTCTTTATCCATTGGAAAATATATTGAATGTTAATTTTACTTTATTGATGCTCTGCATCTATGTTTATTCAGACTGTAATATTACGAAAGTTTTCAGTCAAATAAAATCTTCTTGTCCCTAAACAAAATGGGATGATTGAAATTACGGATAAATTTTTTTATTGTAATTTTATTCTACACTTAAAATTGAAAAAATGGATTTTCTTCAGGACCATTATGTAGTCAAAAACGAACTGCTGCTGATTTTGATTTCCGTCATTCTGGGATTAATGATTGGTGCGGAGAGAGAATACAGGAATAAGTCGGCAGGACTTCGTACCTTTATTCTGGTATGCTTTGGCTCCTGTCTGTTTACCATACTTTCCATTAAAATAGGAGTTGAAAACCCGGACAGGCTGGCAGCTAACATCATTACCGGAATTGGTTTCCTGGGGGCCGGAGTGATCTTTAAAGGTGACAGCAAAATAGACGGGATTACAACAGCAACAACCATCTGGGCGACGGCTTCCATCGGAATGGCTGTAGGATCCGGATACGTTTATTTTTCATTGTTGGGAACAGTGCTTGTGCTGCTGATCTTGAGTTCGCTTACCTATCTTCAAAACTTTATAGATAACCATCATAAGATACGGGAATATAAGATTACCCTGGTAGGATCAGGAGAAGTTAAGCATTGTGAGGAGACTTTTCAGAAATATCATTTGAGATATATGATGATCAAGCAACAGTATACACAGGGAAGCTTGACTATTACCTGGAGGCTTTCAGGAAAAAATGCCTATCATGAAGAAGTGATCAGATGGCTGATGGATGAATCCAGGATTATCGCCTATCAGTTTTAGAATTTCAAGTCTACGAATTATAAACGGGAATTGAGTACCATGATTATTTATATAATAGGTCAAAAAAATAAAGGCCTGAGCCTTTATTTTTATTTTTTCTTAAATACATACAGATCTTTGTTCGGACCGTCAATTTCTTTCCCTTCCATATCCAGTTGGATAAGCATATTTTCACCTACCTTGTATTTATATCTAGCTGTTTTACCTTCCAGGGTGATAACACTTCCCGTCGCATCCCAGGAGAAAGAACCTTTATCCTGATTTTTAGAATTTCTGTCGATGTACTCTTCCGTAATGCTGAAGGTCTTATCATTATTCAGTGTTAATGACGTCTTGATTCCAGGACAGTCAGCACAGGGAACAGTCGCCCCGTAAGTACCATTCCAGTCCAATGCATTCTCAGAAGTATCACCCTGTGCACTTGTCACAATGTGAGAGGTACTATCTGTTGCCGTAGGCTGAACGGTAGCTGTAGAATCCGTTACAGAATCGCTGGGTTCCCCTACTTTTTTATCCTTGGTACAAGAAGTAAGGAATAAAGCTGCGCCAATTCCCAGGATAAGCATTTTGCTTTTCATCATAATAGTTGATTTAATATGTTCTTATAAAGTAACTAGCAGTAAACAAAAACCGAGCCAGAGGGAGGAAGATCTGAGAGTTGGGGAGTGGGAGCGTTTTTAGGGTAGAAGAGAAGATAATGAGTTCCAGGATTCTTATTTCGGAAGAAGGGCTGGTGATACAGTTCTTGTCTTTATTCTTTATTCCTGACTTATTATCATAAATACATTTTACATTTAAAAAAAACTCGACAACTTTTCCGCCTGTTTTATTAAGACATTCTTATTTTTCTTCGTAAATTGGGGCAAAATTTTGATTATGACAAAAAAGATACTTTTATCTGTATTTCTTTTGCCGGCTGCAATGGCATTTGCACAACAATATGGCGGAATGTGGATTCCTACAGAGCTGAATGAAAAGGAAATGAAGGATTTGGGAATGAAGATTTCTGCCAAAGATATTTTCAACCCTCAGAAACCGAGCATAAAGGATGCGGTAGTACAGTTTAATGGCGGATGTACCGCGGAGATCATCTCGCCTAAAGGATTGTTATTGACTAACCATCACTGTGGATATGGGCAGATCCAGGCACATTCTACCGTTCAGAACGACCTTCTTTCAAACGGTTTCTGGGCTAAAAATATGCAGGGAGAACTTCCTAATCCTGGAGTAAAAGTAGATTTTATTGTAGATATTAAAGAAGTTACAGACCGTATACTGGAAGGCACAGATCATCTTACTGAGCCTGAGCTTACTAAAAAGATCAATAACAATATTGAAGTATACAAAAACTCTCAGAAAATCGAATCCTATCAGTCGATTATGGTAAAGCCTATGTACTATGGAAACAAGTACTATGCTTACACGATCGAAACCTATAAAGATATCCGTCTTGTTGGGGCACCCCCTCAAAGCATAGGAAAATTCGGTAGTGATACAGACAACTGGGTTTGGCCTAGACATACCGGAGATTTCTCCATGTTCAGAATCTATGCAGACAAAAACAATAAGCCTGCGGAATATTCAAAAGACAATGTGCCGTATGTTCCAAAACATTATCTTCCGGTATCTATCAAAGATAAAAATGAAAACGATTTTACTTTTGTATTCGGATTCCCGGGAAGAACTACGGAATATCTTCCGGCAGTAGCGGTGGAGAAGATCATGAAAGAAATTGATCCTGCAAGAATTGCCGTACGTGATGTCGCTTTAAAAACATTAGATGAAAAAATGCGTGCTGACAATGAAACACGTATCAAATATGCTTCAAAATACGCATCAGTTGCCAATTACTGGAAAAAATGGATCGGTGAAGTTGAAGGATTGAAAAAATCCAATGCTGTTGAGAAAAAAGTAATGTACGAAGGATCGTTGGTGGCTAAAAATCATCAAATTAAAGCAACTTTAGACCAGTTGAATAAATTTTACAATGAGCAGGCTCCTTATGCATTAAACAATGCTTATTACACCGAAGTGGTAAAAAATGCTGAAACATTGAAGCTGGCAGGTGATTATTATGATTTTATAGCTGCAGTAGAAGCGGGAAGAATGGATGAGAAGGAACTTGCCAAACTAAAAACAAAATTAACCTCTTTTTACAAAGATTACAGTGCGGAACTGGATGCTAAAGTAACTGCAAAACTGCTGGCTTTATACGTTAATAAAACAGCTCCCCAGTTTTTACCGGCCGGCTTCAACAAATATAAAGATGAGGCTCCAAATATGTCTGCGATAGAGGAGATGTCTAAAAACTCTATCATTACAGGACGTGCCGCTGTAAACGGAGCAACATTGACTACAGATATTGATAAAGCATTTTCTAATCAGGACAAGCTGATCAAAACCCTGAAAAAAGATCCCGTTTATCAGCTGTATGTTTCTATGAAAGAAACTTACATGAAAGCTGCTGATCCGCAGTATACTTCTCTTCAGTCAAAAATTGATGCTATGCAGAAGAAGTTTATGGCACAGCAGATGGAAACAGATAAAGACAGAAAATTCTTCCCGGATGCCAACTCAACACTTCGTGTGACCTACGGAAAAGTAAAAGGTTCAACACCAAGAGATGCCGTTTCTTATGGCTATCAGACGCACCTGGCGGGAGTAATGGAAAAATATGTGCCGGGAGATTATGAATTTGACGTTCCTAAGAAACTGATCGATCTTTACAACAAGAAAGATTTCGGAATTTATAAAGATAAAACAGGAGATGTTCCTGTAGGATTCACAGCAACCAACCACACAACAGGAGGAAACTCCGGAAGTCCGGCTCTTGATGCGAACGGAAATCTTGTCGGTCTTAACTTTGACAGACAGTGGGAAGGGACAATGAGTGATATCAACTATGACCCTCGTTTCAGCAGAAACATTATGGTGGATACAAAATATATCCTTTTCATCGTTGAGAAGTTTGCGGATTCCAAATGGCTTGTTGACGAAATGAAGATTATAAAATAATTTTTAAAAGTTATACCTTTAAGAATCTATTTGAATTTAATTTTGAATAGATTCTTTTTTATTGTAAACAGGATGAAAGACAGGATCATCAATGTATTGGCCGCCTTTGAAGCAGATAATATCGGGAAATCATTTCCGCTGGATTACTGTTTGCCCCTATATCACTCTGTTTCTGATAAAGATCTTCTGCATATCAGGAATGTGATCCGGTATAAAAGCACAAAGCAGTTTGAGGAAGACCTGGATCATATTTCCAGACACTTTCAGTTTGTGGACTGGCAGGAGTTTAAGAATTTCACCTCGGGAAACTTCAGACCCGGAAAAAAAATAGCATTGCTTACTTTCGACGACGGATTCAGTGAATTTTATGATACGGTAGCCCCTATTCTGGAACGTAAGGGAATCTATGCCTGTAACTTTATAAACCCTGCCTTTATAGATAATAAAGATATGATGTTCAGGTGCAAGGCCAGCTTGCTTATTGATGTTTTGGAGAAAATGAAAACAATAGATCCTGAAATATACCGTATTCTGTCTCTTCAAAATGACACAACGAGAGAAGCTTTACAAAAACGGATTTTAAAGATCAGTTACCAGGAAAAAAATATACTGGACCTTCTCGCAGAAAAACTTGAATTTGATTTCGAAGCCTATTCAAAGGAATTCAAACCCTATTTAAGTACCGAAGAACTAAAAGTGCTTACCCGTAAGGGATTTGGGATTTCTTCTCATAGCTGGGATCATCCGAAATACGGAGATCTGTCCTTGAAAGAACAGATGGAAACCACAGATCAGACTTTTGTTTATTTAAAAGAACATGGGTTTCTGTATGAAAGCTTTGCCTTTCCTTTCACGGACTTTCAGGTAAAAAAGGATTTTTTTGATGAACTGTTTAAAAATAAAGATATCTATTGCAGCTTCGGATGTGCTGGTGCAAAACTGGACAGTGTACAGAGAAATTTCCAGAGAATACCAATGGAAATGGGAGAGAGCGGAGAAAGAATACTGAAAAAAGAAACGGCATATTTCAGACTGAAAAAACTGATAGATAAAAATACCATTTTAAGAAAATGATACAGCTGAAAACATTCAACAGAAAAGAACTGGAAGACTTTGTCTTGTCCGGAGATTTTCAGCAGTATGATTTTCTCCCGATTACGAAGCACCGCGCCTTGTCCCAAGTCAAAAATCACAAGGCAACGGATGAAGATACACTTCTTATTCTGGCTTTTTATGAAGAAAAATTAGCAGGATATGTTGGATGCTTTCCGGATCAGTTTATTATCGATGGAAAAATAATCCATTATGCCTGGCTCAGTACCCTGTATGTAAGCCCGGAGTTCAGAAAAAAGAGGCCTGCAAAAATATTGCTGAAAAAAGTATTTGAAGAATATCAGGGAAGGATTGCCATTACGGAATTTACCAGGGAAGCGGAAGCGCTTTATAATATTATGGGTGTTTTTGACTATGTTTTTCCAAAAGAAGGAAAGCGGTATTACTTCAGAACGGATGCGGCGGGGATTATTCCTGAAAAAAAACCGGAAACAAAAATATTGAAGCCTCTTTTCCACATATTGGATATTGCAGCCAATTCTTTGATCTCGGTTAAAAACTTAAAAACACAAAAACCGGATTTCCGTTATGAAATACTGAATCGTATTGATACAGACAGTGCCGATTTTATAGCCGGATTCTCAAACCTGCGTGATGCGGAAGCCATCAATACGTTTATAGACCATCCATGGGTCCTGGAAGGAAAAAAAGAGGAGAGCTATCTGTTTTCAAGCTATGCTGAGGTCTTCCGGTATTTCTGGGTGAAGATTTATGATGAAAATAATATACTTACAGCATGTCTGCTGCTACAGCTTCGGGACGGATATCTTAAAATACCTTACCTTTTTTCAAATACTGACCTGGATAAAGTCGTTCGCTTTTTAAGTTTCTTCATTGCTGAAAATAAGGTGAAAGGGCTCACCTGCTATCAGACAAGGCTTAATGAAGCGATAGAGAAGTCAAAAAGGTTATCCGGAATTTATGATCGTGACTTTAAAAGAGAATATCTTTTTCACAAAAACCTGCTACGGGAACTTCCGAAGGGATTTAATCCTCATTATCAGGATGGAGACGGTGACTGTATGATGACATAATCTTATAATTGTTTATTCATCAATTTCCAGTTATCCTTTATAAAATAAAAATGAGGCTGTCTCAAAAGTGTCATTCTGAATGAAATGCAATGTAATGAAGAATCTCAAACAACTGACCATCAATGAGATTCTTCCTTCGTCAGAATGACAAAAGCCGAATTATTTGACTTTTGAGACAGCCTCTATTTTTTAATGTCCGAAAATATCTTTCAGATCGACCTCTTTGAAGGTTCCCATCTTATTGACGGCTTCCATATCCAGATTTTCTTTTTTTCCGATAATAGCTGTATTAAAATGAACAGACTGGATTTCTGTCTTATAGAACTGTCTGATATCTTCAAACTTCAGATCTTTGATCTGTTCATAGATATCCTTTCTGAAATCATGCTCAATATTCAGTTTCTTTAGTCTCAGCGTATTGAAGAATATATTATTCCGGGTGACTCTGGTTGAAGCGATCTGCTTCAATGCTGCATTTTTGGCATTTTCAAACTGTATCGGCACCTCAGGAAGCTCATTCATCAGTTCATTCAGGGTATCCACTGCAATCATAAGCTTATCAGGCTGGGTCCCGATGTATGTTGTGATATAATCCGGGTGCTTCAGCTCAGAATTGGCAGCATAAGAAACGTAAGCGGAGTAGGCAAGACTCTTGCTTTCACGCATTTCCTGGAAGACGATTGAAGATAAACCTCTTCCAAAATATTCATTGAAAACATTGATCTTTCCAAAATGCTGAGGATTGACCAGGCTTCCTTTTCCTATTTTGCTCATTTCCATCTGAACCATATCGTAATTGATGAAATACACATTCCCACCCGTAGCAGGCTCAGGATATTGCTTAGGCTCAGGGATCTGAAGACTTTCCGTTTCCGTATACTTTCCGATATATCCTTTGAAATTTTCAAAATCTTTTCCGTAGAAAAATACCTGATATGGATATTTGAAAAGTTCTTTCATCCGGTTGGTAAAGACTTCCGGGTTGCTGCTTTCAAGCTCTTCTTTCGAGATAACATCGGTAAAACGAGATGTGCTTCCCAGTTTGGTATAGTTGGTAAGAGCAGTCATGATACGGTTTTTATCTTTCTTGATGGCCTGGCGGTTTTCCAGTACAGTGCCTACAAATTGATTATATACATCCTGATCCGGTTTTACCTCGTGCAGCCAATGCTGAAGCAGGGCAATTCCTTTTTCCATATTTTCCTCCAGTCCACTTAAAGAGATGAGCAGCTGGTCGTTTGTTGTTTTAAAATCATTACTGATTCCGATTTTAAAGAATTCCTTTTTCAGATCTTCAGGAGAAAGCGTGTCGGTTCCCAGGTACTGAAGCAATTGAGTGGATATTCCCCAATCTCTGTCATGATCACTTCCGAAAGGGAAAATAAAATGAACCTGGGCGATATCATTGTATTTGTTTTTGACAAAACTCAGTTTCTTTCCTTTACTATCATCAGTGACTATTTCTTTTTTATAATCGATGAACTCAGGCTGTATATCATCAGTTTTATCAGATAAAATCTCTTTTAAAAACTCAGACTGAACATCGCGGTTGATCTTTACCGGAGTGATACCCGGATTTTCAACTCTTAATAACCTGTCGTTAACTCCTTTTTCTTTATTAATAATAACATAATTTTCTTTGAAAAAAGCATTGGCAAAACTTACGATATCATCTTTAGTGAAACTTGAATATATATCCATTTCATCAAGCTCCTGCTCCCAGGTTCTTCCTTTTATATAACAGTCATAAAGAGTGGTAGCCAGTCCTTCTGCCGTTTCGAAGCCTTTCATTCTCTGAAGCTTAAAATCATTAATGATCGCCGGAAGCATCCAGTCCGGGAAATCTCCTTTTTTGATCAATTCAATCTCTTCCAATACCATTTCCTTTGCTTCATCCAGCGTTTGCGTTTCTTTCGGAACAGCTACAATAGAAAAATAACCGTACTGTTTCAGTCCTACAGAGAATGCCTGTGCCCAAAGCATCTTTTGAGTCTGGTTGATATGGAGGTCCAATAGACCGGCTTCCCCTCTGTTGCTAAGGATATTGGCTACTACATCAGCCAGCATGGCTTCCCGTGTTCCGTAGCTCTCTGTTCTCCATGCCAGTTGAACCCGTGGAGTAGTAGGACTTTTTACAGTTCTTTTTACAATTTCTGTAATGGGCTTTTCAACAATTGGTGTTTTCCTGGGGAGCTCTTTATAAGGTAAAGTTCCAAAATATTGATCGATCAATTGAATGGTTTTTTCAAAATCAAGATCCCCCACCAGCACCATAGCGTAATTATTAGGAACATAATATTCATCAAAATATTTGTGAATAGCCTTCATAGATGGATTTTTTAAATGTTCAGGCTTTCCTAACGTCGTTTGCTGCCCATTGGGATGTGTTGGGAAAAGAGCGTCCATCAGTTCGTAATTCACAAGTCTTGTGTCATTGTCCTGTGCTCTGTTGAACTCTTCATATACAGATTCCAGTTCAGTATGAAAAAGGCGAAGTACAATTTCAGAGAACCTTTCCTTCTCTATTTTTAACCATTTTTCAAGTTCGTTATTCGGAATGTTGTTCTTATAGACTGTTTCATCGAACCAGGTATGGGCATTGGTTCCGCTTGCTCCCAATGAAGAAATAGCCTTGTCGTATTCATTGGCGATGGCATATTTGGATGCTTCCTGTGAAACTTCATCAATCTTTTTATAGATTTCCTTTTTCTTTTCAGGATTCTGCTCCGCCTTATGCTCTTCGTATAATATTGAAATCTGATCAATGAGCTGCTTTTCTTTCTCCCAGTTTTGAGTCCCTATTCTGGAGGTGCCTTTGAACATCATATGCTCAAGGTAATGGGCCAGACCTGTATTATCTGCGGGATCATTATTGCTTCCCGTTCTTACCGGAATAAAGGTTTGAATTCTTGGAGCATCAAAATTTTGAGCAAGGAAAACCTTAAGGCCATTTTTTAATGTGTAGATTCTGACTTTATTTTCATCGTGGGTAATTGTAGAATATTCGTAGTGGTTGGTATCAGTGTGAACTGTAACCTTATATTTTTTATCAATCATATATAACTCATTTCATTCTTTAAATTCAGAATGTAGTACAAATGTAAGGAATCGAAAAAAATGTTTCCTGCTTTTTATCACTATTACATCTATTATAATAGTTGAGAAGGTAAATCAGAAATCAGAAACTTTAGTAAATTAATAGAATAGTAGAGTAGTAATAATAAATAACCCTATATGTATATTCTTATAGTAAGAGAGACACTCCCATTCCTCATTTTCCGTCTAATTCTCTCCCATACTCCTACCTTTTCACTTTGTAACCTTGTCCCTTCAAACATTTGTTTAAAATTTTTCATATTGTGCGCCAGTGTATTAGGGTTAAAATGTTATTGGGATGTAAACTTTATGTTAAGTAAACTTGTTTTGTGTGTTAATAAGTAGTTATCTTTGCCGCACTGAAAACGAGAGTAGATCAGTTAAGCGCAGAAGAGCTTTTAGCTAAGCATAAACATTTATTGTACCGAAGAAACAGACAAAAATACTTTTACT
>NZ_JBSICB010000025.1:0-43183 GCF_058245615.1 Chryseobacterium sp. UF-290
CTCCCTATAATTGGGACCGCAAAGATACAAACTTTATTTTAACTCACAACCTTTTTTTAATGAAAAAAAGTAAAAGTATTTTAGTCTGTTTCTCTGGTAGAATAAATGTTTATGCTTAGCTAAAAGCTCTTCTGCGCTTAACTGACTACTCTCGTTTTCAGTGGGGCAAAGATAACTACTTATTAACACACAAAACAAACTTATTTAACATAAAGTTTACATTCCACTAACATTTTAACCCTAATATACTGGGATACAATATGAAAAATTTTAAACAAAATATAGAAATAAGGGCTTTGTCTAAAAGAAAATAAGACATTACTTCTTTGTTAAAGCGTATCCTCTTTATAAATTATGCTTAAAAATTCTGCATAAGACCTTTCCAAACCAATAATATCTCCTGACTTAAGATTTAAGCCTCCTACTCCGGATGTATCTGATTTAACTTTTAAAGATGAAATCTGAAAATACAAGTTATCATCACCGGTCTTTGGCTGAATTTTTATAGTAGAGCCTAACAGTTTCTTTGTTGATATTGTATAAATCTCACCGGAAACAGTTTTAAATTTTAAAAATGATCTCGGCGATATGACATAGTCTTTTCTATTGACGCTTATTTTCTGGTCTTTTTCTGAAGATGCAAAAATATACATCTCTCCATGCCGGACTTCCAATTTTTCTTTGGGTGTATAATATAAAGCAATCTTATAATTTGTGGCATTGAATGGCTGCGGTGCACCCTCTATATTTTCAAAAGGTTTCAGGGCAAACGTATTGGCCCCGATCTCTTTTGCCTTTTTATATATCATAGAAAACACTCCCGCATCATCTTTGGAAAAACCCTGAACTTCCACTTCTCCTAAATAAACTGCATCTGTATTCGCTTCTTCTTTTTTATACAGGAATTTATCGGTGTTATCATTTGTCTTTTCAACTTTGGACAAATAAACATTTTGTGCATTCCAAAGCTGCACACACAATACTGAAATGACGATTGCTATATTTTTCATATATATATTTATTGTTGTGCAAGTATTTCAACACATTCTTCAAGACTGTTTTCCCAATGTTTGGGCTCGATTTTATAGATCTGCTCGATTTTATCCAGCGACATGGTACTTCTCACAGGTCTTTTGGCCGGAGTTGGATATTGATCGGTTGTCAGAGGATTTAATTTTATGGAGGACTTCGAGAATTCAGCAATTTTTTGGGCAAACTCAAACCATGTTGTTTCCGGATAATTTGAGAAATGGAACACACCATAGGTTTTGGTTGGAGCCTCAATGATATCCATTATCGCTTCTGCAAGATCATTTGCATTGGTAGGCTGGCCGAACTGGTCTGCAACAATTCCCAATTCTTCTTTCTGAGAGAAGAGATTCAACATCGTTTTAACAAAATTCTTATTGAACTCAGAGTAAAGCCACGAAGTTCTCAGGATAATGGTCCTAGGATTTATTTCCAAAGCAAGCTCTTCTCCTTTTCTCTTTGATGCTCCATATACTCCTATTGGATCGGTAAAGTCATCCTCAGCATATGGAAGGTTGGTACTTCCATCAAAAACATAATCTGTAGAAACATGGATCAGAGTCGCTTTAAAGTCTGCACAAGCCTGGGCAAGGTAAGCCACTCCATCTGCATTTACCGCGAAAGCTTTCTCTTTTTCCGTTTCTGCAAGATCAACTGCTGTATATGCTGAAGCATTGATACAGTAATCGGGTTTGTTATCATAGAAAAAATCGTTAACCTGCTCTTCATCTGTAACATTTAATGTTGATGAATCTGTGAATAAGAACTCATATTGATGTTCAAAGTCAGGTGCTATCTTTCTGATACAGTTTCCCAACTGTCCGTTACTTCCTATTACTGCTATTTTTTTCATTTATATATTATTAATTTTATTGATCAAAGTGCTCTCCATGAAACATGGTCCATTAAGAATTCTTTGCATTTTGGGATCTTAAAAACTTAACTCTCGGCTGAAAGTCCTTTTGTGGTAAATCCACATAGAATTTGTTGAAAACTTCTTTTATATCTTCAGGGTGAACTTCAGATCTCCTTGTTTTCACATTAAAATATATCACGGTTACCCAAAGGACAGCATGGGTTGTTTTTTCATCCAGACTTTTCATTAAAATTTCAACTTTGGCAGTTCTGTCCTGAACATCGATCGTTTTGCTGCTGATAACCACCTGGGTATTATATCTTACTTCTTTTAAATAAGCAATTTCATTTTGAATCGCAATCCAGGTACAGCCGGTTTGCTTAGTGTATTCCTCATAGGTAAATCCATAAAATGTCTCTACATGATCTTCTCTGGCATTAAACATATAATCCAGATATTTTACATTATTCAAATGTCCGATCGGATCGCAGTCACTAAATCTCACTTTTACCGTAGTTGATACTTCTTTTTCCATTCCGCAAAAATAAAAAAACCACCTCTAAAAGAGGCGGTTAGTTTTATAAATCTTTGTTAATTTGCTGAAATTATTGAATTCCTAATTCTTTCTTTACAGCTGCTGTAGCATCTGCTCCCGCTTTATAAAGGAATGCCGGAGAACCTGCGTCCATAATGTACTCGTATCCGTTAGCTTTAGCAACTTTTTCTACGGCATCATTAAGTTTTTTCTCAATTGGCCCGAAAGCTACTTCCTGTTTAGACTGAAGATCTTTCTGAGCTTTATCCTGCATTTGCTGGATCTCTTCTCCTAATTTTTTCATTTCTGCCTCTCTGGCATTGTTCTCTTCAGCTGTCTTTTTAGGAGCTTCAGTCTGATATTGCTGGAATTTAGTTTGAGCTGCATCTGCTTTTTTCTTAATCTCAGCTTGTTTTGTATCTAAGAATGTTTTAAGATCTGCATCTGCTTTTTTCTTTTCCGGCATAGCATTAAGCACTCCCATTACATCCAAAGTAGCAATTTTTTGAGCTTTTGCCATACCTACAGACACAACCATCATCACTGCTGCAAATAATACACTTAATTTTTTCATAATTGGTAAATAAATAATTTAATTTGTTTTTAGATTTTAAATTTAAGCAAAAGTTAATTTTAAACTTACTTTTTACTTTTACTATTAGTTTTTTCTTTCTTATCCGTTCCTTTCAGTAAAATAGTTAATACTTTTTCCGTATAATCATATTTTCCCTGAAGAAAGATAACACTAATGTTATTGCTTTTATCAAGAACTATGCCCAACCCATTTTTTTCAGACATTGTTTTGATCGCTCCCCAGATCTGGTCCTGGAATGGCAAAACGAGGTTTGTTCTCAACTTTGTAATTTCACCATTGGCTCCGAAACGTAGGCTGGTAGTGGTTTTGATATTTTTATCAAGGTCCGTAACTTCTTTTTCCCTAAGTTTAAGCTGATCCCCTATCAACAATACTTTTTCACTTTCAAATGCAGCTTTCTTGCGTTCATATTCTGACTGCAGATTCTGAAGTTCTGTCTGCCAGGTATCAATCTGTGCATTAAGCCTCGCTTCGGCTTCTTTATACTGAGGTAATTTATTCAGAATCTCATTAGTATCCACCACTCCTATTTTCTGAGCATTACCAAGCCCGAAAAGTAAAAGCAGTACGAGTGTGAAAGTTACTTTAAAATTTTTCATATTTGTATTATAATGATTGGTTCATCAGGAAGTGCTGTCTCCATCCGGATTTATCTCCTGATATTGTTTTATCTAATCCAAGTGCAAAGTCAAATCCGATCAATCCAAATGCACCCATATATACTCTTACCCCTACACCTACTGATCTTTTCAGCTGGAATGGGCTGTAAGAACTCCAGTTGTTCCACACGTTACCTCCTTCAGCGAATGTCAACGCATAGATTTTTGCAGTCTGGCTCATAGAAATCGGATATCTCAATTCTAAGGTAAATCTGTTATAGATCGTACCTCCTCCTTTTTGTGTAATATCTTCTGCCAGACCTCCTTCCGTACTTGCGTTTTCATATCCTCTTAAAGGAACTAATTCTCTACCGTCATATCGGCCTCCAAAAAGTCCGGTACCTCCCATATAGAATCTTTCAAAAGGCGGAGCTCCCAATTTGCTGTTATATCCATCCATGAATCCCATCTCAGCAGAAGATCTCAATACAAGCTTTCCTATAATTTCGTTATATACGTCAGCCTTGAATTTGATCTTATAGAATTCCATCCATTTGTATTTGTCAATAGGAGACATGGTAGAATAATCTTTCTTCTTGAACAATGAATATGGAGGAGTCAGTTTTGCTGAAAGCTCGATATTGGATCCCATGGTTGGGAAGATAGGGTCAATACCTGCTGAGTTTCTGCTCAACCCTAAATTGATACTGAAGTTATTAGCTGTCCCGTTGTATTCTGTGGAATCCCCAAACTGGAACGGATAGTTATTGAAGTCATACTTCTGGAACTGTAAACCTGTATACAATGAGAAATAATCGTCAGGCCAGTTCAATAGTCTGTTTAGCCCTGCTGAAGCGGAGAAAATATTAAGTTTCTGTGCTATCCCATATTGATCGGTATATCTTACTCTGGAATTGTTCAAACTTACAGAAAGAGCTGTAGCTCTTGTCCCAAATAGCCAAGGTTCTGTAAATGATAATCCATAGTTCTGGAAATACTGTCCTGCCTGAACCTGAACGGAGAAAGTCTGTCCATCTCCCTGAGGAACCGGCTTAAAGTCTTTGAATTTAAGGAAATTTCTTAACGAGAAATTATTAAACGTCAATCCTAAGGTTCCAATAAAGCTGTTACCTCCGTAACCAGCCTGTAGCTGTACCTGAGAAGATCCTTTTTCTACTAACTTCCAGTTGATATCAACAGTATTATCTGACTGATTAGGCTGAATATCCTGTCCGATCTGCTGTGGATCAAAGAAAGACATCCCTGCTAAATCAAAATAGGTTCTTTTGATCTCAGTCTTTTTGAATAATTCTCCCGGTTTTGTTCTTAACGCTCTAAGGATTACGTGATCATGGGTAGTTGTATTCCCCTGCCAGGTTACTTTGTTCCAGGTCGCCTGCTCTCCTTCATTAATCCTGATCTCAAGGTTTACAGCATCTCCCGATACTGATTTTTCCACAGGTGTTACATTCGAGAAAAGGTATCCGTTGTTCATATACACGGATTTGATATCTGAATCATCTTCTTTACCTCCGTCTTCTCCAACTTTTTTGTTGAATCCGACAGCATCGTAGATATCTCCTTTCTTATATCCTAACAATCTCTGTAAATATTCTGTAGAGTACACCGTATTACCGGTGAATGTAATATCCCCGATATAGTATTTTTTACCCTCATTAAGCTTTACATTGATATCGTAATTGTTTTTGTTATTTCTCCATACTGAGTCTGAAACGATCTTCGCGTCTCTGTACCCAAGGGAGTTATAATAACTGACAAGATTCTGCTTGTCTTCCTGATATTTCTCTTCGATGAATTTTGAAGATTTCAGGATACCACCGATACCGAAACGTTTCTGTTTGGTTTCTTTAAAGGCTTTGTTCCTAAGTTTTCTATCTGTAACACTTTGATTTCCTTCGAATTCAATATGATCGATTTTAATTCTTTTCCCTTTTTCTACATTGATCGTCCAGTCTACCAAAGCAGGATCTCCTGCATTCATTTTATCCTGAATACTGATCTTAGCATCGGCAAAACCTTTCTTGATATAGTCTTTCGGAATATTGGTCTTAAGACTTGAAACTAAGTTTTGTGTGATCTTAGTTCCCGGTTTAAGATTATTGTCTTTAGCCAGTTTTTCGCTTTTAGATTTACCGATCCCTTTTCCTGTGAATTTAACTTCTCCAAGTTCTTTCAGGTCTTCCAGGTAAAATCTCAAAACTATAGTCTGACCTTCAATGCTTTGAACATAAACTTCCACTTCAGAAAAAGATTGGGTATCCCAAAGTTTTTTAACAGCATTGCTGATCTTCTGTCCCGGAATGTCTACACTCTCACCTTTTGTCAAACCTGTAAATCTCAAAATCTGAGCTGGTGTATATTTTTTTACCCCATCTACAACGATGTCTTTAAGCGTATAAGTGCCTGGCTCATTTTCTGCGTGTACAGCATTATTTACTTGTGTGCTGTCTTGTGGAGTTACTTGTCCATAAAAATGTGCAGAAGCAGCAAACATAATGATGGGTAATAGTCTAAACTTCATTTTATCGAGTCTTTCTTTTCTTTAAATTTATTGGCCTTGTATCTGCTCACCGGTCAATCCGTATCTTCTTTCTTTGTTTTGATAATCAACAACACACTGGAAGAAGATATCTTTGGTGAAATCCGGCCAGAGAACGTTTAAAAACTGTAATTCTGCATAAGCAATCTGCCAGAGAAGAAAATTACTGATCCTAATTTCACCACTGGTTCTGATCAGTAAATCCACAGGTGGAAAATCTTTGGTATAAAGGTAGCTTTCGAATAATTTTTCATCGATATTCTCTACCTCTACTTTTCCTTCTTTTACATCAGAGCTTATATTCTTTACGGCATTCAGTATTTCGTTCTGTGAGCCATAGCTTATCGCTAATACAAGGTTTCCTTTTGTGTTTTCTTTTGTAAGGTCTACCACACGTTGCAATTGTTCTCTTACTAAAGAAGGCAGCTTTTCCAAATTCCCTATAACATGCATTCTCAATCCTTTGCTGAAGATCTCTTCTGCTTCAAGCAGTAAGGTCTCCACAAGCAAATTCATAAGGGTATTCACTTCTTCAGCCGGACGGCTCCAGTTTTCTGAAGAAAATGTATAAAGCGTTAAATAGGGGATATTGATCTCATTACAGGCATTAATGGCATTTCTTACAGCATTAATGGCATTTTTGTGGCCGAAAGTTCTTTCCTCACCACGAGATTTTGCCCATCTTCCATTACCATCCATAATGATGGCCACGTGTTTCGGTAAATTCTCAGAATTTATTTTATCTTTAATCAACGACATATTAATCACAATAACATGGAGGTCTTCCGAACGAATAGGTAAGTCCTACACTGAATGTATTCATCCAGTCTCTGGATTGGCTATCTCCAATATTTCTCTTATTAATAAACTCCTCTTCCCTTTCTTTAGATACTGCATAATAGCTTCCGGACTGCAATAATGAAGCTCCGGTAGCAGGATCTAAAATATCTGCATTATAAGAAGCCTTCACATCTTTACCAAGGATCTTACTATGATCCAGTTGATCCGTCAGCGTAAGCCTGAATGTTGCTTCCGCAAATATAGCCCAGGTATGGTTAAATTTATATTTTAAACCTACACCGAAAGGAATATGCATGGTTACTTTTTTTCCTAACGAATAATCTGCCGTAGTTTTATAGTCCAATTCATTGATCGGAGCTATTGCCACTCCATCCGCATCTCTTTTGAAATCATGAACAAGAGTCGCTTTAGGAGCATCGAACATCAAAGCACCGACACCACCAAAGATATATGGACTCACCATGCTGATCTGTTCGTTATTTACCGGGAAAAAGTTGTATTCAAACATTAAACTCGCCTCATAGACATTATTTTTCCCGTATGAGTTTCTATTTTTTCTGTAATCTTCTTTCGCAGCTTTATCGCTAAACTGAACCTGGTTATATCCTAAATCCAATCTAACAGTCTGATGCGGATTAAAATTAAATCTATATAACAACCCTCCATAAAATGGGATGCCCCAATCTGACACTCTGTTTAAATCCAACGGCTTTTGTAAAATATAATTTGTCCTTCCTACATCTCCCACTAGGTTACTCATCCCTAGACGAACTCCCAATTCGTTTCTTTGTGCTTTAACACTTACCACTCCAAGGAAGGCAAGGAAGCTAAACAATAATTTTTTATTCATAAAAGAATATGGATTTATGGTTATTTTAAAATTTAATTTTTGCAAATATAAAACATTTTTATATTAATGATAATCTTAATGTTTAGTTAAAAATAAACAAAAAAACATAATTTGTTATAAAGTAAACGGCAAAGTGTCAAAAATATTCTTTTTTCCATACTATGAAAATACTTTCAGTATGAAAAAACCCCCATTAAATGAGGGTTTAATGCTTTATTTTTTATTAAAGAATCTCTGTACTCTATTCCTGATTCTGATCAACAACGGCTCTTTATAGTTTTTATCTTCATCAAAATATCCGTACCCATATCCATAACCGTAGCCGTAGCCATAACCATATCCCTGTTTTGTATTGTAATCATTATAAACAAGTCCTAAATGGTTGATCTCATCATTATGATATTTCTCAGTAATCATCTTCAGCATATACTTTTCGGTATATTCATGACGTACAACATAAATATTGGCATCAGAATATTTCATTAATTCATATGAATCTGCCACCAAACCTACCGGCGGAGAGTCAATAATAATGAAGTCATACTTTTCTTTCAGCTCTTCTATAAACTTAATGTTTCTCTGGCTCATTAGAAGCTCTGACGGGTTGGGAGGTATAGGTCCCGAAGTGGCAACATCCAGATTAGGAATTTTTGTATTGTTGATGATCTGGTCTATACTTACTTCTCCTGTCAGATAATTGGAAATACCATATTTATTATCAATTTTAAAATCTCCAAAGATCTTCGGCTTTCTAAGGTCCATTCCTAAGAGGATCGTTTTTTTATCACTTAATCCTATTACTGAAGCCAGGTTGATGGAAACATACGTCTTTCCTTCACCTCCGATGGAGGACGTAATCAGGATGACCTTTCCTTTCTCATCCTCATTATCCATCAGGAATCTCATATTAGCCCTGATTCCCCTGAACGCCTCTGACACAGATGATTTTGGCTGTTCCAAAACTGTCAGCATATTTTCATTGCTGTTGTTCCCAATTACCCCAAGAAGCGGGATTTTTGTAGCACCCAGCAATTCTTTGATATTTCTGATCTTATTGTCAAGCACTTCACCAATCAGGATAAACAATAACGGAAGTAATAGCATTCCTGAAATAATAGAAATCTTCGCCAATTTAATATTCGGGCTGATCGGGCCTTGTCCCAGGTTTTTCGCCGGGTCAATGACTGTGATATCAGACTGATTGGTCGCAACATTCATCTGGGTCTCATTCTGCCTTCTCAATAAGCTGTTATAGGTAGCTTCAATCATATTATAGCCTCTTTCAGCATCCAGATATCTTCTTTCTTTTTCAGGATAGCTAGATAAGTCAGAGTTGGCATAAGCTACTTCACGATCTATTTTGCTGATCTCATCGTAATATTTGGTATAATAACTTCTCAAGCTGTTGGATGACCCCATTCTTGCCTCATTGATAAGCCTGTTGATCTCTTTCATTGGCTCAGAGTTTGGCTTATAGATAGTGGCCATTTCTGCTCTCTTGGTATACAAAGCCTTAAGCTCTGTAACAGTAGCTGAGAACAGACCATCTTCAAAACCGGCAGCATTGGTTCCTATCATTTTATCAAAATTCTGAGACTGAAGGGTATTTTTAATATTATTCAGCGCACTGATTTTGCTTACGATATCTGCTTTTTTCGCTTCCAGCTCCTTGATTCTCTCAAGAGATTTTTCATCCCTGTCTTTAATATTATAAAGCTTTTCTGATGTTTTCAGATAATTAAGAACATTAGCACTTGAATCCAGCTTTTTACGGATGTTATCAAGATTACCCTGTAAATAGGATTCGGTTCTTTTGTTGACTATATTTTTATCTTCAAGCCTTTTTTTCTGTAATTCAGCCACCGATTTATTCAGGAAGTTTACAGTACTGTTCAGGTTATAACCTTTTTTGGTAATGATCATGATCGTGGAGATTTCCTTATCAAATTCCACTCCTACAGTAGATACAATATCATTAACACTCTGATTAACAGAACCCAAGGATACAATGATATTTTCAAACTTGGTTTTAGGGGTAACAGGATTCTGAACCAGCTTAAATCTCAGGTTCGGAGAGGTATACCATTCATTAATCTTAATAGTCTTGTTAGCCGGTCTTGAATAAGCATTAATACTCTGAAATCCCTCTATATCATAGCTGTACAGATTGGTTGACTGCCCTTCTTCAGGCAGGACCACCTCATAAGCTCCATTGCTTTTGGGAAGTAATGTAATCGGATAATTGATCTGCTGAAGATGTTTTTTATCAATCTCAACAAAAACAGGGGAATCATCCTTATCCAGATAGGTAGATTTGATAGCACCTTTAGTGGAATAATTGACAAAAAGGTTTAATTCTTTTACCAAAAACTCATTATGAGATCTTGAAAGAAGCATTTTTTTCAAATAAACCCCATCCTGATTTCCTCCCTGCCCCCAGATAAAGTTAATAGACTGGTTCGGGGTAAAATAACTTGACGTATTGTTTGAGATACTTAAAGACAGGTTTGACGCATATACGTTCTGTGCATAATATTTACTATATGCCCAAGAAATAGCGTAACCAATAAGCAGCATAAAAGCAAACCAGTACCAGTTCTTAAATATCCTTCTTAAAAAATGTTCGATATCAAACAATGCGAACGTCCCATACTTTTCTTTCTGAGGTTCGTTCTTTCCTACTTGTGTGTCTTTTCCTGGAATCATGAGGATTAAAGTTTTTGTAGGATTGTATATAAAGTTAATGCCGTTGTAATCGCCGTTACACCCGTAAGCAAGGTCTGGATAGGATCTTTACCGAATCCGTTCAGACTTTTTCTTCTTGTATTAAGGTAAATCTCATCTCCGTTTTGCACGTAATAGTAAGGAGAATTCATGAGATCTTCACGGGTAAGGTCTATTTTGGCAATTTTGATTCCTTCCGGAAGTTTTCTGTGGATGACAACCTCTTTTTTATCAATACTTCTGTTCAGTCCACCATTGATCGCTAAGGCTTCAGTAATGGTAAGGGTATTTTTATGAGCTACTTTTTCTCCGGAAAGCCCGGTAGTTTCCACATCACCAAGAATATAATAGGTAATTCCGTTTGTATTCAATCTTACTTCAGATTTTCCATCCTGGAAGTTTTCATTTACCTTATCCTGTATTTCTTTTCTTACCTCATCAAGTGTTCTGCCTTCAGCTTTAATGTAACCGATTCCAAAAACATTGATATCTCCATTGTTGTCAACTTTTAATCCGTTAAAATAGAAGTTCACATTACCTCCATTTCCAGATCCGGATCCAGACCCTACACCGGATCCGCTACCACCAGCTCCTCCTCCTCTTACTACATTATTTGCAGTAGGAGTTTCAGTACTTCCTGATGTATTGTAGGAAGAATAAAATTGTGCAGCATCTCCTTTCGGGGTTGTTACAATATTCAGGTTAAGAATGTCATTTTTTGTGATCCTGTAAACAGGAATATTGTAGGGAACAAGGCCTTCTTCGTTAATGACCAGGCTTTCGCTTGGCTGCAGGTATCTCACATCCTTCGTCGTGATACATGAGATAACCAAAAAAGGTAATATTAAAAATAAATACTTAAAGTTCTTCATCATATTTGAATATTGTTTACAAAAGTAATATTTAATTGTTAATGTTTGTTATTTCTTGATCGATATAGCAAATCCGGTAAATAAGCACCGAAAAAACCTAATGCCAGGATGACCAACAGCAGCAAATTGATATTAATATGTCTAAAATAATAAGCTACCGCTACAATCATCAGATAGTAAATAATAATATAAAAAGTAGATCTTCTATGGGTAAGCTCAAGCTTTAGAAGTTTATGGTGGATATGGTTTTTATCTGCATCGAAAGGTGATTTCTTGTTGTAAAGCCTTACTATAATAACGTTTAACGTATCTACGATCGGAAGAATCAGAATCGCTACAGCCACAGCCGGCGCAGACTGCAGGTGATATCTCGGTACATCAATCAATTTTTTATCAATAAAAATATCAATGAAGCAAATAGAGGTAAAGGCCAGCAAAAAGCCGAGCAGCATAGACCCGGTATCCCCCATAAATATTTTATTGGTTCTGTAATTCGACAGGTTATAATACAAAAATGCCAGCACCGTCCCTATAATCACTACGGAGAGGACAACCAGGGGATAATTATATTCTCCCAATCTGTAATAGCTTATCCCGAACAAAGCACTGCATATCACAGAATATCCACCCGCCAGACCATCAATACCATCGATCAGATTGAAAGCATTGATCAGAATAATAAACGTAATGATACTGAACAGAACACTCACAAAGTACCCCAGTTCATACACTCCGCATATCCCGAATAAGCTTCTGATCCGGATATCTGATCCAATAACGACCAGAGATGACACTACAATCTGTGCGACAAGTTTCTTATAGGCTCTCATCACTACAATGTCATCCATTACTCCTACATACAGCAGAATAATCAATGAGGCAAACAGAAACTTATAAAGATCGAACAGCTCATAGGCAAAGATGGATGCACAGATCCCGATCGAATAAAAGATGGCAATTCCTCCCAGATTGGGAATTTTTCTGAGATGTGAACTTCTTATTCCAGGCTCATCCATAAGATTCTTTCTTCTTGAAATCTTTATGATAGTAGGAATAGAGAAAAAAGTAATTAAAAAGGAGAATACGAAACCTAATCCTATTTTCACGTAGAAAATAGGGATTCCCGACCCGCTTAAGAACAATTCAAAATTTTTCATTCTTTTTTATCCAGCACATGTATCTTCAATAAAAATGTATAATTCGGCCTCTATAAAAGGTAAACTTCATCATCATTTCCTATTGATCGAAACAATAGTACTTGCATTTGTGTTATATTAATTTTCTTATCAACTTCTTTTGTCCGGCAAAAAATAACAGATAAAAAATCTTTTTTTTCAACGGCAAAGATAAAAGATAATTCTTACCAAAACGACTATAGTTCAATATATCTTGAATTTTTATTTGTCTTTCTCTCATGAAAACAGACAGCTCATCAGACATTCTGTAGAATATTTCTTCTTTTTTTACGAATGCCAGATACGCCAGGAAAGAATATATTCCTTCAAAAATCTGAAAATTTTTAAGTTCTTCTTTTTTATGGGAATACTTCGATCCGTGAAATGCTTTTTCCACATCTTTGACAGCTTTCAGCATATCGAGTCCTTTTTCCGTATGAGTTTTGGTGATAGAATCAGTACGTTCAAGGTATTGATAATGGAAGCTCTGGGTCTGTGCAATCATTTCGCAGTCCAATAAAAGCTGGGGAATAAGCTGAATATCTTCAAAGTGAACTCCTTTTTTAAATCTTTTCTGATCAAAAAGTTCTTTTTTAAACAATTTATTGCAGGCAAAATAGCTGACATCCGAAAAAACCGAGAAGTTATTTTCAAGGATTATTTTCTCCGGCATGTTGGGAAGCTGTGTCAGTTTTTGGGTGATTTTCCCATTTTCATCCACTTTCTGGATATTACAGATCACCATTTTAGCCTGATGTTTTTCTGCAAGAAGAAGCATTTCTTCAAACATCGTCTCTGTCACATAATCATCACTGTCTACAAAACCGATGTAATCTCCGGAAGCCTTATCAATCCCGAAGTTACGGGCATCACTCAAGCCTCCGTTCTCTTTGCTGAAGGCTTTTATTTTTTCGGGATATTTCTGTGCGTAATTCTGAATGATCTCTTCAGATCTGTCTTTACTTCCATCATTGACCACTATAATTTCAATATTCTGAAGGCTCTGCTCAATAAGAGAGCTGAGGCATTTTGTCAGATAATTTTCGACATTATAAACGGGAACAATGATGGAAACTTTTGAGGGAACGTTTGTCATACATTAAATTTTCGTCAGTCTTGCATTCAGCCAGCCTTTCTTAGCTTCATCAAAATCTTTCCTGGAACAGGGAATGCAGTTTTCTATATTTTCATCATCACCAAAATACCACAAATTACTGAAAGTATCACGCCTGAATGCATATTGCTTATCATCAATCAGGACATAGAACAATTCATAGTGTCTTTCTTTCGGGTGTGAATGCTGGATATTAATTCCTTCGATCAGGTACCACAGCATTTGTGCTAAAAGCTGGTGATTCAACTGGTTTTCCGAGTAAATATTATAATTAAAGATGCCAACGGATTTCAAATTTTCACTCAATCCGATCTCTTTCATATAGGCACAGATCTCCCGTCTGTTGAGTCCGTTTACCTGCGGATTCATAGAGAAAGGCTCGCTGAAGCTTTCAACAGCATCACAATTTACAGTAACCAGATCCGCTTTTCTGAAAAAAGGTTCAGTTTTTTCTGTAGAATTCATCATTTCAGCAAGGCGGACAATGTCAAATTCCACTTCCTTAATCAGCCTTACGGAATCCATTTCATTCAAATGCTTCTGATATCCCAGATGATGATAATTTTTAATAGAGAAATTTTTAGCACCGAACATTTTGCTTAAGAAAGTATGTTCATTGATCTCTTCACCCTGCTGCAGGGAAATGATATTACTGATCTGGGTATAGTTGATATTTTTCTGATGAAAGTTCAGGGCAGAAAACAATGAGAATGCAAAGTCATTGGACCCGCCGATAATTACAGGAAGGGCTCTTTTATAATGACAGGCAGACAAAACTTCCTGCAGGATATAATGGGTATCCTGAACAGATCTTCCTGATACCAGATCTCCAAGATCCACAACAGGAACTTCAAAATCCAACTGCGAAAGTTTATAAAATTCTTTTCTGACAGCTGTGAAATCCTGCACCTCCGCATCTCCTCCCGCACCTCTGTAATCAGATATGAACAACAGCACGATACTGTCTTCTTTAATATCTTTTGTAATCCGACTTCCTATCTGCCAGCTTTCTGTTTTGAAATTTCTTGGTGAAATGATAAAGTCTTCAAAATCCATATGTTAATTCAAAAAGTTTCAGAATGTAATAAATTGTTTAATTGCTTGATATAACAAACATACAAAAAAACACCACAACTGAACAGCCCCTGGTATGTTTTGTTAATAAAAAAAGCCGTTAACATCTATTTGTTAACGGCTTTGTATTATTATTTTAATATTACTTCTTTTTCGCAGCTGGCTTTTTGGCAGTTGTCGTTTTCTTGGCTGCAGCAGGTTTTTTGGCTGCAGGTTTTTTCTTTTCTGCAAAGGCATTCTTGTCCTGATCGGTGATCCATTTCTTCACCTCATCCAAAGAAATTTCTTTCAGCTCTTCCGCATCATATTTCGTTTCATCTTTTTTCTTCGGAATTTTGAACATTGCCTTTCCAAATTTGATGAAAGGTCCCCATCTTCCGTTCTCAATAGAAATTTTTTCTTTTTCCCATTGCTGGATATAGCGGTTGGCTTCTTTTTCCAGTTTAGCATCGATCAGCTCATTGATATCACTTTGGGAAAGGTTATCAAAATTATATTTCTTCGGAACATTCACAAAAATATCCTTGTATTTGATGAACGGCCCGAATCTTCCGGTTCCTTTTGTTACCGGCTCACCTTTGTATGTGGCAATCGGAGCGTCAGCCTTCTTCTTTTCACTGATGATCTCTTCTGCACGGTTCTGATCTACAGAAAGCGGATCTTCGCCTTTCGGAATACTGATATAGGTTTCTCCCCATTTCACATAAGGACCGAATCTACCCACTCCAACTGAAACCGGCTGTCCATCAACCTCACTTAAGTCAAAAGGCAATTTGAAAAGTTCCAAAGCTTCTTCAAGAGTAATGGTTGCAATATTCTGGCCGGTCATCAATGAAGCGAAAATCGGTTTTTCTTCATCATCTGTTTCTCCAATCTGGATCATTGCTCCGAATCTTCCGATTCTTGCATGAACATTTTTACCGGTCTTAGGATCAACTCCTAATAATCTGTCACCCGTCGCACGGTCTGCATTTTCTTCTACATCTTCAATTCTCGGGTGGAATTTTGAGTAGAAATCCGTCATCATTTCTTTCCATTTCTGATCACCATTGGCAATTTCATCAAATCCTTCTTCTACTCTTGCCGTAAAACCGTAATCCAGGATTTCTCTGAAGTTATCGGTTAGGAAATCGTTTACAACTTCACCTATATCCGTAGGAACGAATTTATTTTTATCACCTCCGAATTTCTCGTCAAGCACCACTTTCCTGATCTTATCTTTTGCCAGAGACATTTTGATCACTTCACGGGTCTGAGGTTCTATTTCACGCTTATCCACGTATTCCCTGTTCTGAATCGTCTGAATCGTAGGCGCATAAGTAGATGGTCTGCCAATCCCTAATTCTTCAAGTTTTCTGACCAGACCGGCTTCGGTATATCTTGCACTCGGTCTTGTGAACTTTTCAGTAGCTGTAATGCTTTTATAGTTTAAAACTTCCCCTACCCTTACTTTCGGCAACAGTTTTTCATTGTTCTCTTCATCATCATCTTCTGTTTTTACAATGCCATAAGCTTTCAGGAAACCATCGAATATAATAACTTCTCCCTGTGCTTCAAAATGATGCGGCAATGATGCATTTCCGATCTCAATCACCGTCTTTTCAATTTTCGCATTCGCCATCTGGGAAGCAAGAGTTCTTCTGTAGATCAGCTGATACAGCTTATTCAGCTGTGCATCGCCTATACTTTTCACACCAAAATCTGTAGGACGGATCGCTTCGTGAGCTTCCTGTGCTGACGCTGATTTTGTGGTGTAATTTCTTGGAGAAGAATATTCTGCTCCGTATTCTGATATGATCTGCTTTTTGGCACCTTCAATAGCTTCCTGGGAAAGGTTTACCGAGTCTGTTCTCATATAGGTAATGAACCCTTCTTCATAAAGCCTTTGTGCCAGACGCATTGTGTTCGTCACATTATACCCCAATCTTGAGGAAGCTTCCTGCTGCAATGTAGACGTTGTAAAAGGGGCTGATGCTGAACGTGTACCCGGTTTGGTTTCAACATTCAGAACTTTGAATTCCGCAGTTTTCGCTAATTCAAGGAATTTTTCCGCCTCTTCTTCTTTTGCGAAATCTTTTTTCAGCTTGGCAGCAATTTCCTGCTCAGTTTTATTTAAGAAGATCCCATCAAGCTTAAAGCTTGCCTTAGGAGTAAATTCGCGGATCTCTTTTTCTCTTTCAACAATTAATCTTACAGCGACAGACTGTACTCTTCCTGCAGAGAGCCCCGGTTTTACTTTCTTCCATAGAACCGGAGACATTTCAAAACCTACGATCCTGTCCAGCACTCTTCTTGCCTGCTGGGCATTCACCAAATTCTGATCGATATCTCTTGGATTTTCAATGGCTTTTAGAATGGCGTTTTTGGTAATCTCATGGAAAACAATTCTTTTTCTGTTTTCCGGCTTTAGTTTCAATTCATCTGCCAAGTGCCATGCAATAGCTTCTCCTTCACGATCTTCATCGGAAGCCAGCCATACCATATCCGCCTTCTTTACTGCTGCCTTTAATTCGGTTACCAATTTCTTTTTGTCTGCTGAAACTTCGTAATCAGGACTGAATGTAGTCAGGTCTATCCCCATTCCTTTTTTAGGCAGATCCCGGATATGTCCGAAGCTGGATTTCACTTCAAAATCCTTTCCTAAATATTTCTGAATAGTTTTTGCTTTCGCCGGGGACTCTACGATTACTAAATTTTTCGACATTCTAAAAATTTTTGCAAAAGTAAAGCTTTTTTATTATATACTTTTTGTTAAACGGGTTTAATTTAACAATTGCAGTCGTTCAGCAACTGTTCCAGCTACTATCTATAAAGGAACCAAGTCCTTTGTACTGTAGGGTTTAGCCGGTTATTATCCTGTTAATATTTAATGATATAGAATTTTTCATCAGCCGTAATAGACGTAAAAAATATGTTCATCTACAAGCAGTGGAACAAATCGCTTTATTCCACTGCTTTAGACATCATTTTCCTATTTTATAGTTTTATAATTTTCTCAACAACTTCAACAGAGTTATTTATCCTTATCAGATAAACTCCCTGGCTCAGAGATGACAGATCAGTCCGGTTATCTTCAAACTTTCCTGATTTCACAAGCTGCCCCAATACATTATATATCTGGTAATAATAATCTTTATCTTCCGTAGTCTTTATGTAAAGAACATCGGATACAGGATTCGGATATAGAGAAATTGTGTTTTCCACAGTTTTAAATTCCGTATTCGCAACGCCCAATGTAGGTCCGCCGGGCTCAATTCTTCTCCTTGAAACCGGACCTTCTTCGTCCCCGTTTATGTCATACTTTATTTTCACACAACGGCAGCTCATACCAAAGTACGGATCATTATTGTCATGAAATGCAATAAACCTATTAGCTGTAGAGGCAGCGTCAAAAAGTATATTAACCGGTCTTCCAATATAGTTTGAATTTA
Source organism: Chryseobacterium sp. UF-290 (assembly GCF_058245615.1). Taxonomy (NCBI): domain Bacteria; kingdom Pseudomonadati; phylum Bacteroidota; class Flavobacteriia; order Flavobacteriales; family Weeksellaceae; genus Chryseobacterium; species Chryseobacterium sp. UF-290. The sequence goes on from NZ_JBSICB010000025.1 coordinate 18,216, forward strand.
AAGCACCCGTCCAGACACCCGGATATTGAAAATTAATCACGTTGAATGTTCCCTGCGGAGACTGATTGGCAATTACACTTCTGAATCCTCTTGATCCTGAATCCGGATAGTTTCCCACAGGATATAAAGGATTACTGAACATATAGCCAATGGTAGAGGTTGTAGAGGGATGCCTCACCCTGAACCCCGCATAGTCTGTGGCTACACTGTAAGAAGTGGCTATGCTTTTATCTTTTTTATACCATGGGGTCTGTCCGAAATCAGATCCTGAAACCAATGCTACATCTGCAAGATCAGGAATTCTCCATCCTTCAGGACATGGATCAAACGGGGATTTTTTACCACCTCTGCCCCATCTGTCCGGCGCTAAGTTGGGCTCTGTTCCCAGCCAGTCTGTTCCATTGGTATAATTGGGCGTACTGCTGTTAAAAGGAGCAAACGCACTTGGAATCATATATGCCAAAGGATTTTTTACAGAATAGGCTAATATTTTAGAGATTTTATCTGATGTTTTATCTGCAGCCTGGACGTTTGATGCGGCAGCATACGCATTATAAGGAATCATATAGCTTCCCGATAGATCATTATAGACAGCAGGAGTAAGTACTGTATAAGAAATAGTTCCATTGGCCGCTGTGGTTCCCAGAGAAATATTAAAAGAGCCCTTATTATCAGCATTCTGAAATGTAGGAATAGGGTCTTTCCTTCCCCATTGATAATGCATTCCTGTAGATGCTCGTACTTTCGCCAGCTCATCCGCTGTAGGAGAAAGAGGGTTCGCTACATTAGGAAAAGCATCCACCGCTCCCAGGTTACGGTCCATAAATGTGGTCTGAAGTACCACATCCGCCTTGCTTACATAATTCATATAGTTTACAGCCGCAGTTACCGGAGACTCTGTAATGTAAGTATAAGATGCTATAGGGGAATCGGTCACCCAGATGTGCCAGCTCCAATATACCGGACCCGAAATATTACCATTATGCAGAGTCACTACAGCATTCCCACTCTGATTAGGTGCTATCTCCACAGATATTCTGGAATTTCCGAGTCCCTGAAGAGAAGAGGGGGACGGATTGATCACTGAGATTTTACTGATCAGATTAACATTAGTAGACCATAGTACATTAGCTTTTAAACTGTTGAAATTTGAAGCGTTTAATATATCAGAATTATTTAGCAACTGACTCTGTACAGAGAAGGCTTTGCTTACCGGAATCTCTATAACAGAAACCGATCCGCTTTTTACAATCTGATAAGTATTGGGATGATCAAGCCCCTCCCTGTATTCTGTTGCCGCAGGCAGATATTCCGTAGGAAAATCATAGTCATTCACAACATATAGCGGATCTTTTACACATCTGCAACCATTCGCGTCTGAAGTATACATTCCTGAGAGAGGAAAATAATAATACCGTCCTTTGATATCAGGATAACTAGGATCCGGAACATCAGGCTGTGTCTTATCCGGAATCATCGACAGCCCCCTCACACTTACTGCCGGTGAAGCATCAAAATGCCTGGTCATTGTTGCTGTCCATAAAGCTATATGATGCTGGTCACTGTATTGTCCCAAATGAGCTCCTCTGATCAGCTGCCCGTTCCCGGGAAAAATTCCCATATCATATCCACCTGCATCGGAAAGATCGAAACCAAGATTAGGATATACTTTAAATCCCGTCATAAATCCCGGAACACCTGCATCCGTAGGCTTTATAATATAGTATTTACTGGTTTCAAAAACATTTTTCGACATATTCGTTCTGACCCCGAAAGGTGAAAAGTCTATCCGGATATCATCAACATAGGATGGCGAGGCCAGATTGGCTACCAGCACAGAAGGCACCCGCCATCCGTTCGGACAGGGATCATAAGGGGATTTATCCCTATATGGCCTTGCCTTGTCGTCAGCATTATAACCCGTTTCAATTTTGCCCTGTGAATTATCGGACCAAAGATTAAGTTCTGAAAGCCTGTTATTCGGTAAGCCAGCAGATGCACCGAACCAATTGACAGGAAGATTAAGATTGTTGTTGTAATAGGCCTGTCCTGAGTTATCATCTTTATTCACATAGATAAGGCTCAGTGGGTTTTTCACAGAAAGCCTGATATTATTGGTGACTTCTGCGCCGGAAAGCAGAACAAATTTTCTGAGGTCATCAATACTTACCGCATTCGTCATATTCTTCGCTCCCCTGTGCCTTATCCGGCCGGTAGATCCTGAAACTTCATAGAAGTCATTTCCCCGTGTTACCAAAGGCGGAATAGGGTCTTTTCTCCCCCATTGGTAAAGCAGCCCTATACTCCTGTTCCAGTCTGATGAAGTAATGGAACTGGTGAGCGCTCCCAGATTTCTGTCCATCCATTTCCAGTCAGAGTCAGGAATCAATTCAACAGTACCGTCTGACCTCATTCTTTTAATATTGCTAAAGCTTTTATAAGCTGCCCCATTGGTGGGATCGTCCGTTACCCAGATGTGCCAGCTCCAATAAATCTCTCCGTTTACTCTGAAGGCTATGACAGCATTTCCTTTTTTAGTTTTATTGACCGGAACCTTTATTTTTGCATTCTGACCGGAACCTAAAATTTCCAAAGCATAATTAGCTCCTGATCTTATCAATCCATGCACATCTTCCCACAATACATCTGCTGTTACTACGCCTGCCGGGATCCCATTACCATTAATATAACCACCCCCTTCCCACATGGCATATGCTTTTCTTACAGGTACCAGTAGCCCTTCATTATTCTGATCCGGATCAAAAATATAGCTGTTGGGAGCTTTTTGCCAATCCGGAATTGCCATTTTAGACCAATACCTTTGTACCCGTCTTAGCATCGAATCTGATTTCGGAATGATCGATACATCACTTATAGGTCTAACCGAAGGGAAACCTCCTTCTGAAACAGTGCTACCCTTGGAACTTATACCCATCACTGTCAGGCAAATAAATACCGTTAATTTTTCAAAGAACCTTTTCATACCTTATGGATTTGTGTGTCATTAGCGAAGTACAACTATTAAGCCTACATCAACAAAAATAGATTTATTTTATAAATAAAAATAACATATTTAAATTATGTTATTAATAATTTAAGATAAAACCACATTAACACTATAAAATATTAATCCTTTATTCAAAAAAAAGAAAAAGGCAGCTTAACAGCTGCCTTTTATGTATTTGGATCCAAAAATCCTATGGAAGTATGTGGTTTCTATAAAGGTCTACGGAGAATCGCCCTGCCTTGATATTATTAAATATCGAAAAGACGACAAAATTAAAGACGACCAGTGAAATAATAAATGCATAGATCAGACCCTTGACCCTTGCTGAAACAACATACATCGCATTCGGAATGATAATGTATGAGAATCCGATGAATGCTCCTGCAAGCCGTGACGAAAATATAGGGTTATTTCGAAAGATAAAATACAGACAAATCCCGATCACAGCATAGTTTCTATGGTATTCGTAGTAAGGGTACAGCTCTTTCATCTTATTATCAAAAACAAAAAGGAAGAATGTCAGGATAGCCATCATTACTTCGGGAATTCCAATACCTCCGTTCAATCGCTGTACGCTCTCATTCATATATCCGTTGAAGCCTTCAACAAGCTCTACCTCCGATGCCATGCCATCCAGAAAGCTACCAAAGAACCTATAAATTTCAAACGGTGATAAGAAAACTGAGCCTATAATCATGATCAGCATCACGGTCTTATTCAAAGGAACACGCGCCAGCCAATACATTGGCAGAAATAAGTAACAAACATTATGTATACCTGAGCCTAAAAAAATAAAGAATAAGTAATGCCAGAGTTTCCGTTCCTTGATGTACCGGATTGCAAAATACACGATAAAGGTCCCCAGGTTTTGTCTGATCTGCCCGCTTTCTCCGATAAAAAAGTTGGGAATAAACATAAAAAGCGTAAAGGTAAAGGGATAGAAAGTATTATCATCCGTATACTCCACCTTAAATATCATCGCAAAAATAGCAATGACCAGGGTCAATATATAAAACGGGGCATTAAAAACATTGAGCAGAATTTTATTGATCAGGGTATACAGCCATTCCACATCCAGAGTATCCGGTGCTTCCAGATGGAGCATCTTCATGAAAATACTGTAATAACTCTTGGTATCAGAATAAATATAGATCCCTTTGTAACTTCCGTAATCAGGTCCGACACTATCCCGGAACCCGACAATAATGATAAAATAAACCGCCAGGAACCAAAACCACTTTTTATCTACCTTTTTGCCAAAAACCTCCTGAACACTGAAGAACAGCATATAGACAATGGCAACTAGATAATATGGGTGTAATAAACTCATGCTAAATCTCTGATGTTTTTTTAAACTGATGATATGCTGTTATAATTCCGGTCAGTATCAAAGGCAAAAAAAGCCTTACTTCCCAAAAAAGCCCCACTAAGGTAATCATAAGAAGATATGGGACGGAAAAAAAAAGATATTTTCCAAAAACTATTCTGTTCTCCTCTCCTATACAGAGCCTGTATATAAAATACAACACGATTACCGCAAAGAGTAATCCTGCAAGATTGAACGGACTGGAAAAATTTCTGTTGATATAAAAGCCTTCCACAAAAGTAGTTTCTTCCTGTACCAGCATTGCCCTCAGCCCCAGATACGGGACAAGGAACGCAATGACCAGAGGCAATATTTTCAGGATTATGTGAAAGTTTCCTTTTTTAAGGTCATCAATATTGAAGAATACTGCTGCAAAAAAAGCTATGTTAATACATGCTGTTTCCCGCACAAATGTAGAGACTCCAATAAGGACAATCAAAAGATAAAGGAACATGTTATTGTGTGTATGTAAATATTTCAGGGTAAAAAAAACGCCTGCCAGATAGCAGAAAAGTGCAATCGTATCACAGTTTGTAGGCGCATATTGTGTAATGACAATAAAGAAAACAGACAAAAGATGGATAATTCTTCTTGAATTCAGGTTTAAAAGGAATCCCACAGCCCTAAGTTTGAATATAGCATTTAAAATGAGTGAACATAAAATGAAGAATACGCTGTTCATCAGAAAAAGCCCATGATAAAATGGTGTTCCGTTCTTGGATAAAAAATCTTTAAAAAAGACCAATGGCCCATTGATAAGATCATACATCAACGTGGTCATCTGCACACTGAGATAGTTGGGAATCACCCTGTAAGCATAAACGGATGAAAATAAGAAGTCCGGTGTTTTCTCAGAGGTCTTTAATCTCGTATAAGAGGATTCAAACCCGTAATAAGACATGGCAAACAGTAGAAGCGGAAGCACTATTACAAATAGAAATCCGTTGATTTTTTCATCATTTTTTTTCAACATATCTAAAACAGATTCTTATTTTTTAATAATAATTGTGGTTTAAAATACATTTCATTAAAGGGGAACTTTTGCAAAAGTAGAGTTTTTTTTCATTCTGCCTAGAATATTTTATTGATTTTCAGTCAAAACTTATCGTCCAACTATTTTGAACTAATTCTTAAAAATTTAAATTTGCAGACTTGATTTAAACGCAATGCATCGCTTTTTTATATTTTTATATTATCTGATCTCCGGGAACAAAATTCTCTCTGCATTTACTGCCTTGGGAATTGCTGCCGTATGCCTGTTCTTTGCTTCAAAGATCAATTTTGAAGAGGACATCAATCAGATCATCCCTAAAAATGAAAAGTCAGATCTTACGGCCAAAGTTCTTAAACAGCTGAACTTCTCGGATAAGATCATTGTAATAATAGAAAAAAAATCTGATGAAGACAACTTTCAGCTCTCTGAAACAGCAGATACCTTTTTACAGAAAACAGGACCTCTACAACAATATATCAGCTCTGTTCAGGGGAAGGTAAATGACCATGAGATCTCCGAAACGTTTGATTTCGTCAACCAAAACCTGCCTTTATTCCTGAATGAAAATGATTACAAAGAAATTGAACGGAAGCTTCAGAAGGACAGCATTGCCAGGCAGGTAGAAGATAATTATATTTCACTGGTATCACCTACAAGCCTTGTCACCAAAGAGTTCATCAAAAAAGATCCTCTGGGACTTACCTTTTTAGGAATCAAAAAACTGAATGCCTTAAATATCAGCAAAGACTTCAAACTGGAAGACAGCTATATTGTAACCAGGGATGGAAAAAATCTTTTGCTTTTCATTGATCCTAAAAACAAAAGCAACGATACGAAAGCCAACGAATTTTTTGTGGATCAGCTCAGTAAAATAAAAGACAACATCAATAAGCAGTTCAAAGGTAAAACTGAAATCAGCTACTTCGGCTCTCCCGTCATTGCTGTGGCCAATGCCAAGCAGATCAAAAAAGATATCCAGAATACGGTTGTCATCTCTATGACCGTGCTCCTGGTCCTGCTGATCTATTACTTCAGGAATCTCTTTACGCCGGTCATTGTTTTTCTTCCCACAGTATTTTCCGTTTTGTTGGCCTTATTAATCTTATACTTTATCAAAGATAAAATTTCCGCGATCTCATTGAGCGTCGGGGCTATTCTTATCGGAATTACAATAGATTATGCCCTGCACATTCTTACGCATTATAAACACAATAACAATATTGAGGAGCTCTACAAAGAAATTACACAGCCTATTATCCTCAGCAGTGCAACTACAGCGGTATCGTTTCTATGCCTGGTTTTTGTACGCTCTGAGGCATTGAAGGATCTTGGGCTCTTTGCAGCGATCACCGTTATTTTATCTTCCATTACGGCTTTGATCATTATTCCCCAGCTTTATACACCAAAAGAAAAAGGAGAAAAGCTCAATACCAATTTTATAGATAAGATAGGATCTTATCCGTATGAAAAAAACAAACCGCTGGTCATCGGCTGCTCTGTTATTATTGTAGCCTGCCTGTTCGGATTCAGGCATGTCGGATTTAATGAAGATATTGGTGACCTGAACTACATTCCGAAAGAAATGAAGATCAGTGAAGCCAAACTTCAGAAACTTTCAGATATCACTTCAAAGTCTATTTACACGATCTCTTACGGAAATTCGGAAGAGGAAGCATTAGCCCGAAATTCGGAACTGAACAGCTTCCTTGAAAAAGAGAAAAAAGAGGGAAAGATCTTAAGCTATAATTCTATTGGAAACATTGTACTTTCTGAAAAGGACCAGCAAAAGAAAATTGAAGAATGGAAAAGTTTCTGGAACAACCATAAAAAAAGCCAGACTATTTCTGAGCTGATCGACAATGGAAACAAATTTGGCTTCAACAGTTCTGCTTTTGATAACTTCACTGAAGTCCTGAATAAAAATTATACTGCTTTAAGCCTGAAAGATTATGAAAAGATAAAAGCGCTTCAGATCTCAGAATTCATGAGTAACGAAAATGGATTCTACACGGTTTCTAATGTTGTAAAAGTAGACGAAAACAAAAGAGACGCCTTCATCAAAGATATAGAAAAGAAACATGACGCACTCGCTATTGACCGTCAGCAGATGAATGAAAACTTTCTGGGCCTGCTGAAGCGGGATTTCAACACTCTGATCAATTATTCTCTTTTAGCGATTGTTTTAACGATTATTGTTTTCTTCAGAAACTTAGAACTGACCATTCTCACCATGTTCCCGATAGTTTTAACCGGAGTGGTTACCGCTGGAATCCTTTATTTTACAGGATTAGAACTGAATATCTTCAGTACGGTAGTATGTACGCTGGTATTCGGTGTAGGAGATGATTTCAGTATTTTTCTCACACAGGCTATGCAAAAAGAGCATACGACAGGAAAGAATGAGCTTCCAACCTACAGAATTTCAATTATTCTGGCCGTTTTTACAACCATTCTTTCTATCGGATCCCTGATCTTTGCCAAGCATCCGGCTTTACATTCTTTAGCTTTGGTTGCGTTGATCGGGATGTTTTCAGTGATTGTCATTACCTCTACCCTATACCCGTTCTGGTTTAGATTCCTTATTACCAACAGAGCAAAAAAAGGGCTTTCTCCGATCACTTTAAGACTGTTCCTGAGGGCTGTATTCTCGTTTTTATATTATGGACTGGGCGGCATGATATTTTCAGCATTGGGAAGTGTCTTTATTAAAAGATCCAAAGGCAAAACACTGGATATTATAAAATTAATTCTGGCTAAATTTTTAACATCGGTATTATATTCTACTCCTTTTGTCAGGAAAAAGGTCATTAAAAATACGGCTGAAGATTTTAGCAAACCGGCAGTGATCATTGCCAATCACACCTCTTTTTTAGATACATTAGCCATTGCCATGGCAACCCACAAGATCATTTATCTGGTCAATGACTGGGTATATCATTCTCCTGTCTTCGGAAAACTGGTCAAAGCGCTGGGCTTCTACCCGGTTTCTCAAGGCATAGAAAACGGAATGGATCAACTGAAAGAAAAAATTGCACAGGGGTATTCCCTGGTAGTTTTCCCTGAAGCTGAACGGTCTTATACCAATGATGTCAAAAGATTCCACAAGGGGGCTTTTTATCTTGCTGAGCAATTTGACCTGGACGTTCTTCCTCTTTACATTCATGGGAATTCTGAAGTGTTACCGAAAGGAGATTTCATTATCTACGACGGAAGCATTACTGTAAAGGTGGGCAACAGAATCCGTAAAGATGATATGAGCTTCGGCAAAAACTATTCTGAGAGAACTAAAAAGATCAATGCCTATTTCAGAGAAGAATTTGCCAAATTGAGAGAAGAAATTGAGGATGAAGATTATTTTAAGAAAAAACTGTTCCTGAGCTTCCTGTATAAAGACAGTGATGTGGTGAAAGAAGTCAGGAAAGATTTCAATGCGAATAAGTCGGTATACTTTGAGCTGAGCAGACACATTGCAAACGATGCCAATATTCTTCATATCGCAGATGATTATGGGCAAAAAGATGTTCTGCTGACTTTATACCAGGCCAGCAGAAGAGTTTTCTCGTTGATAAAGGATGAAGAAAAAAGAGCAATCGCTGCGCACAGTTATCTTGTGAAAACAAGAAAGATCCATTATATAAAAGAGCTTTCAGAAGTCAGCAAAAGTATTGATGTGCTTCTGGTTTCGGATAAAAACTTCACGCCGCATGACATTGGTACACTTCCTGAAACCATTATTTTCGTAAATACAAATAATATGATGTTTGAAAGTGAAAATTATGCATTAGAATTTAGCTCTGAATCATTAAAAGTATTTAAAACTAAATAATAAATATGAAAAACATATTTTTGTAAACATTAAAGAAAACTAATGAAGAAAAATATACTTGTCATATATTATTCACAAACCGGACAACTTGAAGATATTGTGAGAAACATAGCCAGGCCTTTTGAAGCTCAAAAGGAGGAATATGATATTACCTATTATAATATTCAGCTGAAGGAAGATTTTCCTTATCCCTGGCCGGGTGATGTTTTTTTCAACGCTTTCCCGGAATCTTATTTACAGATCCCGAAAGAGATCTTCCCACCTTCAGACGAAATACTGAACAAAAAATATGACCTCATCCTGTTTGGGTATCAGGTATGGTTCCTTACCCCGTCTATCCCGATCATCTCATTTCTGAAAAGCGGCTATGCCGAACAGATCCTTAAGGACACTCCTGTAGTTACCATTTCCGGCACGAGAAATATGTGGATGCTGTCCCAGGAAAAACTAAAGATCTATTTAAAAGATCTGAAGGCCCGGCTTGTAGGCAATATAGCCCTGGTGGACAGGCATGATAATTACACCAGCGTGCTGACTATCGTCCGATGGCTGACAACAGGACAGAAAGAGAAATCAGGATTACTTCCTGCAGCAGGAGTCTCTGATGAGGAGATCTCAGGCTCAGTAAAGTATGGTGAGATCATTGAAAAACATTTCAAAAATAACGATCTGGGCAGCTTACAACCGGATCTGGTCAAAAACGGAGCCGTTGAGATCCGGCCGTTCCTGGTCCGTGTAGAAAAGGTAGGGAATAAGATTTTCACCATATGGTCTCGTCTGATTATCAATAAAAAAGAGAAACGTCCATTGCTGATAAAATTCTTTAAGGTATATTTGATGGCTGCGATATGGATCATCTCACCTGTCGTTTTAGTGTTACACCTTCTCACAACCCCTATATTTTGGTTTAAAAGACAAAAACAAAGAAGATATTTACAAGGAATTAATTTAAAATAGAATGTACGACGTATTTATAACAAAGGCTTCAAAATATTTACCCAATGAGCCGGTATCGAATGATGAAATGGAGACTTATCTTGGGCTTATCAATGACGCACCTTCTAAAGCAAAATCACTTATTTTAAGAAACAATAAAATTACTACAAGATATTACGCTTTAGATAAAGAAGGAAATCCTACGCATACCAATGCGCAGCTTACAGCAAAAGCGGTTGAAGGACTTTTTGATGAGAATTTCAAAAAGGAGGATATGAAATTATTATCTGTAGGAACTACTTCTCCTGACCAGATCCAGCCTTCACACGCCTCTATGGTACATGGAGAGCTGAATATAGGAAAATCCATTGAGATCAATACCGCAACAGGCCTGTGCAACTCGGGGATGAATGCGCTGAACTACGGGTTTCTTTCTGTAAAAGCCGGCGTGCAGGAAAATGCGGTTTGTGCGGGTTCTGAGAGAATGTCTGCATGGATGACCGCAGACAAATTCAACCATGAAGCTGAAAATTTAAAGCTATTGGAAGAAAGACCGATCATTGCTTTCAAAAGGGAGTTTCTCAGGTGGATGCTTTCTGATGGAGCAGGGGCTTTCCTATTGGAAAATAAACCAAGAGAAAACGGCACTTCCTTAAAAATAGAATTCATTGATTTCTACTCCTACGCTCACGAGATCGAAGCATGTATGTATGCAGGATGTGACAAGCAGGAAGACGGAAGCCTCAGGTCATGGGCAGATTACCCATCAGACGAATGGCTGAAACAGTCTATTTTTGCGATAAAGCAGGACACTAAAATTCTGGATAAATATATTCTGGTAAAAGGAGCGGAGAGCTTAAGAGCCTCTTTCGACAAACATCATTTAGATCCTGAAAAAATTGACCATGTTTTAGCACACATCTCTTCCGGTTATTTCAAAGAAGGATTAAAAGATGAATTTGCTAAAAAAGGAATGGATTTCCCGGCAGAAAAATGGTTCTACAATCTATCTGATATCGGAAATATCGGGGCCGGATCTATCTTTGTTGCTTTGGAAGAGCTGATGAATTCAGGAAACCTGAAGAAAGGAGAAAAAGTGCTTCTTTGTGTTCCTGAAAGTGGAAGGTTTGCTTATTCTTGTGCTTTATTAACGGTTTGCTAATGGAAAACAGACTGCCAACATCCGATAAAGATTTTGTAGAAAGCCTTATTCCGCAAAGAGCTCCTTTTGTAATGGTGCATGAACTGTCTGAGTATTCTGAAAATCATCTTATTTCAGGATTTGAAATAAAAGAGAAAAACCTGTTTGTTTATGAGGGAACGTTCCAGGCTTCGGGCCTGATTGAGCATCAGGCACAAAGTGTAGCGCTGCATACCGGATATAAGTATTATCTGCTGGGAAAAGAAGCACCTACCGGATATATCGGGGCTATCAAATCTTTTGAAGCTGAAATATTGCCCAGGACAGGTGACCGGCTAATTTCAGAGGTAACCATCCTCAATGAAGTAATGGGAGTAACACTGGTAGATATCATTACCAAGCTGAATGGCGAAGTGATTGCAAGATCTCAAATGAAAACTGCTGTAAAATAACTGGAAATGGAAATCAGGGAAGAAAATATCATCAATATACACAACTTTTTACCTCATCGTGAGCCTATGCTTATGGCAGATTACATTCTGGAGCTGACCAAGGAAAAAGTAGTAACTTCCTTTGAAATAAAAGAAGACAATATCTTCGTTCACAACAATGAGTTCGTTGAAGCCGGCTTAATCGAAAATCTGGCCCAGACCTGCTCTTCCATCCTCGGACAAAGTTTCTTCGAAAATCCGGAAGCAGATACAAAAGTAATAGGCTTCATTACCAACATCAAGAAAATTGAAGTTTTCGCCCTTCCCAAAGTGCATGACAAGATCATTTCAAAAGCATCACTGATTTCCCAGTTTGAAAATATTTGTCACATTTTCTGTGAGACCTTCAATAATGAGGAATTATTGATCAGAGCAGAGATCAACCTATTTATTCAGGAAGTAAAGTCGTAAAAAATTCATTCAAAATAAATCATAAGGCCGTACATCTCTGTACGGCTTTTTAGTTTTAGACCAGATTGTTAAATAACGCAATGCTGCAAAGAAATTACTTATAAAATTCATTATTTTTAAGATCGTAAGGCCATTTCATTTAACAAAGAACGCTATATTAAGTTTTGCTTCAATCCTATGAATGATCTTCTTAGTTCATTAACCAAGTTAAAGCACATCTCTATTGAATTTTATATTCAGATTCATGAGCAATGTATTTAACAATCTGCATCATCATCTGTGAAAATCTGTACAATCCGTAGTAAAAAATAAGCTCAACGCTAATCTATTTCACGTGAAACATTGAATAAATCTACAAAATCAACAGGACATTTAAGAAACAAAAAGCGGAACATTTCTGTTCCGCTTTTATAATTATTTAAACTCTGAAAAGTTTAGTATCCAAAGATCTCTTCAAGAGATACTTCCTGGAACTCACCTATTTTGTTGATAGATTCCATATTCAGGTTTTCTTTCTTGCCAATGATCGCCGTATTGTATTTTACAGGCTTTACTTCGGTATTATAGAATTCTGTAAGCTGTGGTAACGTCAGCCCTTGAATTTCAGAATAAATATCTTTTCTGATATCATAATCCACTCCCAGCTTTTTCAATGCTAACTGGTTGAAGAAGATATTCGTTCTGTTGATCCTGTTGGAAGCGATCTGCTTCAATGCAGAACCTCTTGCATTTTCAAACTGTGCCGGGATCTGCGGCAGCGTTACCATAAGGTCACTCATTGCATTCACCGCTAAAGGCAGCTTATTGGCCTGCGTTCCGATATAATTGGTAATATAGTTGGCATGACCTTTTTCTGAAGCATTGGCATAAGAAACATAGGCAGTATAGGCCAGTGATTTACTTTCCCTGATTTCCTGGAATACGATAGAGGACAGACCTCTTCCGAAATATTCGTTGAAAACATTAGCCTTTCCGAAGTTGCCGAGGTTTACCGTACTTCCTTTCGCTACTTTGGACATTTCCATTTGTACCATGTCATAGTTTGTGAAATATACTTTACCTGCTGTAGCCGGCTCAGCATACACCTTAGCTTTTGCTGGCTGAAGGCTTGTATTGGCAATAAAAGGCTTCACCGCTTTCTCCAAACCAGACTGATCCTGCCCGTAAAGGAATACCTGATAAGGATATTGATCCAACGTTTTCACTTTTTTCATGAGCTCTACTACATCGATGTTCTCAAGACGTTCTTTGGAAACGATATCCGTCATTCTCGAATCTTTACCATACTTGGCATAATTTGAAAGAGCAGCCATGATTTTCACTTTATCCTTCTTCGCTGCAGCTCTGGATTCCAGGATTGTTTTTACCGTCTGTCCATAAATAGCTTTATCCGCCTTTACATGGGTCATCCAGTGATTCATCAGCTCCACACCTTTCTTCATATTGCTTTCAAGCCCGCTCAGCGTAATCACCATCTGGTCATTGCCGGTTCTGATGTTATAGCTGATTCCCAGCTTATAAAACTCTTCCTTCAGCTGTTCAGGAGTATACTTATCCGTTCCAAGATATTCAAAAACTGTTCCTGCTATAGAAAGCTCTTTATCATTATCTGTTCCGAAAGGGAAAACATAGCTTACCTGAGCAATTTCGTTGTATTTATTTTTCACGAAACTTACCGTCTTGTCTTTTACCTTTGAAGTCTGGATAGCCGCTTTATAATCGATAAATTCAGGTTTGATCTCCGGTACTTTGGTATTTAAAATCTCTTTAAGGAAAGGAGACTGAGCTTCTCTGTTCAGCTTAATCGGGGTAATTCCCGGATTCTCTACACGTACCAGCTTATCGTTCACTCCTTTCTCTTTGTAGACCACTACATAATTATCTTTAAAGAAATCATTAGCGAATTTCACAATATCCGCTTTAGTGATCTTTTCATACTGATTGATCTCATCAAGTTCCTGCTCCCAGGTTCTTCCCTTGATATAAGAATCATAAAGCTCTGTTGCCAGCCCATCAGCTGTTTCCCATCCTTTCATCCGCTGAACCTTTTTATCATTTACGATAGCTTTCAGCATCCAGTCCGGGAACTGCCCCTTTTTCACAAGATCCAGCTGATCCAGCAATAATTTTTTAGCCTCATCAAAGCTTTGCCCTTCTTTAGGAGTAACCACCAATGCAAACATACCGTACATTTTGAATGGTGATTCATAAGCTCCTGCTCCAAGCGTTTTCTGCTTCTGATTAATGTTAAGATCAATCAATCCCGCATCTCCCCTGTTGCTTAAAATCCCTGCCACTACATCAGCCAATCTTGCTTCCTGGCTACCGTAAGAATCCGTTCTCCATGCCATCGTCATTCTTGGAGTGGACGGACTTTTTACCGTTCTGGAAACAATTCCTGTCATCGGCTCTTCCGTAACCATTTTCTTCATAGGTAATTCTTTATACTTGAAAGAGCCGAAATACTGATCAACTAACTTTATAGTTTTATCAAAATCAAGATCTCCAACCAATACTACCGCCATGTTATTAGGCACATAGTATGTATCAAAATATTTGTGAATCGCTACCATTGAAGGACTTTTCAGGTGTTCCGAAGTACCGATCGTCGTTTGCTGTCCGTTCGGGTGTTTTGGGAAAAGGGCTTCCATCAGGGCATAGTTCACAAGACGTCCGTCATTATCCTGAGCCCTGTTATACTCTTCATATACTGCTTCCAGTTCCGTATGGAAAAGACGCAGTACCAATTCTGAGAAACGTTCTTTTTCAACTCTCAGCCACTTTTCAAGTTCATTGGAAGGGATATTGTTCTTATACACCGTTTCATCCAGCCAGGTATGGGCATTTGTTCCAGTAGCTCCTAATGAGGAAATTGCTTTATCATACTCATTAGCGATAGCATATTGGGATGCCTCCTGAGAAACCTCATCGATCTTTTTATATAGCTCTTTCTTTTTTGCAGGATCTTTTTCCGCTTTATGTTGTTCATAAAGATCAGAGATCTGCTGTAACAAGGCTTTTTCCTTTGCCCAGTCCTGAGTTCCCAGATGAGAAGTTCCTTTGAAGACCATATGCTCCAGGTAGTGAGCCAATCCCGTGTTGTCACTCGGATCGTTATTTGATCCCGTTCTTACAGGGATATAGGTCTGGATTCTCGGTGCATCTTCATTTTTTGCCAGATAAACCTTTAATCCGTTCTTCAGGGTGTATACTCTTACCCCTGCCTGATCATTCTTCACCGTTTCATACGTGTACCCCTGAGCATCCGTCAGCTTTTGGGTATCAAATTTCTGTGCCATTGCGCTCAGCATACAAAAAAGCGAAACAGAAATAAAAAACTTCTTCATAGTTGTTATTTGTTTGTTATTTTTATCAAATTTCTTACCTCATTAGTCTTATTATAGGAGACACTTGTTACAAGAGTTTTGTTACAGACGAAGATAATAAGCTTTAGAAGTATTTCTTAAGATTTCATATACCCGGATTAGTTAAACAGGAAAATTAAATTCAGAAGAAATTATTTAACGGATATCAACAAACAGAAAATATATTGAACGTTTTTTTTACTTTAATCCGGAACGCAAAACGGAATTGATTTTTAAATTAAAACCTATATAAAATCATTGATACCGCTCATTTTTGATCACAATGATCCTTCTGTATTTAATATGATTTACATATAATGTATTTTCACTATTTTAGCCACCTGATTAAAGGAATCAAAACAGGTGAACCCTATTTCATCTGGAATCTAAAAGAATTAAGCATTATTTAGATGAAAAAACAAGACCTGCCCCAAGACGAAAGCAACCTGAAATCCGCCAACATGACTGAGGTACTGTATGTAACGGATGATAATGACAATTATACTACAGCCAACAGTACAGGCTGGGATGCAAAGAAAGCTGCTTTGGATGAATCTATGGAACTCATCCATGAAAGAATTGAGGAGGCGAAACAAAACGTTGCCCGGAATATAGCAAGTCCTATCGTGTATTTTATGGAGCTGAACAAGATGGATCTGGGAGTACTTGCCTCTTATGTAGGAATGTGGCAATGGAGGGTGAAAAGACATTTTAAACCTAAAATATTTAAAACACTAAGCGAAACCGCACTGAAAAAATATGCCGATGCATTCGGAATTTCAGTGGATGAATTAAAAAACTTCGACGGGAAATAAATGAAATATGCATACTGCTGTGCTGCATTCCATTTGACCAATGAAAAAGATACAAGCTGCCAATGAAATTAAATTTTGAACACCATCAGACTGCACATTGCGAAAACGGTGTTGCTTCTAATCTATTGCTCAACAAAGGCCTTAAACTAAGCGAACCCATGATCTTCGGGATCGGTTCAGGATTGTTTTTTGTCTATCTTCCCTTTTTAAAGGTGAATTTTGCTCCGGGTTTCAGCTACCGGCCGATGCCGGGCGCTATTTTCAGCAAAGCAGCCAAAAGATTAGGAATTAAAATAAAAAGAGAAAAGTTCTCAAATCCTCAGGATGCCCAGAAAGCTCTTGAAAGAAATTTAGAGCAGAATATACCTACAGGACTTCAGGTAGGTGTTTTCAACCTTACTTATTTTCCTGAGGAATATAAATTCCACTTCAATGCCCACAACCTTGTAGTATATGGAAAAGAAGACGGCAGATTCCTTATCAGTGACCCCGTAATGGATTATACCACTTCCCTTTCCGAAGCCGAACTGGAAAAGGTGAGATATGCCAAAGGAGCACTTCCTCCGAAAGGACATATGTATTATCCTGTCTATATTCCTGAAGACATTCATCTGGAAGAAGCCATAAAAAAAGGAATCAGAGATACCTGCAAAAATATGCTGGCTCCGGTACCTCTTATTGGAGTAAAAGCAATGAGATGGGTCGCTAAGAGCATTCCGAAATGGGCAGAAAAGAAAGGAACAAAGGTGACCAACCACTATCTGGGACAGCTGATCAGAATGCAGGAGGAGATTGGAACAGGCGGCGGCGGATTCAGGTTTATCTATGGAGCCTTCCTTCAGGAAGCTTCTGTCATTCTTAAAAACGATCAGTTAAAAGAATTATCTAAAGAAATCACCGCTATCGGTGATCTCTGGAGAGACTTTGCCGTAGACATTGCCCGTGTTTACAAGAACAGGAACTCAAAGAGCAATATCTACAACGAACTTTCAAAAGCGATGCTGCACATCGCAGATCTGGAAGAAGCTTTTTATAAAAAACTGAAAAAAGCGATCTGATATGGCGGAAAATATGATTGAGATCAAAAATCTATATAAAAAATACAAAAACTCCGAAGATTTCTCGGTAAATGATATCTCTTTGAATATTGACAAGAACGAAATCTACGGGATTCTAGGACCTAACGGGGCAGGAAAAACCACTTTAATCTCCATGCTTTCAGGATTGATTAAACCTACTTCAGGACAGTTTACCATCAATGGGCTTTCACCGCAGGAGGATGGTTTTAAGATCAGACAGATCATCGGTATCGTTCCACAGGAATATGCCCTTTACCCCACTCTTACAGCCAGGGAAAATTTAATGTTTTTCGGGAGCCTGTACGGCTTAAAGCATAATGAGCTCAAAAAAGCGATTGATGAGTCTCTTGAGATCATGGGGCTTTCAAAATTTGCAGATAAGCAGGTAGGACAGTTTTCAGGAGGGATGAAACGCCGTTGTAACCTCATCGCAGGAACTCTTCACAATCCTAAAGTACTCTTTCTGGATGAGCCGACTGTAGGAGTAGACGTTCAATCTAAAAAAGTGATCATCGATTTCTTACTGGAACTGAATAAGAACGGAACCTGTATCATCTATACCTCTCATCACCTTTCTGAAGCAGAGGATTTCTGTACCAAAATTGCCATTATAGACAAGGGGAGAATTCATGCAGCAGGAACCCCCGAAGAACTTGTTTCACAGATTGCCCATGCTGAAAACCTGGAGGATGTTTTCATTTCATTAACCGGAAAAGAATTAAGAGATGTTGTTGTATAAACTGTGGAGAAGCTTTATTAAGGAAATTCTTCTCCTGAAGAGAGATATCGGAGGAATTGTCATCATCTTTGTGATGCCTTTACTTTTGATTGTTACCATTACCCTGATCCAGGATTCCACCTTTAAAAATCTTGAAGGATCAAAAATCCCGGTCATCTTTATTGATAATGATCAGTCTGAAGTTTCTAAAAATATAAAGGCAGAGCTGGAAAACAGTAAAACCTTTCAGCTGCTGACGAATTTCAACGAAAAATCAGCACAGGAAGCTGTATTTTCCGGGGATTACCAGATGGCAATCGTTATTCCTGAAAATCTAACAAAGGATTTAAATGCCAATATAGATTCTAAAGTTCAGGCTATTGTAAGCTCGTTCGGACTTGAAAGTGATTCTGCTGCAACTCAAAAGCCGGTTTCTAAGACAAAGGAAATTCATTTATATTTTGACCCTGCTACTAATGCGGGATTTAAAAATTCTGTGATGAACTCCGTTAACAAAATGGTTTTTGAGATCGAAAATAAAAAGATCTATAAGGCATTTCAGGATCAGCTGGGAACCACAGAAAACCTTGACGAAAATAAAAATCTGATCAGCTTCAAAGAGATTACGCCCAAAAAAGGAGCAATGGACGTAATGCCCAATTCCGTTCAGCATAATGTTCCGGCATGGACGCTTTTTGCCATATTTTTCATCGTGGTGCCATTATCCATTAATCTGGTTAAAGAAAAAAGCCAGGGTACAAGCGTCAGGGCAAGAATCAGCCCTACCCCGTATTTTGTGCATATTTTAGGAAAAACATTTACCTATCTTATCATCTGTATCATTCAGTTTTTACTGATGGTTGCCGTAGGGGTTTACCTTTTCCCTTATATGGATCTTCCGGCATTTGATGTATCCGGAAAAATGGTTCAGCTGATTATGGTCACCTTGTTTGCCGGGCTGGCAGCCATTGGGTTCGGAGTTCTGCTGGGGACAATTGCAGACACTCAGGAGCAGTCGGCACCATTCGGGGCTACCTCCGTAGTAGTTTTGGCTGCTATCGGTGGAATCTGGGTTCCGGTATTCCTAATGCCTGAATTCATGCAGACCGTAGCCAGGTTCTCGCCAATGAACTGGGGACTGAATGCTTATTACGATATTATTTTAAGAAACAGCGGTATCGGAGGGATTGCCAAAGAACTGTCATTCCTCTTTTTATTTTACCTTGCCACTGTTTCCATTTCCATTTTTTACGAAAAGAAACAAAATGCAGTCTAACGAAAATATATTAACCTGTACTGAGGAAGTAAGAGTCCGCTTCAATGAGACAGATCCTTTGGGAATTGTCTGGCACGGTCATTACATCGTTTATTTTGAAGACGGACGGGAAGCCTTCGGACGTCTGCATGGCCTGACATATCTCGACATTCAGAATGCGGGGTATGTAACCCCCATCGTAAAAAGTACCTGTGAACATTTTCTGCCTCTAAAATATGGAGAAACCTTCAGGATCGTAACCACTTTTGTAAATTCTGTTTCGGCCAAGCTTATCTACAGGTATGAGCTTTTCAATCAGAAAGATCAGTTGGTATGCAGTGGAGAGACCATTCAGGTATTTCTGGATAGTAATGGAAGCTTATGTCTGTATAATCCGGAATTTTTTCAAACTTGGAAAGACAAAATGGGATTATCATGAGGAAAGAAATTTACATAACAGATTACAATTGCGTAACTCCCCTGGGCTTTCATGTGGATGCCAACTGGAAGGCACTTTTAGAAGGAAAATCAGGAGTTGCTTTGCACAAGATTATAGAAAATCAGGATGCTTTCTATGCTTCCATGATCGATTCCGAAAGAATTGAAAAAGAATTTAACAGCATCTTCGGTTCTGTTCAGAATAGCTATACAGATTTCACAAGACTGGAAAAAATGCTGCTTCTCAGCATGAAACCTTTGATGGAAAAATACTCCGTTACAGAAAATACGGCTTTAATCCTTTCAACGACTAAAGGAAATATCAGCCTATTAAAAGATCAGACTGAATTACCGGAAGGAGTTCATCTTTCAAAATTAGCCCAGAAAATAGCTGACTTCTTTGGATTTAAAGCAAGACCTATTGTAGTATCCAATGCCTGTGTTTCCGGTGTTATGGCGATTGCTGTTGCCAAAAACATGATCCAGGCAGGAAAATATAAAGATGCGTTTGTGATTGCGGGAGATGAAATTACAGAATTTGTGATATCAGGATTCAACTCTTTTCAGGCCATAGGAACAGAGCCATGCAAGCCTTACGACAAAAACAGGAACGGAATCAATATTGGAGAAGCCGCGGCAACGGTTTATATCACGTCAACACCTTCTGAAAACGAAAAATTCAGATTTAAAGTGCTTGGTGATTCTGCTATCAATGATGCCAACCATATTTCAGGACCTTCAAGAACCGGAGACGGTTTGTATGCCAGTATAAAAAATGCCATGACAGAAGCCCGGGTATCCGTCGGACAGATTGATTTTGTTTCTGCGCACGGAACAGCCACTTTATACAACGACGAAATGGAAGCTATTGCTTTCAACAGAATGGAGCTGCAAAAGGTTCCTTTGAACAGTATGAAAGGCTATTATGGGCATTGTCTGGGCGCTTCCGGACTTCTGGAAAGCATTATTTCTATGGAAAGCGCCCTTCATGGCACCTTAATCCCTTCTAAAAATTTTGAAGAAATGGGAGTTTCCCAGCCTTTAAACATTATCCGGGAAAACCAGGAAGCTACTATCAGATATATTTTGAAAACAGCCTCCGGCTTTGGTGGATGTAATGCGGCTATTGTGCTGGAAAAAATAAATACTTTATAATAGATAAGAGACTGCCACATTTGGCAGTCTCTTATCTGTTATTTTCTTGTAATATTGTATTGAAGTCTGAAAACTTCCCTTTATCAAGAATCCATCTCACAACCAAAAGTGAGATGGATTCATTCTATTGCTTTATCAGTTTGATTCCAGTGTCTTTAGGGATCAATGTAACATAGGTTTGGATCTCTGGACATAATTTCAAATTGACAAGATCCGGCTCTCTCCAAAAAGTTAAAGTCAACTCATTCTGATTATTTGGCTTTGATGATAAATATAGTCTTCCGGAATCATTACATGCATAATTTATAGTATAAGCTAATTGATATGTTTTAACGTTAGATGTTACAAAATTAAGACCTCTAATTAAAGTCTCATCATCCGACTTCTCCAATGAGCTATAAATTATATTGTCACTATCATCTGTTACCAATAATCGTCCTATTAATTTATCTCTTTTAATTCTATCTCCAACAGCCAATTTCTTAATAAACCTAAACTCATAATTTTTTCCATTATAGGAACCTTTCCATGTGCCTACATACATGTCAAGAGAATTGTTGATGTCTTTTATATAAGTGATACCTTCTGGTAGACTTCTTCCATCGGGTTGTCGGGGATAAGCAGCAGCCTGTTCCAGGCTAATGATCTGGGATTTGAATGTTGTTAATCCTATAGTGAATAAAAGTAATATTATAATATTTTTCATTTTCTTTATTTTTAATTATTCTGGACAATCTGTTGATTCTATTGTATTACTGTCCGTCTTTGAAATTTCTTTTTGGGATAAAGAAAACCTAACAGCTACCATCAATTACTCTGAAAACAGCTTCTGGTTTCGATGGATTAGTGCTACTATTATACAGGAAAACTCAATACTCTATAATAAAGAATCCGTCTACAGAGACAGATTCTTTACATTCTATTGCTTTATCAGTTTGATCGAAGTGTCTTTAGGAATCAGTGTAACATAGGTTTAGATCTGTGGACATAATTTCAAATTGACAAGATCCGGTTCCCTCCAAAATGTCAGGGACAACTCATTCTGATCATGTCGTTTTGATGATAAATATAGTCTTCCAAAATCATTGCTTGCCACATTTATAACATATGACAAACATTACTTTTAAAGCAAAATGCTGCCGTAATAAACCTCCTCTCTTATCTACCCTTCCTGTCAGCACTTGTGACTCCGTTGATCCCATAAAAATCTATTTTCTCAATTTTTTGATCAGAAAAAAATTGCAACATTTCTTTATTCCACTCTCCATGATATTGCCTGGTCAGTTTTTCTATTACATCCGGAATTTTTTCGGTAAATGTAATATTAATTAAGGGAAACTGATACTGATTATCGCTTGCATACCACAAAGTCTCATTACTTGTAAAATAAATATTCAGAATATAATTATCCTTACTATTAAATATTTTAGTATCATAGCCAAACCTTTTGATTGTAATATTATGATCCTGAAATATCTCATAGAAATCTGAAAACTTTCTGTTATAATACTGAGTCTTATTTTCCGCTATCTTCTGTAGTTTAGGAGTAATTTCATTATAAAATTTGAAATATTCATTCTGTTGGGCATTACAGAACTGCAATGACAGAAGAAAAAAAGAAGCTAAGACTACTTTTAAAGCAAAATGCTGCCGTAATAAACCTCCTCTCTTATCTACCCTTCCTGTCAGCACTTGTGACTCCGTTGATCCCATAAAAATCTATTTTCTCAATTTTTTGATCAGAAAAAAATTGCAACATTTCTTTATTCCACTCTCCATGATATTGCCTGGTCAGTTTTTCTATTACATCCGGAATTTTTTCGGTAAAAGTTATTGTTACCCTGGGGTATTGATACTTATTATCAATGGCATAGCTTGACAAATCATCATCTATAAAATAAATTCTCAGAACATAATTATCTTTACTGTTAAATATTTTAGTATCATAGGCGAAAGTTTTAATTGTCAGATCATTATATTGTAATATTGTATTGAAGTCTGAAAATTTTCTGTTATAATATTGTGTTTTACTTTCTGCTATAGTTTGTAATTTGGGAGTTATTTCATTATAAAATTTGAAATATTCATTCTGTTGGGCATTACAGAACTGCAATGACAGAAGAAAAAAAGAAGCTAAGACTATTTTAAAAATTGGTTTCATATTGTTTATTTTTTATTTATTATTGATACATATATTTAAGGACATCCTTTCACGTTCACTCCCGGTTTAGGCACTCCATTTCCTCCCAGTACTACGATATTTTCTTTAGTGACATTTATCTTTTTCACATCACCATTCCCATCTACTTTTCCCAAGCTGATCCCAGTGTTGAATTGATCTAAAATATAGGCCAAACCTGCACTACGTCCTGTGATATCTCCTATAGAGCTAATGTAGGTTCCGTTTCCATATTTTTTATAAATATCAGAAAAATCAGTTTCCACAGCAGATCCTTCCAAAAATCTATGTGTTATAGGGTCATAATTCTGACTTCTGGGATAGTTCGCCAGAAAATTAACCCCTAAGCTTCTGTCATTGACGATCAATACATAGACTTCTGGGGTACCATGGTAATTGCCATATACAAAACGATACTTAAAATTGCTATTGGTAAGCATTTCCTCCAGCATCCCATACAAATCACCGGCAGACGGTGCACCAAAACCCCCGGCATGTGAATGCCCGTCCCCAATATACGTGCCAGACAATTGAGAAGTGGGTATACTTCCATTGGTAGCTGATCCT
Organism: Chryseobacterium sp. UF-290; assembly: GCF_058245615.1. Classification (NCBI taxonomy): domain Bacteria; kingdom Pseudomonadati; phylum Bacteroidota; class Flavobacteriia; order Flavobacteriales; family Weeksellaceae; genus Chryseobacterium; species Chryseobacterium sp. UF-290. The sequence goes on from NZ_JBSICB010000025.1 coordinate 41,959, forward strand.
TCTTTAGGAGGCGTTACATCATAAGTGCCATCCGCTTTTTGTCCTATTGCAACTGCCCATTCATTCTGAGCCGTCGTCTTTGCTTTCAGAACAGAATCCATATTTTGCTGCACTTTAACGTTTCCATAAACATTATTTGCAGCGGTTACCACAGTCTTAGCCTTTTTACACGGATCATCATCAGGACTCATATAATCAGGAAACTTATGCTTGGAGCCATCACCGGACATAGACTGTCCCCCTCCCATAGGACCGTTTTTGGGATCTGTCCACGAAGCAACCTTCCAACAGTCTTTGCCAGAATATCAGATTCCGATTTAATAATAAACAAAATGCTGCCCCATTTTGAAACAGCATTTGTATTCTATTGCTTTGTTAGAACAATATTCTTTGGCAAAGGATCAGGTCGTTGGGATTGTGGCAAACCATAATAAAAACAATCATTATCTGTCCAGTCACTATTTTGATAATACTTCCATTCTAGTTTTGTTTTTGTAGTATCTGTAAAGTTAATAGCAATATTACCTGTTATATGACATAAATCAGGATCATTATAAATCAATGAGTATTTATTATCTATTTTTTTGAAGTTTGTTCCTTTAATTTTAGCTTGATCATCCAACAGATTGGTATTATCAAATAAAATATTACCATCAATATCTAATACTTTGAATTTACCAATAATGATATCACTATAATAAGCTCTGTTACCTAGATAGGATTTATAAAATTTTATTTTTTTGAGAATAACTAATATGGATTTACCATTCCAATTTCCTTTCCAAATACCTTCAAAGGATTGGAGCTCATTGTTAGTATCCTTTACATAAGAGTCTTTTGGAAACTCAATACCATAAGTTTTCAAAGGATAAACTTGCTGTGCTTTAGAGGAAAATGAAAAAGCTAACAACATAAGCAAAAATATTTTTTTCATAGTTTTCAAATTTATTAATTATGGATTAGGAACATGGTGTTTTTTTTACTGGTTTATCTTTGCCGTCATATTCCAATTTTTTGGTTGTATCCCCATCAATTTTATATACCTGTAGGCCATCTATACCTACAACTTCTTTCAAAAACTGTGCAAATACTTTTTCTACATTTTCTTGATTTAGCTGATTTTCGTTGATGAGCTTAGAATACTCGTCATTATACCAAGCATTCCAGGTATCAATCTTATCCCAAGTAGAACCTGGCCAGCTCTCATTAGTATACCGGAGCATAT